>NZ_JBYOKH010000015.1:0-122740 GCF_057799415.1 Achromobacter sp. 18P8.1.1 | reverse complement strand
GGGGAGTTTTGGTTGGGGGGGGGGGGGGGGGGGGGGGCGCCCGCCCCCCCCCCCCCCCCCCCACCACGCCGCAGGAATCGTCATGACCGCTGCAACAACTGCTGCATCCATCGCCCCTTCCCCCGCCGAAGCGCCCAACGTGCTGCTCGACGTGAACGGGATCGAGGTGATCTACAACCACGTGATCCTGGTGCTCAAGGGCGTGTCCCTGCAGGTGCCGGAAGGCAGGATCGTGGCGTTGCTGGGCGCCAACGGCGCGGGCAAGACCACGACCTTGCGCGCCATCTCGAACCTGCTCAAGGGCGAGCGCGGCGACGTCACCAAGGGCCATATCCAATACCGCGGCCAGCGCATCGAACGGCTGTCGCCGTCGGAACTGGTCAAGCGCGGCGTCGTGCAGGTGATGGAGGGTCGGCATTGCTTTGCCCACCTGACCATCGAAGAGAACCTGTTGACCGGCGCCTACACCCGCAGCATGAGCCGCGGCGACACCGCGGCCGCGCTGGAACGCGTGTACCAATACTTCCCGCGCCTGAAGCAGCGCCGCGGGAGCCAGTCCGGCTATACGTCGGGCGGCGAACAGCAGATGACCGCTATCGGCCGCGCGCTGATGGCCAACCCCAACATGATCCTGCTGGACGAACCGTCCATGGGCCTGGCCCCGCAGATCGTGGAAGAGATTTTCGAGATCGTGCGCGATCTGAACCAGCGCGAACGCGTGAGCTTCCTGCTGGCCGAACAGAACACCAACATCGCGCTGCGCTATGCCGATTACGGCTACATCCTGGAAAACGGGCGCGTGATGATGGACGGCGCCGCGCGGGACCTGGCCCAGAACGAGGACGTCAAAGAGTTCTACCTGGGCATTTCCAGCGGTGAAAGAAAGAGTTTCCGCGACAACAAGTTCTACCGCCGCCGCAAACGCTGGCTGGCCTGATCCCTGGAGCGGCAGCGCCGGTGTGGACCGGCGCCCCGCCGGCAACGACACCGCAATACGGCACACGAGAGGGTGCGATCCCATGTCCGAGTTTTTCGATGTCCTGGAAACCCGAGCGCCCGAGCAACGCGAGCGCGAGCTGATGGCCGCCTTGCCCGGCGCGATTGCACGGGCGATCGCGCGCGCCCCGGCAATCGCCGAACAGCTGCGCGGCGTTGACCCCGCCACCATCACGTCGCGCGCGGCGCTGGCCCGCCTGCCCGTGCTGCGCAAGCACGAACTGCTGGAACGCCAGCAGCACAGCCGCGACGATGCGGCGGCGCCTGCGGGCCCGGCCAAAGCCTTCGGCGGATTCTCCGCGATCGGCTGGGGCGAAGCGATGCGCGTCTTCGCCTCGCCCGGCCCCATTTACGAACCGGAAAGCGCGCGCGCGGATTACTGGCGTTTTGCGCGCGCCCTGTACGCGGCCGGCTTTCGCGCCGGGGAACTGGCGTACAACTGCTTTTCCTACCACTTCACCCCGGCCGGCTCCATGATGGAGACGGCAGCGCATGCCGTGGGCTGCACGGTCTTTCCCGGCGGCACGGGCCAGACCGAACAGCAGGTGCGCGCCATTCAGGACCTGGCACCCAGCGGCTACACGGGCACGCCCAGTTTCCTGAAGATCATCCTCGAGAAATCCGACGAACTGGGCGTGAAGCTGGATTCGCTGCGGCGCGCGCTGGTGTCGGGCGAAGCCTTTCCGCCGTCGCTGCGCGACTGGCTGGCGGCCCGCGGCATCGAAGGCTACCAGGCCTACGGCAGCGCCGACCTGGGCATGATCGCCTTCGAGACGCCTGCCCGCCAGGGGCTGGTGTTGGGCGAAGACATCATCGTGGAAATCGTGCGCCCCGGCACCGGAGAGCCCGTGCCTGACGGCGAGGTCGGCGAAGTGGTGGTTACCACGCTGAATCCGGACTATCCGCTGGTGCGCTTCGGCACCGGCGACCTGTCGGCCGTCATGCCCGGCATTTCGCCTTGCGGGCGCACCAACACCCGCATCAAGGGCTGGATGGGCCGCGCGGATCAGACCACCAAAGTACGCGGCATGTTCGTCCACCCCTCGCAGGTCGCGGACGTGGTGCGGCGCCACCCTGAAATCCTGCGCGCCCGCCTCGTCATCAGCGGCAGCACCGGATCGGACCGCATGGTGCTGAAGGTGGATTCGCGGGTACGCGGCGAAGAGCTGTCCAACCGCATCGCCGAATCCGTGCGCGACGTGACCAAGCTGCGCGCTGACGTGGAATGGGTGGACGCCGACGGCCTGCCGAACGACGGTAAGGTCATCGACGACGTGCGCACCTACGAGTAGCGCAGGTTCAGTTGCCCAGCGGCCGCGCCAGCCATTCGCGGCCGCGCAGCATGCCGTTCCAGTAGATCCACGGCAACAGCGTTGCCTTCAGGAACCACGCGCTCTTGCGAGGCACCGTGGGGTCCAGCGGGAAGGTGGGCAGCAGCTTGCCGCCGTAGCCGAACTCGGCCAGCACGATGCGGCCGCGCTCGACCGTCAGCGGGCACGAGCCGTAGCCGTCGTACGTGACGGGCATGGCGTGGCCTTCGCGCACCGCGATCAGGTTTTCGGTCACGGTGACGATCTGCTTGCGCGCGGCGGCGGCCGTCTTGGCGTTGCTGGTGCTGATGCCATCGCCCAGGCCGAACACGTTGTCAAAGCGCACATGCCGCAGGCTGCCGGGGTCAACCTCGCACCAGCCGGCCGCATCCGCCAGCGCGCTGTCGCGCACGACGTCATGCGGCACTTGCGGCGGCACGGCGTGCAGCATGTCGAAAGACTTCTCCACGCGCGACACACTGCCGTCGGCGCCCTTCACATCGAACCAGGCCTTGCGCACCGGCCCGTCCACGGCCACCAGCGCGGAATTGAACGCCAGGTTGATGCCATAGCTCTCGACATAGCGCATCAGCGGCGGCACAAACGTGGGCACGCCGAACAGCGCCGCGCCCGCCAGGTCGAATTCAACATGCATGCGGTCCAGCACACCGGTCCGGCGCCAATGGTCGCAGGCCAGATACATCGCCTTTTGCGGCGCGCCCGCGCATTTGATCGGCATGGCCGGCTGGGTGAACAGCGCCTGCCCTTGCCTCAACGACCGCACCAGTTCCCAGGTATAGGGCGCCAGGTCGTAGCGATAGTTGGACGTCACCCCGTTCTGGCCAAGCGCGTCGGACAGCCCGTCGATCTTGTCCCAGGCCAGCCGCAGGCCGGGACATACGATCAGTTGCTGGTACGTCAGGCTGCCGCCGTCGGCCAGGCGCACCCGGTTCGCTTGCGGTTCGAAACCCGCGGCCGACGTATGCAGCCACGTGGCCCGCGACGGCATTACCGAACGGGTCGGGCGCATGGTCTTCTTCACATCGAACACGCCGCCGCCCACCAGCGTCCAGGCCGGCTGGTAATAATGCTTGTCGCTGGGTTCGATGACGGCAATGCGCAAATCCGGCCGGCGCCGCAGCAAACTGGCGGTCACGCCGATGCCTGCCGCGCCTCCTCCTACCACCACCACGTCGAAATCGGCGGATGCGGCGGGTGCTGACTGTACCTGGGGCATGCTTGTCTCCGCGCCGGGTTACCGGCTTTTGAATGGTTCAAGGGCGGACCAGTCCGGGTTCACGCCAGTGACTCCATTGCGCGGCCGCAGTACAAACTGGATAGCGTCTTCATGACCTGGCTGACTTCGAAGCTGGCCATCTGGTAGTAGACGTACTTGCCGTCGCGGCGCGTCGTGACGAGCCCCTCGTCGCGCAGCACGCCCAGTTGTTGAGACAAGGTCGGTTGGCGGATGCCGGTCAGCGATTCCAGTTCACTCACGTTGCGTTCGTTCTGCACCAATTGGCACAGCAGCAGCAGGCGGTCTTCGTTGGCCAGCGCTTTGAGCAGCGCGCAGGCCTGGGCCGCGGATTCCCGCAGGACGGCAAGTTCGCAATCGGTCAGGGCGGCATTCATAAGGCGTATCGGCAGGTCGGACAATAGCGGATCATTATATTGACGGATAAATTATCAAACAATATTATTTAAATATATATATTGTCATCTGCTGGCGGCCATGAGTCCTCACATCCAAGCCTTTTTCGATCCCGTCACCGCTACCGTCACCTACGTCGTGCACGACGGCAGCGCCTGCGCCATCATCGATTCGGTGCTGGACTACGACCCCAAATCCGGGCGCAGCAGCACCGCCAGCGCGGACCGCGTGGCGGCCTATGTGCGCAAAGCGGGGCTCACCACCCAATGGCTGCTGGAAACCCACGCCCACGCGGACCATCTGTCGGCCGCCCCGTATCTGCAGCGGCAGTTGGGCGGGGTCATCGCCATCGGGCAAAGCATCCGCACCGTGCAAGGCGTCTTCAAGCAGATCTTCAACCTGGAACCCGAGTTCCAGCTAGACGGCTCCCAGTTCGGCCACCTGTTCACCGATGGCGAAACCTTCCGCATCGGCGCGTTGGAAGCCACCGCGATCCATGTGCCCGGGCACACGCCAGCCGACATGGCCTATCTGGTGGGCGACGCCGCCTTCGTAGGCGACACGATGTTCATGCCGGATGTGGGCACCGCGCGCTGCGATTTCCCTGGCGGCGACGCCCATCAGCTGTACCGCTCGATCCAGCGGCTGCTGGGCCTGCCGGGCGGCACGCGGCTCTTCATGTGCCACGACTACCCGCCACCGGGACGCGAAGCCCACTGGCAGACCTCGGTGGCCGAACAGCGCACCGCCAACATCCATGTGCATGACGGCATCAGCGAAGACGAGTTCGTCGCCATGCGCACCCGGCGCGACGCCACCCTGTCCATGCCCACCCTGATCTTGCCCGCCATCCAGGTGAACATCCGCGCCGGCCATTTCCCGCCGCCAGAGGACAACGGCGTGCGCTACCTGAAAATCCCCATCGACGGGCTCTGACTCGGGCGCCCGCGCCGCACTTGCGCGCCGGGCGCTTATCCCGCAAGATCGGCCGATCTCCCGATTGCCGATCAGACGGATTCCCCATGTTCGCAGAAGCCGAAGCCGACCCCAGCCTGTCCAAGGAAGCATTCAAACCGGTGGAAGCGCGGCTGCGCGTCGCCCTGCTGAACGCGCAATACCAGCGCCTTGAAAAGGCAGAAAAGACGCTGCTGATCGTGGTGGCGGGGATCGACGGCGCCGGCAAGGGCGCCACGGTCAACCTGCTGAACGAATGGATGGATCCGCGCCACATCAAGACGCTGGCCTATGGCCCGCCCGAAGGCGACGAGCAGGACCGGCCGCCTTTTTGGCGCTACTGGAAAGACCTGCCGCCCAAGGGCAGCACGGGCATCGTGTTCGGGTCCTGGTATGCGCCGCTGATCATTGAATCGGCCCGCAAGAAGCCCAACCAGGACGCCATCGAAGCGCAATCCGCCGCGATCCGCCGCTTCGAGGCGATGCTGGCCGCCGAAGGCGTGCAGATCGTCAAACTGTGGTTCCACCTGTCTGCCAAGGCGCAGAAGGACCGGGCAGAGCGCCTGCTGGCCAGCCCCGAAACCTCGTGGCAGGTCAGCCCCGTGGACTTGAAGGTCTACAAGAAATACGACCGCATCCGCGCCGGCGGCCAGGTTGTGCTGAACCACACCGACAGCGGCCACGCGCCCTGGGTGGTCATCCCCAGCGCCGACGAGAACTTGCGGTCGGCCCGCACCGCCGAGGCGGTACTGGCGGCGATGCGCCAGCGCGGCGTGCCCCGCATTCCGCAATCGTTCCTGGCGCATTCCGCGCCCGCCCGCATTGTCGACCGCCTGGGCGAACTGGATTATGAAGCCCGCGTCGACAAGGGCGACTACGAGTCCGAACTCGGCCTGCTGCAAGGCCGGCTGGCCCGCGCCGCACGGTCCAAGAAATTCCAGGACCGTTCGCTGGTGCTGGTGTTCGAAGGGCAGGATGCCGCCGGCAAGGGCGGCGCCATCCGGCGCGTGACCCATGCGCTGGACGCCCGGCAATTCGACATCACGCCGGTCGCCGCCCCGAACAGCTATGAACTGTCACGCCCTTATCTGTGGCGCTTCTGGCGGCAGTTGCCGCGCCATGGCCGCGTCGCGATCTTCGACCGGTCCTGGTATGGCCGCGTGCTGGTCGAACGCGTCGAGAAGCTGACCGCGCCCGCCCACTGGCGTCGCGCCTACGCCGAGATCAACGACTTCGAGGAACAACTGGCGGCCAGCGGCGCGATCGTGCTGAAATTCTGGCTGGCCGTGACCGCCGACGTGCAGCTGGAACGCTTCAAGGAACGCGAGAAATCGCCCTTCAAGAATTTCAAGATCACACCCGACGACTGGCGCAACCGCGACAAATGGAAGGAATACGCAGCCGCAGCCAACGAGATGCTGGCCCGCACCGACATCGCACACGCGCCGTGGCATCTGGTGTCCGCCAACGACAAGCGCTACGCTCGGCTGCAAGTGCTGCGACACGTCGTCGAAGCGATGGAAAACCAACTCTGAATCCCGACAGGAGGCCCTGCGCCATGAGTACCGCCGAAATCCGCCCCATCGTCGCTGCCGACTTCGAAGTCTGGCTGCCGCTGTGGAAGAGCTACCAGGAGTTCTACCGCGTCAGCATTGACGACGCGGTCACCCGCAACACCTGGGCGCGCTTCCTGGACCCCGCCGAGCCCATGCACGCGGCGCTTGCCTACGACAGCGGCCGCGCCATCGGCATGGTGCACTGGATTTTCCACCGCTCCACCTGGACGGCAGGCGATTACTGTTATCTGCAGGACCTGTACGTGGACCCGGACGTACGCGGCACGGGCGCGGGCCGCAAGCTGATCGAACACGTCTACGCCCAGGCCGCCGCCAACAACTGCGCGCGCGTGTACTGGCTGACGCACGAGACCAACGCGACCGCCATGCAGTTGTACGACCGCATCGCGGACCGCTCCGGCTTCATTCAGTACCGCAAGGTGATGGCTTGAGCGCTCGCGACCCGAACTGCCCCCTGTGCCAGGAAGACGGCGGCACGCTGCTGTGGCGTGGCCCGCACTTGCGCGTGATCGAAGTGGACGATGCCGACTATCCCGGCTTCACGCGTGTGATCTGGAACGCCCACCTGGCGGAAATGACCAGCCTGTCCACGCACGGGCGCGATCTGCTGATGCGCGCCGTGTATGCGGTGGAAGAAGCGCAGCAATCGGTCCTGACGCCGGACAAGATCAATCTGGCGTCGCTGGGCAACATGGTGCCGCACCTGCACTGGCATGTGATTCCGCGCTGGCGCGGCGATCGCCATTTCCCCGACCCGATCTGGGCGACGCCCCGCGTCGCAGCCGGTTCGGAGCCTGCGGAATGGCGCGAACGCCAGGCCCGCACGCAGGCCTTGCTGCCGCGCTATCGCAACCGCGTGATCGAAGCGATGAACGCGTTGCTCATGCACTGAACGCCGGCGCCCGCCGGTAGATAAAACGTCAGGCAGCGCGCACGGGCCGGCCCAGTTCGGCCAGCCAGTGCGTGTAGACGTGCTCCACCTGGCCAGCAGTGCGCTCGGCGGAAAACAGGCCTTGGCCGCAGATCAGCTCGCGGCCAGCGTCGCCCATGCGACGGCGCAGGGCCGGGTCCGCCAGCAGGGTTTCCAGCGCCGCCGCCAACGCGGCGGGATCGCGCGGCGGCACCAGCAGCCCGGTCTCGCCCGCCTGCATGGTTTCCGGCACGCCGCCCACGTCCGTGCCAATGACGGGCACGCCCATCGCCGCGGCTTCGATGAACACCGTGCCCAGGGCCTCCCGGTGGGTCGGCAAGGCAAACACGTCCAAGGCCATCAGCACGTTGCCGATATCCTGCCGGCGTCCGGTGAAATGCACCCGGTCCGTCAGCCCCAACGCCGACACCTTCGCCTGCAACTGGTCGAACAAGGGCATGCCGTCGCCCACCAGGACCAGATGCGCCGAGGGGAAGCGGGGGCAAACCCGGTGGAACGCGTCGATCAGATCGCCGTGGCCCTTTTCGGCCCGCATCACGGCAACGCAGCCCACCACCAGCGCGTCCGGGGGCAGCCCCAGCTCATCGCGCACGCAAGCGCCTTCGCGTACCTGCGGCAACACGACCGGCGAATGGATCGTCGCGACCGACTCCGGCCGCGCGCCGCCCTCCAGCAATTGCGTGCGCACATAGCGGCTGACGGCAATGACTCGGTGCGCCAGCCACGTATAGGCATAAAGGGAATTGATGGGCTTGGCCAGATGCCGCGTGCGCACGATCAACGGCGTGCCGGCCAGGCGCGCAGCGATGGCGGCCAGCACGGTGTCGCGGCGGCTGTGCGTATTCACGACGTCGAAACGCTCGCGCCGCAGCAGGCGCCGCATGAACACCACGCCGCGCAGGAAGTTGCCCGCACCGTCCATGACGATTCGGTGCACCGTGAAGCCGGCCTCGCTCAGGCGGTCTCCGAGTTCGGCCCCGGGCTGGCAGACCAGCTCCAGGTGATGGCCGCGCTCGCGCATGGCGATCATCTCTTTGTAGATGCAGAATTCCTGCCCGCCGAACGACGTGGCCGCCTCGGTGTGCAGGATGCGTAGGCGGGCGCCGGTGTTGCCGGCTTGCGGTTCAGCGGGAGTGGGCATCATGGGCTGACAAGTCTTCAGCGGCGTTGAGATCGTTCCAGCTGCGGTTCTGCAGCAGCAGGAAGGCTTCGAGGTAGGCAACGTCGTCCGGCTCCAGCGGGAGCGCAGATTGCGCCTGGCACTCGTGCGCGCACTCCGACGCCGTCAGTTCGCGGCCGGTCCACACGCGGATTCCGCCGGTGCGGGAAAAATCGAATCGTGACCCCTCCCGTTGCCACGTCAATAGGCGCATGCTGGGCGCCAAGCGCTTGACGTAGTACTGGCCATACGTGGGTTGGCCTGCGGGAAGCGCCAAGGACTCCCCCACTTCGACCAGACGGCTCTTCGCGCCGGAGTTAGCGGGTGTATGGATCAGCACCGATAAGGTAGGCAGGGTCATGTGCTAGGAGAGGTCGCCAGGCGGCATCGCTAGCCACAAGCTGGTCAATATGCTCAAGAAAAAAGCTGTTTTAGAAATCGACTGAAATATCTATTACGTGTCGACGCATCAAAGACCGAAATTTAGTCGAAATCCTGAAGGAAGTCATTGGTAGAGGCCGCAATGCCCACCCACAAGCTTTCCTTCGAATTCGGCGAGTTTTTAAATATTTTCATCGAAATTGGCCGAAGTTAGCGATAAACGGCCCAATCTGAATAATTTATTCAGTTAAAATTCAGCTTCAATTTGTCATCTTAACAAAATATTACCAAGGAGGCCCAGTGACCCAGCAGGTTCCGGCTCATTCCCGCCGCCCCTCGTTCCTCCAGGCTTTCCTGCAATCCGAAGCGCTGGGCGGCTACGTGCTGATGGCCGCCGCCCTCGCGGCCCTGATCATCGCCAACAGCCCGGCCGCTCCCCTCTACTTCGAGGTTCTGGGCACCAAACTGGGCTTTCACGCGGGGCCCGTTATGCTGCGCGAAACCGTGCTGCACTGGATCAACGACGGCCTGATGGCCGTGTTCTTCCTGCTGGTGGGTCTGGAGATCAAGCGCGAGGTGCTGGATGGCCAATTGCGCGGCGCTGCAAGAATCGTCCTGCCGGGCATCGCCGCGCTGGGCGGCATGCTGGTGCCGGCGCTGATCTACGTGCTGGTCAACCTGGGCAACCCCGACACCCTGCGCGGCTGGGCGATCCCCGCCGCCACCGACATCGCCTTCGCGCTGGGCATCCTGGCGCTGCTGGGCAGCCGCGTGCCGACCTCGCTGAAGATCTTCCTGACCGCACTGGCGATCCTGGATGATCTGGGCGCCATCGTCATCATCGCGCTGTTCTATACCTCGCAACTGAAAGTCTTCGCGCTCATCATGGCGGGCGCCTTGCTGGCCTGCCTGTTCTGCCTGAACCGCGCAGGCGTGCTGCGGCTGACCCCCTACCTGCTGATCGGCGCCGTGCTGTGGTATTTCGTGCTGAAGTCCGGCGTGCATGCCACGTTGGCCGGCGTGGCGCTGGCGCTGACGATCCCGCTGCGTCCGCGCAATGCAGGCCAGCCGCAGGCGCATTCGCCGCTGCATGACCTGGAACACGCGCTGCACAAACCCGTGGCGCTGCTGATCGTGCCGGTGTTCGGGTTCGCCAACGCGGGCGTGTCGTTCGCCGGCATGGGACTGGACAGCCTGGCGCAACCGGTGCCGCTGGGCGTGGCACTGGGCTTGTTCCTGGGC
This sequence comes from Achromobacter sp. 18P8.1.1, assembly GCF_057799415.1. Lineage (NCBI taxonomy): Bacteria > Pseudomonadati > Pseudomonadota > Betaproteobacteria > Burkholderiales > Alcaligenaceae > Achromobacter > Achromobacter sp. 18P8.1.1. Next base: position 112,539 of record NZ_JBYOKH010000015.1, on the reverse strand, counting down.
AAGCAGCTGGGCGTGTTCGGCTTCGCGTGGGTGGCCATCAAGACAGGCGTCGCCAGCCTGCCGCGCCACGCATCGCTGACGCAGTTGTACGGCGTGGCGCTACTGTGCGGCATCGGCTTCACGATGAGTCTCTTCATCGGCGCGCTGGCCTTCACCGACGCGGCCACCGTGGATGCCACCAAGATCGGCGTGCTGACCGGATCCCTCGCTTCGGCGGTGGCCGGATTCCTGCTGCTGCGCCTGGGCGGCAAGCCGCCGGAAGCCGCACCGCCACGATGAATCCGCGCGGAGCCTGTCGCCGCCGCCGGGGTCCAGGGTCGAAATATCGAAGGTGGCCGCGCTGCCGGGTGCCTTGCGCTACGGCTGCTGGCAGGCGTGCACGCCATTCGCGATCGCCTGCGCCACCCGTTTGACGACTTCAGGGCGGGCCAGGCGGCGTTCCTCGTCCGGATTCACGATCACCCCCACCTCTACCAGCACCGCAGGCATCGGCGCCGTCTTCAACACCGCCAACCCGTCGAAACGGTGCACACCCAGACGGCGGTCCAGCAACGGCCGGTTTTCGCCGGCGATCGGTTCCGCGTGATACAGCGACGGCTTCTCGCCCGCGGCCACCAACTGCTCGCCGATGGCGCGCGCGCAGCGCAGGCTTTGTTCGTACCTGGGATTGCGTTCCGACACGAACACGGAGAACCCCGCAAACTCGCGCTGGCGCCCCGCATCGATGTACTGCTGCTGCATCGAGTCGTGATGGATCGAGACAAAGAAATCCGCCGTCGGCGCTATGCGCGAACGCTTGCCCAGTTCGACTTCGGCGCCATTGGCCGCCACCTGGGTCACGCGATCGCCGGCGGCGCGCAGAACGGCCGCCACCAGATTGCTGACATCCAGGTTGTACAGATACTCCACCCGCCCGCTTGCGCCCGTCGCGCCCGGCCGGTTGGGGGTGTGCCCGGTATCCACCACGATGTGCGCGGCCTGCGCGGGCAACCCCAGCAGAACGCCCGCGCATAACGCCACGCACGCCGCAGTGCCCCGGAAACGATGGATGAAAGCTGATGCCACGCTGATGACCGCCTGCAAGAAGGGTAGGCATCTGGGAAAGGCCCAGCCGCCGGAATGGGCCAGATGTTACCGGCAACCGGCGGCCCGATGGCGTTCAGGCGTTGCTCAAGCTGAAGGGCTACCATCCAGGGATGCTCCTTGCGTCGGGGAGGTCGCACTCGCGCCTTCCCCTGCAAGGCCTGTTGCCGGCTCCGCGCCACGATGCAGCATGCGCGGGCCTGCCGGCATTCCTGAACCGGAGGTTGCAGCATGAGCCAGTTGAATGGAAAAGTCGCCGTCGTGACCGGCGCCGCCAGCGGTATCGGCAAGGAAATCGCCCTGACGCTTGCGCGCGCAGGCGCGACCATTGCGATTGCCGACCTGAACCAGGCCGGGGCCGACGCCGTTGCCCGCGAAATTGAACAGGCCGGCGGCAAGGCGATGGGCGTGGCGATGGACGTCACCAGCGAAGACGCCGTGAACCAGGGCATCGACAAGGTCGCGGCCGCCTACGGCAGCATCGACATCCTGATCTCGAACGCCGGCATCCAGATCGTGAACCCTATCGAGAACTACGCCTTTTCGGATTGGAAGAAGATGCAGGCCATCCACGTGGACGGTGCCTTCCTGACGACCAAGGCGGCGCTCAAGCACATGTACCAGGACAATCGCGGCGGCGTGGTCATCTACATGGGATCGGTGCATTCGCACGAAGCCTCGCCCCTGAAGTCCGCCTACGTGGCCGCCAAGCATGCGCTGCTGGGCCTGGCCCGCGTGCTGGCCAAGGAAGGCGCGGCGCACAACGTGCGTTCGCACGTCATCTGCCCGGGCTTCGTGCGCACACCGCTGGTGGAAAAGCAGATCCCCGAGCAGGCCCGCGAACTGGGCATCAGCGAAGAAGACGTGGTGAAGAAGGTGATGCTGGGCGATACGGTGGACGGCGTCTTCACCACCGTGGAAGACGTGGCCCAGACCGCGTTGTTCCTGTGCGCCTTTCCCAGCGCGGCCTTCACCGGCCAGTCATTCGTGGTCAGCCACGGCTGGTACATGCAATAGGCGAATGGATGCGCCGAAGTTGATACCCTTATGCCGTTGAGCCGGCGCGCGGCGTTGCGCGCTGGCCGTCATTGGCCTGCCTGCGGGCATAAGGAATCCCATGTCTTTCAGCTTTGACGCCTGGGCGCGCAACGCCGCGCTCTATGAAAAAACGCGCGACATGCCGTTCAACCAAGAACTGGCCAGCGGCCGGCTCGACGAGAACGCATTCAAGCACTACATGATTCAGGACGCGCACTACCTGGTGGCGTTCGGGCGCGCGCTGGCGATCGCGGCCGCCAAGGCGGACGACGCCGACGGCGTCGTGCAATTCGCGGACGCGGCCAAAGGCGCAGTGGTGGCCGAGCGTTCGCTGCACGCGGGCTTCATGAAGCAGTTCGGCATCGACGCGGCCACTTTCGAAGCCACCCCGCTGACGCCCGCCAGCCATCACTACACCAGCTTCCTGATCGCCACCGCCTGGAGCGCGCCCTACCCGGTGGCGCTCGCCGCCTTGCTGCCGTGCTTCTGGATCTATGCCGAGATCGGCCGCGAGATCCATGCCCGCGCGGCGCGCCCGAATCCCTATGCGGCGTGGATCGACACCTATGCCGGCGACGATTTCCACGCGCTGGTGCGGTCCGTGATTGCATCGGTAGACCGCGCCGCGGAAACGGCGTCGGCACAAACGCGCGAGGCCATGCACCAGGCCTACACGCACGCCGCCCAGCTGGAATGGATGTTCTGGGACTCGGCCCACCGCCAGGCCGGCTGGCCGGTCTGAGCTCGGCACGGGCCGGCGCTTGCGAGCTAGCCGGCCCGTGTTCCGGCGGGCGCGCAGGCCATGCTCGCCTCCCGCTTAGAACTGGTAGCGCGTGCTCAGCAGGAAACTGCGTGGCGTGCCGTAGTAGTTGCCGCCGTTGTTGCCTTCCAGTGAATCGAAATAGCGCTTGTCGAACAGGTTGTTCACGTTCAACTGGATATCCAACTGGCGGTTGACCTTGTAGCCGGCGACCAGATCAACCACAGCATAGGGTGATTGCGTGATCACGTACCCGGCACTACGGGTCGTCGACTGTGTCGTGGTCTTGCTTTGCGCGCGCACCGCGCCGCCCACCCGCCACCCGTCAAGGGCGCCTGGCAGGTGATACATGGCCGATACCTTGAACTGGTGCTGCGGGATGTAGCTGGCGTAAGGCTGGCCGGCCGCACCGTCCACGCCGCCGCTTGAAACCTTTGCCCGCGTGTACGAATAGCCGACGCCCACATTCAGCCGCGGCAGCAATTCGCCATTGACGTCGATCTCCACCCCTTCGCTCTTCACCTCGCCCACGGCCCGGTAGCAGTTGGTGGCTACGAAGCACGAAGGAATGTCCGTCACGGCTTGCGGCAGGTTCGTCTGCGTCGTCGAGAACAATGCGATAGCGGCGTTGACGCGCTCGTCCAGATAGCTGCCCTTCAGGCCGATCTCGTAGTTGATTCCCTCCACCGGCTTGAGCACGGTGCCGGACGTGTCCAGGTAGTACTGGGGCTTGAAGATGCTGGAATAGCTGGCATAGACCGAATGGTTGTCGTTCAGGTCGTAGACCAGCGCGGCGTAAGGCGTGAAGTGGGCGTCTTCGCCGAACTTGCGGTGGCTGCTCCAGCTGCCCTGCGTCTGCTTGTTGTCGAAGTCGAACCAATCCATCCGCGCGCCGAGGATCATGCTCAACGGATCCGCCAGGCTGAAACGGCCCGTCGCATACGCTGACGTCAGGTCAGAGCGCTGGTCGCGCCGCCACATCGTGTCTTTGGTGAAGTCCTGGCGACGCATGGAATCCGGGTTCCAGGTCGAGGGATCCACGCCCGAGACCATCAGGTAGCCGCCCGGCTCGTTCAGGTAGCTATAGCCGTTGTCGAGCCATCGGTCGTTGCGGTAGCTTGCGCCCACTGCGATGTCGTGCTGGCGGCCGAACAGGGTGACGGGGCCTTGCGCGGACAAGTCGAAGCTGCGCTGCTTCTTGTCGTAGTCGTAGCGGCCGCCCATTACGTCGTACACGTTGCCGCTCAGACCGCTGTCGCTGGCGACGAAATACGCGCCGTCCAACGACGATTTGGCATTGACCCCCCGAGCCGCGGCGCGCGCAATCCAACCATTTTCGAAATTGTGCTTGAGCTCCGCGAAGAGGCTGTACTCGCTCTTGTCCCAGTAGCTCCATGACGGCGAGAACCGCCGCGACCGCCGGATATCCAGCGGTGATCCGTCGATCGCGGTGGGTACCCCCATCCATTCGGAACCCGGGTTGTCTTCGCGGTTGGAATGCCCGCCCAGCGTCAGCGTGGTGTTGGCGGTGATGTCGATGTCCACCACCCCGTAGTACAGCTGCTTGCGGCTGCTGTAGCCGTCGGTGAAGTAGTCCCGCGATTGCTGCGACGTCACGAAGCGGCCGCGCACGGAACCGCTGTCGTTCAGCGGGCCGCTCGCGTCGAATTCGCCCGAGAAATTGTTCCAGGAGCCCGCACGCGCGGTAGCGATGAATTGGGCCGCATCGGTCGGCTGCTTGCGCACGAAGTTGATGGTGCCGGAGGGGTCGCCCATGCCGGTCATGAGACCCGTGGGGCCGCGCACGACTTCCACGTGGTCGTACATCGCCGTGGTGCTGTAGGTGGACGTGTCCGTCTCGTACGACACGGGCAGACCGTCCATCAGGAAGGTGTTGATGGTGAAGCCGCGCGAGAAATAGCGCGAGCGATCGTTGCTCCAGTGGTTCACCGTGACGCCGGTGGTGCTATTGGCCACGTCATCGATCGTCTGCATCGCAAAGTCGTCCAGCTTCTGCCGGGTGACCACGCTGACGGACTGCGGCGTTTCCTGAATGGTCAGCGGCAACTTGGTCGCCGTGTTCATGGCGCCGGTGGTGTAGGAGCCCGTGTCTTCGGTGATCGAGTTGCCTTTGCCCACGACCGTAATGGTGTTCAACATGACGCTGGACGTGTCGCCCTCCGCCTGGCGCGACACGGACACGCTGCTGCCGGACCGTTCGAACACCAATCCCGTGCCAGCCAGCAAGGCCCGCAACGCCTGGTCCGGCGTCAGGCTGCCCGACACTGCGGGCGCCTTCAGGCCCCGCACGGTGTCGGGCGCGTAGGCCAATTCCAGCGCGGCCTGCGTCGCCAGCTGCGTCAATGCGCCTTCCAGCGATTGCGCGGGGATGTTCAAGGACAGCGGCGCCTCCTGCGCCTGGGCGGCAGGCTGCGGGATGGCCAGCGCCAGCAGCACGGACACAGCCAGCACGGTCAACCCGCGCGTCGGCAAAGCCAGGCGCGCAGCGGCGCGGGTAGAGGGTCCAGAAGGGATACGGTTCACGGGACTAGCATTCCTGGAGGGGTCTTGAGACAGGGCTCGCCAGTCAGCCGGATGCGGAAGATTCTGGCGGCGCAGCGGCATCGGATCGATGCCCTTGGGAGACAAGACGCCTGTCGCGGTGAAATCCCTGATGGAAAAACGCTGCTGAATAGTAACTATTCGTAATTTCATTCGCCGCGCAAGGTGGGCGGCGGGCTGTCAGCCTTGCTTGGCTAACGGCGGACGATCAGGGACGAGCCATCCGGGCCGGCTTGCACGCGCACCGGCGCAATCGCGGGCAACAAGTCCAGGAACGCCCGGGGGTTGTCGACGCTGAATACGCCCGACACCCGGATTGCGGCCACGTCCGCGCCGGACACGCGGATCGGCGCGTGGCCATAACGGTTCATCTCGGCCACGGCGTCGCCCAGCGGGACATCGCGGAACACCGCGCGGCCGGTATGCCAGGCCAGCAGGTTCGGCACGTCCCATTTTTCGGAGGGCGACAGGCGTCCCCCCTCGACCGTGCGGGTGCCCTGCCCCGCGCTCAACAGCACCTGGCTGCGGTTCCACCAATGCCCGGCCTCGACCGCCACCGTGCCGGCCTCGACGGCCACACGTACGGCGTCGCCGTCGCGCCGCACGTTGAATCGCGTGCCGGTCACCCGGACGGTCGCGCCGCCCGCTTCCACGTAGAACGGCCGGCTGGCGTCCGGCGTCACCGAAAACGTGGCCTCTCCGGCAGCAAGCGCCACCACGCGGCGGTTGTCATACAGCGCCACCGACAATTGCGTGGCCGTGTTCAGGTCGACGACCGACGCATCAGGCAACGTCACGTGCTGGCGTTGCCCCGGCTGCGTGGCGTACTGCGCCGAGTAGCCGGGATCCCCCGCGATCCATCGTGGCAACACCACGGCTGCGACCACAGCGGCGGTACAGGCCACCGCCACGCCCGCCATGACACGGCGGCGCGACGACACGGCACGGGGCCGGCGGGCGGCGGCGGGCGCCTCTTGCAGCAGCGCGCGCAACCGGTCTTCGCCCAACTGGCTGCTGGCGTTCCAGATGCCGCGCGCGCGCCGGTATTCCAGGTCGTGCGCGGGGTCTGCCCGCAGCCACGCGTCGAACTGCTGGCGTTCGGCCTGGCTCATCTGTTCCGAATGCACGCGGGCGAACCAAAAGGCCGCCGCGTCGCGGGGATCAGTCAGGGTGTCTGGGTCGATGGGGTCTGTCATTGCGCGGCGGATCAATCCGGGCAGAAGTGTTTCAGCTGTTCGCGGATTTCTCGCGTGGCGTCCATGATATAGCGCTCGACCGTGTTCAGCGCCAAGCCCATCCGGGCAGCGACTTCGGGCTGCGTATAGCCCTCAAGGCGGCACCAGACATAGGCTTGCCGCTTCTTCAACGGCAGGCTGGCCAGGGCGCATTCCAGCGCATCGGCCAACTGGCGCGCACGCGCGTCGGACTCAGGATCATGCCACTGCGCAGGGTCATCCGCCGCCCACGCCTCCAGCGACACCTCGTCATGCCGCGTCTGCCGCCGGATCTCGCTGATCAGCCGGTTCTGCGCCGCCCGGAACAGATAGGACTTGCCATTCAATACGCCGCTGTTCGCCCCGCTCAACAAACCGGCCATCACGTCCTGGGCCGCGTCCTCGGCATCGCAAGGCCTGGAATTGCGCTTGGCCCACGCGCCCACCAACTCGCCGTAATGGGCGAGCCAGGCTTTCAGGCTGCTGGGGGGACGGGACATGAGGGCGACTGCGGCAAAGGCACGAAGGCCGCAATATTAACAATGATTCTCAATTAATAAACAATATCCCGCGCTTGCCGGCACGCCGGCACGCGGCGCCTTGCCTATGCCAAAATCGCGCCCATGCCGATCGATAACCGCCTCGTTCCCCACGCCCTCGCCGCCCAGACGGCGCAACTTCCCGACGCCTGGGCCGCCGCCTTCGGCAACCGTGCCGTCGCCGACGCGCTGGCCGCGGTCACCGCCCACGTCGAAAAGCGCCTTGCCGAAGGCACGGTGGTCTATCCCGCCACGCCGTTCCGGGCCCTGCACGGGCTGGCGCCGTCGGACGTGCGCGTGGTGATCCTGGGGCAAGACCCGTATCACGGCGCGGGCCAGGCCCAGGGCCTGGCGTTTTCGGTGCCCGACGATTGCAAGCGTCCGCCCAGCCTGCGCAACATCTTCAATGAAATTGCACACGAGTTCCCGGGCACCCCCGTCCCGGCGGGCAACGACCTGAGCCCCTGGGCGGACCAGGGCGTGTTGCTCCTGAACACCGCACTGACGGTGGAAGACGGCCAGCCCGCCTCCCACGCCAAGCGCGGCTGGGAGACCGTGACTGACGCCCTGATTTCGCTGGTCGCCCGCGACCCGTCGCCCAAGGCCTTCCTGCTGTGGGGCGCCCATGCCCAGGCCAAGCGGATGTTGCTGCCCGACAACAGCGGCCACCTCGTCCTGATGTCCAATCATCCCTCCCCGCTTTCCGCCCGGCGGCCCCCAGTGCCTTTTCTGGGCTGCGGCCACTTCCGGGCGACCAACGACTGGCTCGTCGACCAAGGGAAAAACCCTATTGATTGGGGACTGGACAAAAAAATAATTCCCTTGCAAGGCGAATTCGGGTTATGATCGCCGCACTGCACAAAACGAGTTCGGCATTTACCGCCTTGATTTAGCGGAATTTTTTGCAGTCTGCCGGGCAGCCTACGCCCCGGCCCCATGCCGAACTATCATCGATTCCTGACCTCCTTTCCTTTCGCCCTGCGTTCCACTCTGTATACGAGAACGCGCCACGCGCACGGTTGATTCGGTCGGCACGATGCTCCATCAACCGTCGCCTGGATCCGGCCGCCTAATCCCCTGGCCCGACCAAGCACTGCGTCGCATTGATTGCGGCAAGGGAAAGTAATGTCTTTCGAAAACCTGGGTCTTGCACCCGCTCTGTTGTCGGCCGTTCAAGAAGCTGGCTTCAGCACCCCCACCTCCGTCCAAGCCGCTGCCATTCCGCAAGCGCTGGCCGGTCACGACCTGATGGTGTCCTCGCAGACGGGCAGCGGCAAGACCGCCGCCTTCATGCTGCCGGCCCTGCACCGTATTGCCCAGATGCCCGCCAACAAGGGCGTCGGCGTGCAAGTGCTGGTGCTGACCCCGACCCGCGAACTGGCTCTGCAAGTCACCGAAGCGACCGAAACGTATGGCCGCAAGCTGGCCGACCTGCGCACCGCCACCGTCGTGGGCGGCATGCCTTACGGCGCGCAACTCAAGGCGCTGTCGCGCCGCGTTGACGTGCTGGTCGCCACTCCCGGCCGCCTGATCGACCACCTGCAATCGGGCCGCGTCAAGCTGAACACCGTGCACACGCTGGTGCTCGACGAAGCCGACCGCATGCTGGACATGGGCTTCATCGAAGATATCGAAACCATCGTCAGCCGCCTGCCGGAAGATCGCCAAACGCTGCTGTTCTCGGCCACGCTGGACGGCACGATCGCCAAGCTGGCTGCCAAAATGATGCGCGACCCGCAGCGTATCGAAATGGCCGGCGCCAAGGAAAAGCACACCAACATCACGCAAAGCCTGCTGTACGCGGACGATGCCAGCCACAAGATGCAGCTGCTGGATCACGTGCTGCGTGACGCCAAGCTGGACCAAGCCATTGTCTTCACGTCGACCAAGCGCGGCGCCGATGACCTGGCCGACCGCCTGGCCGACCAAGGCTTTGCCGCCGCTGCCCTGCACGGCGACATGAACCAGCGCCAACGCACCCGTACGCTGTCGCAACTGCAACGCGGCCAGCTGCGTATCCTGGTTGCCACCGACGTGGCTGCCCGCGGCATCGACGTGCAAGGCATCAGCCACGCCGTCAACTTCGACCTGCCGATGCAAGCCGAAGACTACGTGCACCGTATCGGCCGTACCGGCCGCGCCGGCCGCAGCGGCCTGGCGTTCACGCTGGCGACGCACTCCGAGCGCCACAAGGTTCGCCGTATCGAGCACTACATCGGCCAATCGATCACGCCTGAAGTGATCGCCGGCCTGGAACCCAAGCGCACGCCGCGTCCGTCGGCTGGCGGCAGCGGCGCCCCGCGTGGCGGCAAGCCGTTCGGCAAGCGTCCTGGCGGCTTCGGTGGTTCGCGTCATGAAGGCGGCTACCAAGGCAACCGTGAAAACCGTTCGTTCGGCGGCCCGCGTGACGGCGCCCCGCGTGGCGAGTTCAAGCCGCGTGAAGGCGGTTACCAAGGCAATCGCGACGGTGCGCCGCGCGAAGGCGGCTACCAAGGCAATCGTCCTTTCGGCGACCGCCCGGCCCGTTCGTTCAGCGACCGCCCCAGCTTCGGTGATCGTCCCCAGCGCGAAGGCGGCTACCAGGGCAATCGTCCCTTCGGCGACCGTCCCCAGCGTGAAGGCGGCTTCCGTGGCGGCGACCGCGATGCGCGTCCCAGCTTCGGCGGCGACCGTCCTAGCTTCGGTGATCGTCCCCAGCGCGATGCCCGCCCGTTCAGCGAGCGTGCTCCCCGTGAAGGCGGTTTCCGCGGCGGTGACCGTGATGCCCGTCCGAGCTTCAGCGATCGTCCCAGCTTCGGCGACCGTCCCCAGCGCGAAGGCGGCTTCCGCGGCGGCGACCGTCCGGAAGGTGGTTTCCGTGGCGCCAAGCCCTCGTTCGACAAGCGCCCCGGCGGCCCCGCCAAGCGCTTCGCCAAGCCGGCTGACCGCCGCGGCTAATTCGCCCGCTTGACCCCAAACAAACCCCGCGCCTGTCGCGGGGTTTGTCTTTTCAGGCCGGCAAACGCGCGCAGCAGGGCCGTTCTTTTTTTGGGAAAATGCCGCAATGACCACGCCTTCTTCGACCATGCAACGCCCCGCTCCCGCCAATCTTCCCCCGCTGTCCACCGCCGCCCAGGAACATAGCGACGCCGCTGCCGCGCACCTGCGCGCCGCGATCACGGCCAACGGCGGCTGGCTGCCGTTCGACCACTGGATGGCGGAAGCGCTGTATGCGCCCGGCCTGGGCTATTACGCCGCCGGCAACGTGAAGCTGGCCGACGGCGACGACGACGCCAAGACGCCCGCGGGCGACTTCGTCACCGCGCCGCAACTGACGCCGTTATTCGCCCACACGATGGCCCGGCAGGCGGCCCAGGTGCTGCGTCAGACGCAGACGCAGGCCGTGCTGGAATTCGGCGCGGGCACCGGCGCGCTGGCCGAAGGCGTGCTGCGCGAGCTGGATGCGATGGGGCTGGACCAGACCCGGTACCTGATCCTGGAAGTGTCCGCAGACCTGCGCGCCCGCCAGGCGGCGCGCCTGGCGCCGTTCGGCGATCGCGTGCAATGGCTGGACGCGCTGCCCAATGCGTTCGCGGGCTGCGTGCTGGCCAACGAAGTGCTGGATGCGATGCCCGTATCGCTGTTCACCTGGGACGCTGCCGGCGCCGTGCAGGAACGCGGCGTGGCGCTGGATGCCGACGGGGGATTCATCTGGGAAGACCGCCCCGCCCCGGTCGCGCTGGCCTCGGCCGTTGCCGCACGCATGCCGGCCTTGCCGGGCTACGTGTCCGAGATCAATCTGCAAGGCGAGGCGTGGATCGCCGCGATGGGCAGCTGGCTGGAGCGCGGCGCGGCACTGCTGGTGGACTATGGTTTCCCCCGCAGCGAGTACTACCATCCGCAGCGCGCAGGCGGCACGCTCATGTGCCATCTGCGCCACCATGCGCATGGCGACCCTTTCACCGCGCCGGGTCTGCAGGACATCACCGCGCACGTGGATTTCACCGCCATGGCCGACGCGGCGCTGGAATCCGGCTTGCAGGTGCTGGGCTACACGTCGCAGGCCCGCTTCCTCATGAACGCCGGCCTGATGGACTTGCTGGCCCAGCTGGACCCGTCCGACGCGCAGCAGTACGCGCAAGCCGTGGCGCCGGTTCAGAAGCTGCTGTCGGAAGCCGAAATGGGCGAACTCTTCAAGGTGCTGGCCGTGGGCCGAGGAGTGACCGAGCCGCTGGCCGGGTTCTCGCGCGGCGACCGGCTGGGCAAGCTGTAGCGCTGGGCGGGCCGGGCGGCCTCAGCCCGCCTGCAGCTGTTCCAAACGTTCAAGGCGCGCCTGGCGCACGCTGTCCTTGATGCGGGCCGGGTCGCCCGCACAGGCGCGGGCAATCGCCCCCGCGTCCACGCCGCGTACGGCGTCCGCACGCGACTGCCAGGCGGCCATGTCCACGGGTTGCAAGACCGAAGCCGTCTTCAAGAGATCGAAGAAACGTTCGGGTTTGCGCAGCGCGTCGGCGCGCTCCATCAGCGCCAGCTGCGTATCCGCGCCGCCCCCTTCGGCGGCGTCCAGGCCCGCCAGCACCTCGGGCAGCAGGCGGGCGTAATCATTGCATTCGGTGGGCACGCGCATGCGCCGGCCCAGCGCCTCGCGGTCGGGTGTCAGCCGGCACAGCAAGGCATAGCGCCCCGCCAACGACAGGGACTGCGCCGCTGCGCGGTCCACGTCGGCGCCCACTTCATTCACGCCTTGCAGTTCGGGCATCACGCGGGCGAGCGCGCCGGAATCCTGCAGCACGCCCAGCATGCGCGACGGGTTCTTCGCCATCAGGCCGCGCGACAATTCCTTCCAGACGCGCTCGGCCACCAGGGCGTCAGCCTCGCCGGCGTCCACCATGCGCCGGCACAGGGCCAGCGTTTCGGGGGCCACGGTGAAGTCGGGAAAGCGCGCCGCGAAGCGGCCCAGCCGCAAGATGCGCACCGGGTCTTCTTCGAATGCTTCGCCCACGTGGCGAAAGACGCGCGCGCGCACGTCGGCCTCGCCGCCCAGGGGATCGACCCGTTCGCCGTCCAGCGTCTGGGCGATGGCGTTGACGGTCAGGTCGCGGCGGCGCAGGTCTTCTTCCAGCGTCACGTCGGCGCCGGTGTAGAACGTGAACCCCTTGTAGCCGCGGCCGGACTTGCGTTCGGTGCGCGCCAGCGCGTATTCCTCTTTGGAGCGCGGGTGCAGGAACACCGGAAAATCGCCGCCGACCGGGATGAATCCACGGCGGACCATGTCTTCGGGCGTGGCGCCCACCACGACCCAGTCGTGGTCGCCCGGCGGCAGGCCGAGCAGCGCGTCGCGCACCGCCCCGCCCACGATATAGACCTGCAAGCCGTCGACGGCCGGATCCCGCGTCATGGAATCGACGTGCTCTCGGCGCCGATCGGCACGATATTGCCCAGCCGTTCCTTCAGGGACTGCGACTGCCCGCTGAACATCGCCGCGTAATAGACCGCGTTGGACATCACGTTCTTCACGTAGGTACGCGTCTCGTTGAACGGAATGGTCTCGGCGAAGATAGCGCCTTCGACCGGATGCGTGAACGTCGAGCGCCAGTTGTGCGGCCGCCGCGGACCGGCGTTGTAGCCGGCGCTGGCCAGCATCTGCGACCCGTTCAGGTCGCGCAGCACCATGTTCAGGTAATTGGTGCCCAGCACGGTGTTGGTGTCGAAGTCGTTGACGCTGGCCGGGGTGAAATCGGTCATGCCGATCTTGCCCGCGACCCATTTGGCGGTGGCCGGCATCAGCTGCATCAGACCCGAGGCGCCCACATGCGAGCGCGCGTCCATGATGAAACGCGATTCCTGGCGGATCAGGCCGTAGACCCAGGCAGGATCCAGCGCGATGGCGTTGGCCTTGGCGGTGACGCGGCCCTCGAACGGCGCGATAAAGCGCTGGCTGAAGTCGAATTCCTTTTCCGTGCGGTCGGACGTGTTGACGACGCGGTCGTAGATGTTTTCGGCGCGAGCCAGCTCGGCGGCCGCGATCAACTGGCGGTCGCTCATGCCGCGCAACGTGAAGTTCCATTCGGGCACGGCTTCGCCGCGCCAGCCCAGGCGGAACAGCTGCACGGCACGCTGCAGGCCGGGATTGGCGCGAGCCTCGGCGATTTCGCGGTCGCTGACGGGTGCGGGGCGCGGCGGCACATTGATGCGGCGGCCCAGTTCCTCGGCGGACAACTGGCCGTAGAAATCGAAGCGGTCGGCGATGCTGGCGTACAGGGTGTTGGCCTGGTCCTTGCGGCCGGTCGCGGCCAGGCCGCGCGCCTTCCAGTACACCCAGGAGGGGTCATCGCGCTGCGACGCGGGCATCTCGTCGATGGATTCAATGACCCACTTCCAGTCGATCTTCGGTTGGCGCAGCGCGGCGCGCACCTTCCAGCCGGCGTTGTAGTCCGTCATGCGGATATGGCCGGCTTCGTGATACCAGTCGTCGGCGCGGCTATCCAGCTTCAAGGCGGCCATCAGCGCGTACTGCCCGCGCACCCAGGCCAGGTTCGGCTTGGACATGGACTTGGCCCATTCGCGGCGCAGATAGGAATCGGCCACACTGACGTCCGAACGCGCCAGGCGAGCCAGCGCGATGGTCACCAGCTCTTTTTCGTTGCGACCCACCGGCATGCGGTCTTGCCGCGTCAGCCACTTCATCGGATCCTTCATCAGAAGGTCGTAGGTTTTGATGTCGCGCGCCTCGAACATGTATTGCACGAGCTTGCGCGCGTCGGCCGTCTTGTCGGCCTCGATGGCGTCGCGCAGTTGCGGCTCCAGCTGTTCCCAGCCCAGGATGCTGTCGGCCACCAACTGGTCATACAGCGCCCAGCAGGCGCCGCCCGGCGCGAACACCGCCGTGGCTTGCGCCGCCGTGGCGCGCTGGCCGGTCATGTGCTTGGCGTCCAGGATGGCGCATTCAATCTGCGCGTTGCTGTTCTTCACGGGCGCCAGCTTGCGCACGGTCTCGAAATCGCCGCTGCGCGCGGCCGCCAGCAGCCAGTCGCCGCGCAGGCGGTCGGCCAGGTAGGCGTCGCCGTTGCTGCTGATGAAGCGCTGCAGCTCGGCCGTGGGCCGGCCCGTGGCGGGCGGGGTCCAGAGCTGATAGCGCAGCAACCAGTATTCGGGGTACATGCCCAGCGTGTCAGGCTTGGCCTGCGGTACCAGCGCGCCCAGCACGGACCACTGCTTGCGGTTCATGGCTTCGCGCGCGGCCACGACGGCGGCGAGAGCGGGTGTGTCGGCGGTGGGCGGCAGGCCGGCCAACACGGCGGGCGGCACCGAGATGATGGGTTGCGTCGCCTGGACGGCGGGTTGCGGCTGGGGATTGACGGCGGCGCTGCGCTGTTGCGCGTCAACCGGCGCACAGGCGGCGGTGAACAGGGCCAGCAGCGGCAGCCAGCGGCGCAGCCCCGCACGGGGGTCCGAAGCGACGGCGCCGCCCGGGGATTTCCGGCCGGTTTTCTGATACCGTCGGACTTGCAGAATCTGTGTCATGCCGCGTCCCTCATTTGCCGTCATACACCGGCCCTGCACGCCGGCATGCCGACTGGCGTTTCAGATTCCTGCATGCCCGATTCCAGCATGTTCGCCTTCATTGTCCACCCCCATCACAGCCACTGCATGACTACGCAAAATACTCCAGAGGATACCGCAGTCCAGCACCGCACGCGATTGCGGAAACTGCGTGCCGAAATGCCCGAAGACCAGCGCAGCCGTGGCGGTTTGCTGATGCGTGCGCGTCTGTTCACCTGGCTGAATGTGGCGCGCGACGAAGCGGCCCGAGCCGGCCGTCCGGCGCCTGCCACCGTGGCTGCTTTCTGGCCCATGGCGGACGAGCCCGACCTGCGCCCCCTGCTGTCTCAATGGGTGGAAAACGGCGTCGCGGTGGCGTTGCCCGTGGTGCGCGAACGCAACGCCCCCCTCGCCTTCCTGCCCTGGACCCCTGATGCGGAACTGCGCGCCGGCCCCTACGGCATCCAGGAACCTGTGGCTGGCGCCGAAGTCCTGCCCGACGTGGTTCTGGTGCCGACGCTCGGTTACACGGATCAGGGTGACCGCCTGGGTTACGGCGGGGGCTATTACGACCGCACCCTGGCAGCGCTGCGCGAACGCGGCCACCCGTTCGTCACGATCGGCATCGCCTGGAGCTGCGGCGAACTGGACGCCGACTATGTCCCGGCCGCGCACGACTACCCGCTGGACGCCGTGCTGACGCAGGACGGCTGGGTGCCGCATGCGCCGCTGGAACAAGGCGCCACGAACGGCACCACGCTACACACGTACCGGATGAACTGACGCACCAGATAGGCCCGGCGGAATGCACCAATACGGTGCATACAGTACCGCTGGTGCCCTACGCGCGGCGGGGGATGGCGTTTCGGCGCCCTTGGGAGGATATTGTGCCCAAGGCCCCGGCTTGCCCGAAAAGCTGGCATGCGGGTTGCTTATTCTTTGGGACTGGCCACGTATCGGCCGGGTAATGACCGTGTGCAAGGCCGCCGCCTGCCGGCTGGCCGCAGCACCCAGCATCGGAGGAGCCATGAAGGACAGATCATCCCGTCCAGCCGCTTTTGACGAAATGCGCGACAGCGCCGGCGGCATACGCTCCCAATACCAGGCCTTCGAGCGCTGGCACCAAGAGCAATCGGCCGAAGCCATGGCCGTGCGACGGCTCGAAGCCGACCTGAGTTTCCGCCGCGTCGGCATCACTTTTTCGGTCGCCGGCGACGCCGCCGGCACCGAACGCCTGATCCCATTCGACCTGATCCCCCGGATCATCCCCGCCGACGAATGGCGCCACCTGGAAGCCGGCTTGAAGCAGCGCGTGCGCGCGCTGAACATGTTCATCCATGACATCTACCATGGCCACGACATCGTGCGCGCGGGCATCGTGCCGGCCGAACAGGTGTTCCTGAATGCCCAGTACCGCCCCGAAATGCAGGACGTGGACGTGGCGGAAGACATCTACTGCCACATCGCCGGCGTGGACATCGTGCGCGCGGGCGCGGGCGAGTTCTACGTGCTGGAAGACAATCTGCGGGTACCCTCCGGCGTGTCCTACATGCTTGAGAACCGCAAGATGTCGATGCGCTTGATGCCGGACGCGTTCAGCCGCATCAAGGTCGAACCGGTGGCGCACTATCCCGACCTGCTGCTGGACAACCTGCGCGAGGTCGCCCCGCACGGCGGCGACGACCCCACCGTGGTGGTGCTGACGCCCGGCATGTACAACTCGGCCTACTTCGAGCATGCCTTCCTGGCCCAGCAGATGGGCGTGGAACTGGTCGAAGGCCAGGATCTCTTCGTGGAGCAAAACACCGTCTACATGCGCACCACGCAAGGCCCGCGCAAAGTGGACGTGATCTACCGCCGGCTGGACGACGACTTCCTCGATCCCCTGTCGTTCCGCGCCGATTCGGCGCTTGGCGTGCCGGGTCTCTTGTCGGTGTACCGCGCCGGTCGCGTGACGCTTGCCAACGCCATCGGCACCGGCATCGCGGACGACAAGTCCACCTACCTTTACGTGCCGGACATGATCCGGTTCTATCTCAGCGAAGAGCCCATCCTGTCGAACGTGCCGACCTGGCGTTGCGGGCGGCCCGACGAACTGTCCCACGTGCTGGCGAACATGCACGACCTGGTGGTCAAGGAAGTGCACGGCGCAGGCGGCTACGGCATGCTGGTCGGCCCCTCCTCCACGCGCGCCGAAGTCGATGCGTTCAAGGACCGCGTGCGCGCCAACCCCGCCAACTACATCGCGCAGCCGACGCTGGCGCTGTCCACCATCCCCACCTATGTGGAATCGGGCGTTGCGCCGCGGCACGTGGACCTGCGTCCCTACGTGCTGTGCGGCAAGGACATCCGCACCGTGCCCGGCGGCCTGTGCCGCGTGGCGCTGACCGAGGGCTCACTAGTGGTCAACAGCAGCCAGGGCGGCGGCACCAAAGACACCTGGGTTCTGGAGGACTGAACATGCTGAGCCGAACCGCCGACAACCTGTTCTGGATGTGCCGCTACACCGAACGCGCCGAGAACACCGCGCGCATGCTGGACGTGAACCTGCAGATGTCACTGCTGCCGCAAGACACGCAGACGCGCGAGGGCTCGTGGCTGGGCGTGCTGCGCATCTCTGAACTGCAGGGCCTGTACCAGAGCAAGTACGCGGCCATCTCGCCGCACGACGTGCTGCAGTACATGGTGCGCGACCCCGAAAACCCCTCGTCCATCTATTCGTGCATGCGTGCCGCCCGCGAGAATGCGCGCGCGGTGCGCGGCAGCCTGACGACCGAAGTCTGGGAGACCTACAACACCACCTGGCTTGAACTGCTCAAGCACCTGCACACCGGCCTGCTGGAGCGCAACCCGGGCGAATTCTTCGAATGGGTGAAGTTCCGTTCGCACCTGGCGCGCGGCGTCACCATCGGCACCATGCTGGAGGACGAAGCGCTGTACTTCCTGCGCATCGGCATGCACCTGGAACGCGCCGACAACACCGCCCGCATGCTGGACGTGAAGTTCCATGAACGGGGCGGCAACGGGTCGCAGAGCGCGTCGCAGAGCGGCACGCAAGAGGCGCGCCCCGAACCGAGCGGCACCGCCGCGCTGCAAAGCGAGTTCTACCGCTGGTCCGCCCTGCTGAGTTCGGTGTCCGGGCTGGAGATCTACCGCAAGGTGTACCGCGACGTGATCACGCCGGACCGCGTGGCCGAACTGCTGATCCTGCACGGCGACATGCCGCGTTCGCTGCTGGCGTCGATGCGGGCGGTGGCCGACGATCTGGCGCGCGTCTCCAACCAGCGCTCGACCGAAACGCAACGCCGCGCCGGCATGCTGTGCGCCGAACTGCAATACGGCCGCGTCGAGGACATCCTCGACAGCGGGCTGCACCAGTATCTGGACCACTTCCTGGACCGCATCAACGACCTGGGCAACCGGATCAGCCAGGACTTCCTGGTCCCGCTGTCGGCATAACACGGAGACAGCAATGAAACAGTTCATCACCCACGTCACCCATTACCGCTACACCGCGCCAGTCACCTACAGCATTCAGACGCTGCGGCTGACGCCGCGCGACGACGAGCACCAGCGCGTGCTGCGCTGGCACATCGAAGCGCCCGGCGCGCTGGAAAAGCAGGTGGACGCCTACGGCAACATCACGCACACGCTGACGCTGAACCACCCGCATACCGACATCGAGCTGCGCGTGGTCGGGCAGGTGCAGGTCGCGCCGCTTGCGCGCGGCTTGCTGGGCGGCGAGGACAGCCGCCTGCCCGTGCATGCCTATTGTGTGCAGACGCCGCTGACGCAGGCCGACGACACGATCATGGCCTTCGTACGCGAGGTCTTGCCCGGCGGGCTGACGACGCCGGACGACATCCTGGCGCTCGCCAACGCCATCAGTGACCGCGTGGCCTACGAACCGGGCACGACCGATGTGACCACGGCGGCGAGCCAGGTGCTGACCATGGGCCATGGCGTCTGCCAGGACCACGCCCACCTGTTCCTGGCCTGCGTGCGCGGCCTGGGCGTGCCCGCCCGCTACGTCAGCGGCTACGTGCACACCACGACCGAACACTCGGCAAGCCACGCCTGGGCCGATGTCTGGCTGGCCGACATCGGCTGGACCAGCGTCGACATCACCAACCGCCAGTTCGCCTCGGACAGCCATTGCCGGCTGGCCGTGGCGCGCGACTATGACTCGGCCTCGCCGGTGCGCGGCGTGCGCAGCGGCGGCGGCGAGGAATCCATGGAGATCAGCGTGCAGGTCCAGACCTCCGGGCAGCAATAACCGCCGCACCCGCGCCGCAATACAATGCGGCGTGGTTTTTTCAAATTTTCGATCATGACTTACTGCGTAGCAGCCCGCCTCGATGCCGGCTTGGTTTTCCTGTCTGATTCCCGCACCAACGCGGGCGTCGACCAGATCAGCGTCTTTCGCAAGATGACCGTCTTCGAGCGCCCGGGCGAGCGCGTCATGGTCCTGATGACCTCGGGCAACCTGGCGGTCAGCCAGGCCGTGCTGCATGTGCTGACCCGCCAGCACGACGAAGGCGGCGACACCATCTGGAATGCGGCCGACCTGTTCGAGGCCACCCGCTGCGTCGGCGCCGCCGTGCGCGAGGTCTATCAACGCGAAGCCCCCGCCCTGCACGAGCAAGGCGTGGACTTCAACGTCAGCATGATTTTCGGGGGACAGATAGGCACCGAGCGCTGCCGGCTGTTCCAGGTGTATTCGGCCGGCAACTTCATCGAAGCCGGCCAGGAATGCCCGTACTTCCAGATCGGCGAAGCCAAGTACGGCAAGCCCATCCTGGACCGCGTGCTGCGTCCGGACACCTCGCTGGACGAAGCCGCCAAGTGCGCGCTGATCTCAATGGACTCCACGCTGCGCTCGAATATTTCGGTGGGCCTGCCGCTGGACCTGCTGGTCTACGACACGAACGCGCTGCGCGTCACGCACTTCGCCAGCATCGACGAGCACAACGAGTACTTCCGCATGATCCGCGGCACCTGGGGCGAACGCCTGCGCCAGGTCTTCGCCGAAATCCCGGACCCGCTGTGGACCAACCCGGATGACCCCGGTTCGCTCGTGCCGCCCAGCCGCGTCCACCAGCCGCTGCGCATCGACCCCGTGAACGCCCCGCAGCCCAGCTACCCGACCCCGCAAGTGCTGGCTGAGGATCCGGGCAAGGATCAGGCGAATTAAGGCAGGACCGACGTCGACCGCTTTCGGCTACTGCCGGATACGCTGGGTTCGGATTCGGTCTGATAACGACGATGTTGACTGCTGCGTGGGCAATTCTGCGACCTTACCGCTTGCACCGAAGCCTCGGATTCACCTAAAGTCTTCTCAACGCATATGCTCGTCATGTGCCCACCTTCCGAGGCCCGCGCAAGCAATTGTCGCGGGCTTTCGTGTCTTTGCTCGACAGAATGCGCCCGCATGGGAAGGGCAATGGTGACATTTCCGCGCGCTGGCGCAAACCTCCTCATTTTCCGAAAAAAGGAGCGCAACTCTACACTGTCAAGAATGTGGAGAAGTATCGACAGCTGAGGACTGGCACCGCACGTTTGCTCAATCAGCTAAGGCAGTTCGGCGGCCATGTGATCTATGGCGGCGAGCACAAAACGACCGACACCGCAGCCCACGAGCCCGCAAAGGTCTTCAGGCATCATCTGCTGCAACTCGTCCGTCAGGCAGACCAGTTTTGTGCTGCGCGAGACGCCACGTTCATGGTGTTGCTCGATGAACAGCAAGCCGGCAGCGTCTGGCGAGAAACGAATGTGGAGGCCTGCACGCTCGCAATGTTCGCCGCCGAAACAGACCGGTGCAGAGCACTGGTCGAACCGCCGCTTCAAGGTGAAAGCCACCTATTCCAGACACTTCAATGCGCAGACTGGATATGTGGCCTTATCGGCAGGCTATGCGCCTATCAAGTGGAATCGAGCCAATATGACGATTGGGAAATTTTCCATCGTTATTTCCATGATCGCATGAAGGCCGCCGCATTGCCGTATAGCGGGCTGGATGCGCGGGGTATCGCGTAAACCCGCCTTTCCCGCTGCCGAAGCCCCGCTTGTGAAACGGCAAATTCTCATCCTTGGCATGACACGCCACACTGGCTGTGGTCCGCGATGCGTTCGCGGGTCCGAGAAAACCACAAGGAGCGAGACATGCCCCCAATTTTCGCGCACGCGGCGACGCGTGCCGCCTGGCCCATGCTGGCCCTGTCCTGCCTTGCCTGGGGTTCCGCCAGCGCGCAAGGCGCGTATCCGAACCATCCCATTTCGCTTGTCGTGCCGTTCGCGGCGGGCGGCCCGACGGACGTGGTCGCGCGCAGCCTGGGCGCCTCCATGGCCAAGACGCTGGGCCAAAGCATCATCATTGAAAACCGCACGGGCGCGGGCGGCACGTTGGCATCCCAGCACGTCGCGCGCGCGGCGCCTGACGGCTATACCTTCCTGATCCACCACAACGGCATGGCCACGGCGCCGGCGCTGTACCGCAAGCTGTCGTTCAATCCGCTGACGGACTTTGCGTATGTCGGCCAGGTGGCGGACGTGCCCATGACGCTGCTGGGCCGCAAGGACCTGCCCGCCGACGGCATGGCGGGCTTCATCAAGTACGCCAAAGAGAACGGCAATAAGGTCAACCTGGCCAACGCCGGACTGGGCGCCGTGTCGCAGCTGTGCGGCATGTTGCTGCAAGAGTCGCTAGGCGTGCAGTTCACGACCGTGCCCTACGCCGGTACGGCCCCGGCGATGACGGCACTGCTGGGCGGCCAGGTCGACGTGCTGTGTGACCAGACCACGCAGACCATCCCGCAGATCAAGGCGGAACGCGTGAAGCTGTATGGCGTCACGACGCTGGACCGCATCAAGGCGCTGCCGGATTCGCCGACCCTGCAGGAAGGCGGCTTGAAGGGCTTCGAGGTCAAGGTGTGGCACGGCGTCTATGCGCCCAAGGGCACGCCGCCCGAGGCCATCGCGAAGTTCAACGCGGCACTGCGCACGGCGCTCAAGGATCCGGCCTTCTCGCAGAAGATGGCCGAGCTGGGCGCCGAGATCGTGCCCGAATCCAAGCAGACGCCGGAAGGCCTGCAGACCTGGCTGCAATCCGAAGTCGACAAGTGGGGCGGCATCATCAGGAAGGTGGGCGTGTACGCGGATTGAACCTGGGCCCCCGCCCGATTCAGGCATAAAAAAAAGGCCGGCATTTCTGCCGGCCTTTCCCATTGCGTACGCGACGCAAGGACTACAGCGACAGCTCCTTCCACACCGCCAGCGGGGCTTCCGCGTGGTTCAAGGTGTAGAAGTGCAGGCCCGGCGCACCGTTGTCCAGCAGGGTCTGGCACAGCTCGGTGACGACGTCCACGCCGAAGGCGCGGATGGAAGCCTTGTCGTCGCCGAACTCCGCCAGGCGCAGGCGGATCCAGCGCGGCACTTCCGCGCCGCACATTTCGGAAAAGCGCAGCAACTGCGTGTGGTTCGTGATGGGCATGATGCCCGGCACGATCGGTACTCGCACGCCCTTGGCCTGAGCCCGGTCGACGAAGTCGAAGTAGGCATCGGCGTTGAAGAAGTACTGCGTGATGGCCGCGTCGGCGCCAGCCTTCACCTTGGCCACGAAATGGTCCAGGTCGGCCGACGGATTGGACGCCTGCGGATGCATTTCCGGATAGGCCGCCACTTCGATGTGGAACCAGTCGCCGGTCTCTTCACGGATGAACGAGACCAGTTCGTTGGCGTAGCGCAATTCGCCCGCATCGCCGCCCATGCCCGAAGGCAGGTCGCCGCGCAGGGCGACCACGCGCCGCACGCCTTCATGCTTGTAGGCCTGGAGGATGTCCCGCAGATCCTGGCGCGTGGCGCCCACGCACGACAAGTGGGGCGCGGCATCGCAACCCAGGTTGCGCAGCGTGCGCACGGCGTCTGCCGTGCCGGCGCGCGTGGAACCGCCCGCGCCGAAGGTCACGCTGACGTACTTGGGCTGGATCGCCAGCATCTGCTTGGCCGCGCGGACCAGCCGTTCCTGACCGGCCAAATCGCGCGGGGGAAAGAATTCCAGACTGAAGGCGGGAGAAGTCGAGTCGGACATTAGGGGATCAGTTTGGTAAGCAGACCAGAGATGATGCTGTACAGAATCGCACCGCCCACGGCCCACCAGAACCCGTTGACCTGGAAGCCCTTCAGCACGGAGCCGACGAACCAGAACAACAAGGCGTTGATGACGATGAGAAAGAGCCCGAGGGTGACGATCGTGATGGGCAGCGTCAGCAGCACAAGCACCGGTTTGACCAGCATATTCACCAGGCCCAGCACCAGCGCGGCGATCAGCGCAGATCCGAAGCTGGCCACGGCGATGCCGGGCAACAGGTAGGCAACGGCCAGCAGGGCCACTGCATTCAGGATCCAGACGAGTATCAAAGTCACCATGTTCGTTCTCCTGTATTAACGCTCCGCGGCCCCTTGATCGCCAGGCGAGCCCGGGGGAGCTCCGCGGTTCGGAAAGCCCGCGCCAACATGGCGCGGCACCTTCCTATTTTGCTACATGCATCAATAGCGGTAGTGGTTGGGCTTGAAGGGGCCTTCCACCGGCACGTTGATGTAGTCGGCCTGATCCTGGCGCAGCGTCGTCAGCTTCACACCCAGCTTCTTCAGGTGCAGGCGGGCGACCTTCTCGTCCAGGTGCTTGGGCAGCACGTAGACTTCGCCGGACTTGTACGCTTCGTTGCGCGTGAACAGCTCGATCTGGGCGATGGTCTGGTTAGCGAACGACGACGACATCACGAACGATGGGTGGCCGGTGGCGCAACCCAGGTTCACCAGGCGGCCTTGGGCCAGCAGGATGATGCGCTTGCCGTCCGGGAAGATCACGTGGTCGACTTGCGGCTTGATCTCTTCCCACTGGCAGTCGGCCAGGCCGGCGACGTCGATTTCGTTGTCGAAGTGGCCGATGTTGCAGACGATCGCCTGGTCCTTCATGGCGTTCATGTGCTCACGCGTGATGACGTGGTAGTTGCCGGTGGCGGTAACGAAGATGTCGCCGTGGGCGGCGGCTTCTTCCATCGTCACGACCTTGAAGCCTTCCATCGCGGCCTGCAAAGCGCAGATCGGGTCGACTTCGGTGACCCAGACTTGCGCGCGCAGCGCGACCAGCGCCTGGGCGCAGCCCTTGCCCACGTCGCCGTAGCCGGCCACGACGGCGATCTTGCCGGCGACCATGACGTCGGTGGCGCGCTTGATGCCATCCACCAGCGATTCGCGGCAGCCGTACAGGTTGTCGAACTTGGACTTGGTGACCGAGTCGTTGACGTTGATGGCGGCAAAGGCCAGCTCGCCCTTTTGCGACATCTGGTACAGGCGGTGCACGCCGGTCGTGGTTTCTTCCGTCACGCCTTTGATCAGCGCGAGGCGGGTCGAATACCACTTGGGATCACGCTTGAGCGTTTCCTTGATGGCGGCGAACAGGATGCGCTCTTCGTCGCTGCCCGGGTTGGCCAGCACCGAGAGATCCTTCTCGGCCTTGGTGCCCAAGTGCAGCATCAACGTGGCGTCGCCGCCGTCGTCGAGGATCATGTTGGCGTTCTGGCCGTTGGGCCATTCGAAGATCTTGTGGGTGTACTGCCAGTACTCTTCCAGCGTTTCGCCCTTGACGGCGAAGACCGGCGTGCCGGACGCGGCGATCGCGGCGGCGGCGTGGTCTTGTGTGGAGAAGATGTTGCACGAGGCCCAGCGCACTTCGGCACCCAGGGCAACCAGCGTTTCGATCAGCACGCCGGTCTGGATGGTCATGTGCAGGCTGCCGGCGATACGCGCGCCCTTGAGCGGCTGCGCAGCGGCGAATTCCTCGCGGATGGCCATCAGGCCAGGCATTTCGGTTTCGGCGATGGCCAGTTCGCGACGGCCCCAGCCTGCCAGCGACAGGTCGGCAACCAGGTAATCGGAGAAGGATTTATCAGTCACAGCGTTCATGGTGTGTGTAGGCTCCACGTGAATATCGAACGGCGCACGATATGGCCGGACAACGCGAATACACCACGACAGTCGAGTGCTCGCCTTTCCCGCCATATGCGACAAAGGTGAGCGCCGTTGCTGTAGCGACGCGCAGGGCGCGGCGCTTGAACAAGGATTCCTGAGCCTGGCGAGCCGGGTTCCGCGTGGCATGGCTGTTTTAGATCACAGCACGGCGGGAACCGCAGGGTCGTCGCAACGCTCCTCAGGATTGCGAAGGATTGTACCGGTTTGGGGTGCGGTGCGGAAACCCGTCCCCCAAAAATTCCCCCAAGCCTCACCCGGCGCGGGCCAGCGACGGCCGCGACGGCGCGCCCGCCACGAGCGGCACGAGGGAATCCAGCAGGTCCGACGCCACCGAATCCCAGCTGCGGGTCAACGCGTGCGCCCGCACCGCGTGGCGGTCCAGCGGCAGTGCGGCGCGGCAGGCGTGGGCCAGGTCATCGTCCAGGCAGCCGGTGACGCCCTGGGTTACGACCGCCAGCGGCGCCTCGCTGCGGAACGCCGCCACGGGGGTGCCGCAGGCCATCGCCTCCAGCATCACGAGGCCGAACGTGTCGGTCAGGCTGGGGAACACGAAGACGTCGGCGGCAGCGTAGAACCCTGGCAGCGCATCGTCCTGCTGCATGCCCAGGAACACCGCGCCGGGGAATTTCTTTTTCAGCCGCGCCTCGTCCGGGCCTGCGCCCACCACCACCTTGCTGCCCGCAAGCTCAAGCGAGAGGAAGGCATCCAGGTTCTTTTCCCGCGCGACGCGGCCCACGCTCAGGTAGACCGGCCGCGGCAGGTGCGCGAACGCCGCGCTGTCGGCCGGCTGGAATTTGCGCGGGTCCACGCCGCGCGACCAGACCCGCAGGTTCGCCAGCCCGCGCTGCACCAGGATGTCGCGGACCGTGGGGGTCGGCACCAGCACGCATTGCGAGGGCCGGTGGAACCACCGCAGATAGCGCCACGGCAAGGCCGCGGGGATGCCCATGCGCGCTTGCAGGTAGTCGGGGAACATCGTGTGGAACGAGGTGGTGAATTGCCAGCCCCGGGCCAGTGCCATCCGGCGCGCGGCCAGGCCCAGCGGGCCTTCGGTGGCGATGTGCAGCGCGTCAGGAATGGTGTCGCCCAGGATGCGCCGCAACTGGCGCCCCGGCTGCAGGCATAGCCGCAGGTCCGGCTCGGACGGGGCCGGAACGGTCCGGCTGCCCTGCGGGTTCACCACGATCAGCTCGTGGCCCCATTCACTCAGGATCTGCTGCATGGTCGTCCAGGTGCGGACGACGCCGTTGACTTGCGGATGCCAGGCATCCGTAACCAGGACGATGCGCATGATAGGGCCGGAAGTGGGCGATAACGCGATTTAGCCCGCGCGATATGACATGCCCAAGACGGCCGGAAAATCCAGGCCGCCGCCCGCGCTCAGTTGTTGCGCCGGGGATACCCTTGCGCCTTGATGCGGATCCAGACTTCGCGCTTTTCCTCTTCCGTCATGAACACCCAATTGGCGACTTCCATGGCAGTACGGCCGCAACCGCGGCAGATATCGTCGAACAGGGTCGAGCACACGGCCACGCAGGGGGAGTCGGTCGCCTTGAAGACGCGTTGGGCGTCTTCAGGCTCGGGCAATTCGGAAAGATCGGCGAAGTAACGATTCATGGGGCGAAGGTTAACACCAGGGGTGTGTCCCCTTTTGGATAGCCCTATCGCCCGCCGTGGCTTGATTGACAGCCGCCCGCTACCGCCATCCGAAGAACACGCCGGCCTCGGCCAGCAGCGCGTCGGGGGTCTCTTCGGCCAGGTAGTGCGCCCCGGGCAACGGCGCGCCCGAGACTTCGTCGGCCACGGCGCGCCACAGCGCCAGCACGTCGAAATTCTTGCCCACCGCGCCGCGCTCTCCCCACAACGCCCGCACCGGCATGCGCAGGCGCTCGCCAGCGGCGCGGCCGGCGCGATCGTGATCCAGGTCCAGCGTGGCCGAGGCGCGGTAGTCCTCGCAGATGCCGGTGGCCCAGCCCGGCTGCCGGGCCGCGCGTTCATATTCCGCCATGGCTTCGTCGGAAAAATGCACCAGCCCGCCCGGCCGGCCGCCCATCACCGAGCGCAGGTAGAACACGGGGTCGTGCTCGATCATGGTTTCGGGGCCGGGCGCGGGCTGGATCAGCCAGAACCAGTGGTAGTACGCCTGGGCGAACGCCCGCGTCGTGCCCTCGTACATGTCCAGCGTGGGCGCGATGTCCAGCAGCATCATGCGGGACACGGCGTCGGCATGGTCCAGCGCCAGCCGGTGCGCCACGCGGGCGCCACGGTCGTGCGCCAGCACCTCGAAACGCTCATGGCCCAGCGCGCGCATCACCGCGATCATGTCGGCCGCCATCTGGCGCTTGGAATGGGCGGAGTGGTCCGCCGTGGCTGCGGGCTTGCCGCTATCGCCGTAGCCGCGCAGGTCCGCGGCCACGCACCTGCGGTGCCGCGTCAGTTCGGGCCATACGCGGTGCCAGATGGCATGCGTCTGCGGATGGCCGTGCAGCAACAGCAGCGGCGGCCCCGACCCGTCGATGCGCGCGGCGATTTCAATGCCATCACCCTGGATGCGGCGCACGGGCAAGTCGAAGAATGCGGTCATGGGTACTGCCTCCTGTTGCGTTTACTCGTGCCCGGCGTCCAGGCGGTCGCGCACCGTGCGCGCCACGTCCTTCATCCAGGGATGGCGCGCCCAGTGGGCGGCTTCGAAGCGTTCCACCTCGGGCAACTGGGCCAGCGACGCACCCACCATGTCCTGGCCTTGCGCGAACATGCGGCGATGCCGTTCGGGCAAGGTGAAGTTCGCCGTCCAGCCGTCGGCGGCGCGGACCTGGCCTGCCATCACATCGACAGCCACGCGGTTGCCGCCGGCCAGATCCGTATTGGACACCCGTGCGAGCAAGGCGTCGACCTCGGCCGGCGGCAGGCTGACCAGCAGCAGGCCGTTGTTGACGGCATTGAAGTAGAAGATCTCGCCAAAGCTCGGTGCGATCACGGCGCGGATGCCGAACTGCTGCAGGCCCCACACCGCATGTTCACGGCTGGACCCGCAACCGAAGTTCGGGCCGGCCACCAACACGGACGCGCCCGTGTAGGCCTGCTGGTTCAGCACGAAGCCGGGACGGGGCGCGCCATGCTCGTCAAAGCGCAGGTCATACAACAGGCCGCGGTCCAGCCCCGCCTTGTCGATGATGCGCAGGAACTGCTTGGGCATGATCTGGTCGGTATCCAGATTGGAGAACGGCAACGGCGCGGCGATGCCTTCGATCAACGGATTCATTTGGCTTGCTCCCAGTCGCGGGCGTCAACAATACGGCCGGCCAGCGCGGCTGCCGCCGCCATGGCCGGACTCATCAGGTGCGTGCGCCCTGCCCGCCCCTGGCGCCCTTCGAAATTCCGGTTGGTGGTGGAGGCGCAGCGCTCGCCGGGGCGCAGCACGTCGTCGTTCATGGCCAGGCACATCGAACAGCCCGGCTGGCGCCATTCGAAACCGGCGTCGATCAACTGCGCGGCCAGTCCTTCGGCTTCCGCCTGCGCGCGCACGGCGCCCGAACCCGGCACGACCATCGCGCGCACGCCGGCGGCGACCTTCCGGCCACGCACCATCGCGGCGACCACGCGGAGGTCTTCGATGCGGCCGTTGGTGCACGAGCCGATGAACACGCGGTCGATCGGCACGCCGGCAATCGGCATGCCCGGCGCCAGGCCGATGTAGTCCATGGCCTTTTCCAGCGCCAGCCGGGCCAGCGTGTCGGGCTCGGCCTGCGGATCCGGCACGCGGCCGGTCACCGGCATGGCCTGGTCGGGGCTGGTGCCCCAGGTGACGAACGGCGCGATGTCGGCAGCGTCAAACGCGTGCTCCACGTGGAAGGCGGCGTCGTAGTCGCTGCGCAGCGTGGACCAATAGGCGCGCGCGGCGGCTAGCGTTTCGCCGCGCAGTTGCGGCGCGTGGGCGGTGACGTACGCGTCGGTCACGGCGTCCGGGGCGATCAGCGCGGCGCGCGCGCCGGCCTCTACCGTCATGTTGCACAAAGTCATGCGGGCCTCGGCCGTCAAAGCGTCGATCGCCGTGCCGCAGAACTCCACCGCGTGGCTGCACGCGCCTTGAGCGCCGATGCGGTGGACCACGTAAATGACCAGGTCCTTGGCCGAAACGCCCGCGCCCAGTACACCGTCGACACGGATGCGCATGTTGCGCGCGACGCGGTAGACCAGCGTCTGCGTGGCCAGGATGTGCTCGACTTCCGACGTGCCAATGCCAAAGCCCAAGGCGCCCAAGGCGCCATAGGTGGTGGTGTGGCTGTCGCCGCAGAGCACCACCATGCCGGGCAGGATCATGCCGTGCTCGGGCGCAATCACGTGTTCGATGCCCTGCAGCGGGTCGGTGGTGTCGAAGAGCGCGATGTGCTGTGCGTCGCAATTGCGCTTCAGGTTCAGCGCCTGGCGCGACGAGGCGTCGTCGGGGATCACGCGCAACGCCGCCGGCACCGGGTGCGTGGGGATGATGTGGTCCACCACCGCCATCTGCTGGCCGGGACGCAGCACGTCCCGGCCGCGTGCGGCCAGGCCGCTGAAGGCTTGCGGGCTGGTGTATTCGTTCATGATGTGCAGGTCGACGTACAGCAGGATGTGCTCGTCGTCGATGCGGGCCACTTCATGGCTGGCCACCAGTTTGTCGTACAGCGTCATGCCGGGCATGTCTTTCGTCCTTGATTGCGGCGCCCGCGGCGGAGCGCGGGCGCATCTTGCGGTCTAGTTGGCCTGGATGCCGGCGTCCTTCACGATGTCCGCCCAGCGCGTCATCTCGGCGGCCACCATGTCGTCGGTCTTGGCCGGCGTGGAGATCAGGGGATCGAACCCCTCCTTTTGCATGCGTTCTTTCAGCGCGGGTGACTGCAACGCTTCGGCCAGTTTGGCGTTCAGGGTATCGATCACCGGCTGCGGCGTGCCCGCCGGCGCACTGACGACGAACCAGGTATTGAACTCGTAGCCTGGCAAGCCGGATTCCGCGATAGTGGGCACGTCGGGCAACAGCGGCGACCGCGTGGTGCCGGTCACGCCAAGCGCGCGGAGCTTTTTGCCGTCGACCTGCGGCTTGGCCGCGGACAGCACCGGAAAGCTCATCTGCACCTGGCCGCTGATGGTGTCCACCATGGCCGGTCCGCCGCCCTTGTACGGCACATGCAGGATCTGCGTCTTCGATACGGACTTGAACAGTTCCGCAGCCATGTGGAACGTGCTGCCCGTGCCGGCGGAACCGAAGCTCAGGTCATTGGCCGGCCGCGCGCGCACATAGGCCAGCAGCTCGCTCACACTGGCGACCGGCAAGGCGTTGGTGACGGTCAGCACGTGCTGGGACGTGCCCACCGTGCCCACGGACCGCAGGTCCTGCTTCGTGTCGAACGGCATGTCCTTGAACAGCGCGGGATTGATGGCCAGCGACATGGTGTTGATCGCCAGCGTGTAGCCGTTGGGCTGGGCGCGCGCCACGGCCGCCATGCCGATGTTGCCGGACGCACCGGCCCGGTTCTCGACGATCACGCTCTGGCCGAGAGCACGGCCCCAGGCGTCCGAGATGAGCCGCGCGGCGATATCCACGCTGCCGCCGGGCGCGAACGGCACGACAAGCGTCACCGCGCGTTCGGGAAACGCATTGGCGGCCACCGCCGGAAAGGTCCAACAGGATGCGGCGGCAAGGGCCGCGCACACGGCGCCGGCCACGGGTTTGATCTTCATTCCTGGTCTCCTCGGTTGGCCGCGTCATTGCGGCTCTATATCGGTAAGGCCAGTGTATAAGCCGGTTTAATTCTTATAATTACTGATAAAACTAAATCTTTATTAAATTAGATTTATAAGTAGCGGCTGGAGGCCCCTATGGACGCCCTTTCCGATCTCGCCTTCTTTTCGCTGGTGGTCAAGCACGGCAACCTGTCGGCCACCGCGCGCGAACTGGGGCTGACCCCGCCCGCCATCAGCGCCCGGCTGGCCCGGCTGGAGCAGCGGCTGGGCGTCCGGCTGCTGAACCGCACCACGCGCCGGGTCAGCGTCACGCAAGAGGGCGAACTGTATCTGGCCGAGGGCGGCCGCATCCTGGCCGACCTCGAGACGCTGGAACGTTCGGTCTCAAGCGCCCGCGCCCAACCCCAGGGCCTGCTGCGGCTGAACGCCACGTTCGGTTTCGGGCGCGCCCACATCGTGCCGGCCGTGTCGGACTTCGCGCGCCAGTATCCGGACGTGGAGGTGTTGATGCGGCTGACGGACCGGCCGCTGAACCTGATCGAAGAAGGCTTCGACGTGGCGGTGCGTTTCGGCGACCTGCCCGACGCCCGGCTGACCGCACGCAAGATCGCGTCCAATCGGCGGCTGCTCTGCGCCTCCCCCCGTTACCTGGATACTTATGGCGAACCGCGCACGCCGGGCGATCTGCAACGCCATCGCTGCATCGTGGTGCGTGAGAACGACGTGGCCTACGGTACGTGGCGGCTGGAATCCGGCCAGCGCGCTGAAACCGTGAAGGTGCGCGGCCCGGTCAGCTCGAATGACGGCCAGAGCGCGCTGGAATGGGCGCTGGACGGCCACGGCATCGTGATGCGGTCCGAATGGGAGACCGCCGCCTACCTGCGCGCCGGCCGGCTGCGCGAGGTGTTGACGGATTGGCGCACGCCGCCCGCCGACATCCATGCGCTGTATCCCGAACGCCTGAACCTGCCGGCCAAGACCGTCGCGTTCGTGGACTTCCTGTCGCAGCGCTTCGCCCGGCATCTGCGCACGCCGGGCGGGCTCGACGCCGTGTGGTGAAGGCCGGCCGGCTCAGATCTCGTCGATGGCCGTGCTGGCTGCCGTGCCCGCCGGCGCATCGCCCGCGCCGATCGCGTAGCGGTCCCGCGTGGTGACGTAGAAGCTGGCGCCGAAGCGGCCCACCGGAAAGTAGTCCTGCAGGCGCACGCGCCAGGTTTCCGTGTCGATCAGGCCGTCACGCGCGTGCAGCCAGCGCACCTGCCCGATGAAGATCTGCCGGCTGGCGGTTTCCATCGTTTCGTACAGCGTGCATTCGAAGGCCACGGGCGCCTGCACGATGCGGGGCGGCTTGACGTGGTGGCTGGGCGCGGCGTCCAGCCCCGCGTGGGCCAGCTCGCTGACGTCCGCCGGCAGGCGGTCGCCGCAGCGGTGCATCTTCTCGGCCATCGCCTCGTCGGTCAGGTGCACCACGAATTCCTTGTCGCGGGCAATGTTGCGCGCCGTGTCCTTCAAGCCGCCGTCTTCCAGGCGGTTGATGCTGACCATGACGATGGGCGGGTCCTCGCCCAGCATGTTGAACATGCTGAAGGGCGCCGCGTTGACCACGCCGGTCTCGGACAAGGTGGTGATCAGCGCGATCGGCCGGGGCACGATCAGGCTGGCCATCAACTTGTAGCGCTGGTATTCGGTGATTGCGTCGAAATCGATTTCCATGTCAGGCCAGTCCCAGCATCTGGGCAAGGGTTTGGGCGGGCTGCGGGCGCTCCAGGCTGATGCGCCGCTCCAGGTCCGCCAGGTGGTTGTCATTGATCTTCACGGCCTCGGCCACGTCGCCGCGTTCCATCAGGTCGACGATCAGCACGTGCTCGCCGTGTTCGCAGGCGGCGTTGCCGGGCGGTTCGTACAGCGCCACGATGAGCGAGCACCGCGACACCAGTTCCGCCAGGTACCCGTGCAGGATGGCGTTGCCGGACAGTTCGCCCAGCCGCACGTGAAACGCGCTGGCCTGGCGCGCCCACGCGGGCTGGCCGGCCCGATGCAGCAGGGCGTGTTCGTCGCGCAGCTGCTTGCGCAGCGACGCGTAGTCGGCCTTGGTGGCGCGGGCCACGGCCAAGGGCAGCAGCGCCGCCTCCAGCGCGCGGCGCGCCTGGAAGATCTGGCGCGTGTCTTCGGGTGTGGGTTCGGCGACCACCGCGCCACGGTTGTGATGCAGGTCCACCACGTGTTCGTGCGCCAGCCGCTGCAAGGCCTTGCGCGCCACCGAGCGCGACACGCCGAACAGCTCGCAGATGGCGGCCTCGGGCAGTTTGGTGCCGGGAGTAAGCCGCTGGCTCATCACGCTTTCATACACCGCTTCGCAGATGCGGCGCTCCATGTCGCTGTCCGGGACCGCCTCGGTACTGCCGGCGGCATCCGTCGCGGCGGGCTCGACGGCGATCCTGCTGCGGGCGGCGGGCTTGGCGCGGGGTTTGGCTGTTGGACGGGTAGGCATTGCGGGACTCGAATGGGCAGACGGAAGAAGGGATAGGAACGTAGGAAGCTCAGCGCGCGCCGGACGGCAGGCTGTCCACATGGCGGCAGATTTCGCCGGGCGTGGTGAACCAGATCTCGCCCCGGTCGCGGGCCGCGGCCAGCGGCGCCAGCGCCCGGCGCAAGTGCCGCAGCCGGTACGGCTGCCCGACGATATACGGATGCAGCGCGATGCCCATCACCAGCGGCTGGCGTGCGGCCTGTGTACGCATTTCCTCGAACTGGTCAAGAATCATATCGGCAAAGTCGCGCGCATCCATCTTGCGGCCCATGATCATCGGGATGTCGTTGAGCTCCTGCGGATACGGAATCGCCCACAGGTCACCCGCGCGGGTCCGCATGCGCATGGGTTGATCGTCATGGCACCAGTTCAGCGTATAGCGGTAGCCCGCTTCGGCCAGCAGGTCGGGCGTGGCGCGGCTTTCCGAAATCCACGGCGACAGCCAGCCCGCCGGCGCGTGGCCCGCGTGCTGGCGGATGCGGTCGCGGCAATGCGCCAGCAGCGCGCCTTCTTCGGCTTCGGGCAGGCCGCCCTGCCGGTGCGCATTGCTGTAGCCGTGCCCGATCAGTTCATCGCCGCGCGCCAGGAAGGCGTCGATCAGTTCGGGGCAATGCTCATACAGCGCGGTGTTGAGCAGCACGCCGGCGGGCAGGCGCAATTCCTCGAACAGCTCCAGGCAACGCCACGCGCCCACCCGGTTGCCGTATTCGCGCCACGCGTAGTTGAGCACGTCGGGATGCGGCGAGGCCGGTCCCAGTTCTGCGCCCAGCCCTTCCCCGAACGCGAAATGCTCGATGTTGAAGCCCAGGTACACGGCCAGCCGCGCCCCGTTCGGCCACGCGTAGTCCCCTCGCCCGGTGATCGGCTGGTAGGCGAAGCGGCCATGGCAGGCCAGCGGCGCGGGCGTCCACGCGGACGCGTCGCCGCGCCCCGGATTAGTGCTTGAAAGCAAGGTTGGATTCATTTTGGTGCAAATCCTGATGCATGATTGTTAACAAAATCCGTAAGCCTTTGGACACAAAATTTGAATCTGATGCGGACAAACCACGCCCAAAGACGCTGCATCCCCCTCGTAGCGGGGTGATCGCCGCCCCCGGCGACCGACTTGGACCAGATGGCATGGATCTTGCATAGGGAAGCAAAGCAGCACTTAACCCCATGCAAGATCCGTTCCACTTTTCCAGGAGTGCCCGATGGTCCCGACCCGCCGTTCCTTTCTGCTTCGCGCCACCGCCGCCGCCCTCTTCACGGCCGGCCTCGCCCTGCAACCGGCGCTTGCCGCCGACCCCATCAAGATCGGCCTGATCACGGCGCTGTCCGGCGAGTCGGCGCGCGCAGGTGAAGCCCTGACGCGCGGCATGACGATCGCCATCGACGAGATCAATGCGAAGGGCGGCCTCCTGGGCGGCCGCCAGATCGTGCTGGTGCGGCGCGACGACGAAGGCAATCCCGCCAAGGGCATGGCGGCTGCGCGCGAACTGATCTTCAAGGAAAAGGTCGCCGTGCTGTTCGGCGGCCTGGACACGCCGGTTTCCATGGCGATCGTGCCCATCGTGAACCAGGAGAAGGTCCCCTTCATGGGGCCGTGGGCCGCCGGCACAGCGATCACGCAGAACAAGGGCAACCCGAACTTCGTGTTCCGCGTGTCGGCCATGGACGAGATCGTGGACAGCGCGATGGTCCAGTACGCGCAAAAGACGTTCCAGAGCGCCAAGCCGGGCATGATCCTGGTGAACAACCCCTGGGGCGAATCCAACGAGAAAGGCTTGAATGCCGCGCTGGCGGCGGCCAAGGTCACGCCCGCGGGCGTCGAAAAATTCCAGCCCAACGATCTGGACGTGGTGCCCCAGTTGGGCCGCCTGAAGGCCGAGGGCGCGGACACGCTGTTCCTGGTGGGCAACGTCGGCCCGTCGGCGCAGGTCGTGAAATCGCTGGACCGGATGGGCTGGAAGGTGCCGATCGTGTCGCACTGGGGCCCCGCGGGCGGCCGCTTCACCGAGCTGGCCGGTCCCAATGCCAAGAACGTGCATTTCGTGCAGACCTACAGTTTCTTCGGCAAGCAAGGGCCAGTGGGCGACAAGGTGATGCAGGCGCTGAAGGCCAAGTATTCCGACATCAAGGGCCCGCAGGACATCACGCCTGCCGTGGGTGTGGCCAATGCGTATGACGGCATGCAGCTGGCTGCGCTGGCCATCGCAGCAGCCGGTTCGACCGATGGCGATGCGGTGCGCCAGGGCTTCTACAAGATCGGCAAGTACGACGGCCTGATCAAGACCTATGAACAGCCCTTCACGCCGGCCTCGCACGACGCGCTGCGCGAGAACGACTACGTGTGGACGCAGTTCATCGACAACCGCATCCTGCCCGTCAAGGGCACCCAGTAAACGGCACGTTCACGCGGGAGACGCGCATGTTGTTGATGTCCGCCATCGTCAGCGGCCTGGGTCTGGGAAGCATGTACGGACTGATGGCCCTGGGCTTTTACCTGACCTACGCCGTGTCGGGCACGGTGAACTTCGCCCAGGGCAGTTCCATGATGCTGGGCGCCGTGCTGACCTATACGTTCGCGCAGACGCTGGGCTGGCCGCTGGCGCCTGCCTTGCTGGCGGCCTTCGCGCTGTGTGCGCTGTATGGCCTCGCGGTCGAACGGCTGGCCGTGCGGCCGTTCGCCAGCCGGGGCTCCAACGCCTGGTTGATGTCCACGGTGGCGCTCGGCATCGTGCTGGACAACGTCGTGATGTTCACCTTCGGCAAAGAGCCGCGCAGCCTGCCGTCGCCGCTGGCGCAAGCGCCGCTGGAGATCGGCGGGCTGGGCCTGGGCATCTATCCGCTGCAGCTGCTGATCCCGCTGGTCGGCCTGGTGCTGGCGGCTGCGCTGCACACCTTGTCGCGCCGCACTCGCTGGGGCGTGGCGCTGCTCGCGGTGGTGCAGAACCCCGGCGCCGCGCGGCTGATGGGCATCCCGGTGCGCCGCGCCATCATGGCCGCCTTCGCCGTGTCCACGCTGTTCGCCGGCGTGGCGGGCGCCCTGGTCGCGCCGCTGTTCAACGTGCAGGCCGACATGGGCACGCTCTTCGGCCTGAAAGCCTTTGTCGTCGCGATTCTGGGCGGCATCACCAGCGCCTGGGGCGTGATGATCGCCGGACTGCTGTTCGGTGTGGTCGAAGCGCTGATCACCGTGGCCCTGGGCTCCGGATACACCCAGATCATCAGCTTCACGCTGGTGATCGTCATGTTGGCCGTGCGTCCCAATGGACTGTTCGGACGCGCCGATGTCAGGAAGGTCTGATGAATAAACGACTTGCATCGCGCTGGCTGCCGCTGGCGCTCTACGCCCTGCTGGCCGTGGCCGGCCTGGCCCTGGCGGCCACCGTCAACGGCTATTACGTGTTCGTGCTGGGCAACGTGGCGCTGCTGGCGCTGGCCGGCATCGGGCTGAACGTGCTGCTGGGGCTGACCGGGCAGATGTCGTTCGGCCATGCGGGCTTCTACGCCATCGGCGCGTATACCGTGGCCATCCTGACCGGCCAGGCCGGCTGGAGCTTCTGGCTGGCCTGGCCGGCGGCGGCACTTGTGGCCGGCGCGTTCGGGCTGCTGCTGGCGCTGCCCGCGCTGCGCGTGAAGGGCCCTTACCTGGCGATGATCACCATCGCCTTCGGCTTCATCGTCGAGCACGCGCTCATCGAAGGCGGCGACGTCACCGGAGGCCAGAACGGGCTGATGGGAATCGTGCAGCCGTCCGTTGCCGGCATCGGCGGGGACCGCGGCGTAGCCATGCTGGCCATCGTGGCGGTGTTCGTGGCGCTGGCGGCCTACGCGCTGCTGTCGCGCGGCACCTGGGGCGCGGCGATGCGCGCGGTCAAGGACAGTGAAACGGCCAGCGAATCCATCGGCATCAATCCGCTGGCGGTCAAGGCCGTGGCCTTCATGGTGTCGGCGGCGGTGGTAGGCCTGGCGGGCGGACTCTATGCGCCGCAAGCCGGCATGATCACGCCGCACAATTTCAACTTCATGCAGTCCATTCTGTTCGTGCTGGCGGTGACGCTGGGCGGCGCGGGATCGCTCGCCGGACCCTTGCTGGGCGCGGTCGTCGTCGGCCTGCTGCCGGAAATGCTGTCCAGCCTGGAGGAGTACCGCCTGCTGTTCTTCGGCGTCTTCCTGCTGGTGGTGCTGTGGGCTGCGCCGGACGGCGTGGCCGGGTTGGTGTCGCGCTGGCGCCGCCATTCGGCGGGCCACGCGCTGACGCCCCGCCAGGGCGGCGCCATGCCTGCCGGTGGCCGCCCCCGGCGTGTGCTGCGCGCGGACGCGTTGACCATGACGTTCGGCGGCGTGCGCGCCGTGCAGTCGGTGTCGTTCACCGTGCCGCCGGCCGCCGTCACGGCGCTGATCGGGCCGAACGGCGCCGGCAAGTCCACGGTCATTAACATGCTCAGCGGCTACTACCAGCCCACCAGCGGCGCGGTCGCGCTGGGCGACGCGCCGCTCACCGCTATGCCCGCCTATCGCGTGGCGCGCAGCGGCATCGGCCGCACCTACCAGACCTCGCAACTGTTCGACACGCTGAGCGTGGAAGACAACGTGGCGCTAGGCATGGTGCGCGGCCGGCTGGGCGGGCTGCTGGCGTCGCGCCGATATCTGGCGCCCGACGTACGCGAACGGGCACGCGCCCTGCTGGCGTTTTGCGGCTACGAGGGCGCGTTGGACGTGCCCGCCGCCGACCTGCCGCACGTTGACCGGCGCCTGGTGGAGATCGCCCGCGCGCTCGCCACCGATGCCGACATCCTGCTGATGGACGAACCCGCTGCGGGCCTGTCGCGCGAAGACAAGACGCGGTTGGCCGGCCTGCTGCGGCGCATCGCCGAGGCCGGCGCGGGCGTGCTGCTCGTCGAACACGACATGGCGCTGGTGATGGGGGTGTCGGACCACATCGTCGCCATCGACGCCGGCCGCGAACTGGCGCAGGGCAACCCTGCCCAGATCCAGCAATCGCCCGCCGTGCGCCAAGCCTATCTGGGCGACGAAGCTGCGCGTCGCGCGCCTGCCGCGCGGCAACGCCCTGCAGGCGCCCCCATCGCGCCGGAAGTGCTGGGCGTGGGCAATCTGGTCACCGGCTACGGCGCCAACCCCGTGCTGCACGGCATTGACCTGCAAGTGCGGCAGGGCGAGATGGTGGCCCTGCTGGGCGCTAACGGCGCGGGCAAATCGACGTTGATGCGCACGTTGGCCGGGCTGCACCGGCCGGCGCAAGGCGGCATGCATCTGCAGGGGCAAGAGCTCAACGGCCTGGCGGCCGACCGCATCGTGGCACGCGGCCTGGTGCTGGTGCCCGAAGGCCGCCAGGTCTTTCCGGGCCTGAGCGTGCTGGACAACATCCGGCTGGGCGCTTTCCTGCACCCGCAAGACCGCGAGGCGCGCGTCGAAGAGATGCTGACGCGCTTCCCGCGCCTGCGCGAACGCCTGCATCAACGCGCCGGCCTCTTGTCCGGTGGCGAACAGCAAATGCTGGCGATTGCGCGCGGCCTGATGTCCAAGCCCGTCATCCTGCTGCTGGACGAACCGTCGCTCGGCTTGGCGCCCAAGATCATCGACGAATTGTTCGATGCATTGGACCGTCTGCGTTCGGAGTCCATGACGATCCTGCTGGTGGATCAGATGGCCGCGCTGGCGCTGTCGCTGGCCGACCGCGCCTATGTGCTGGAGTCGGGCCGCGTCGCGGCGCAAGGCACGGCCGCGGAGATTGCAGAGGACGGGGCACTGGCCCGCGCCTACCTGGGCGCGTAGCGGCGCGGGCAGCCCCCGGGGCCGCGCACCCCTGGCCGGCGGACGCTATTCGGCGTCCGCCTCCAGCCGCGCGCCGGCGCGCACGATGCCGCAGCGCTTGTGTGCGCGCATCACCACGCCGACTTCACTATTGAGCACGCCGTCCAGTTCCCCCAGCCGGCGCGTCACGACATCCCACAGATGCAGGCTGTCGCGGCACAGCACGTGCCAGAACAGCTGCGACGCGCCGCTGGTGCCGAACAGGCAGCGCGTGTTCGGATCCAGCGCCAGATGCGCGGCCAACGCGTCCACCGCTTGTGGGCGCACCTGCACCGAAATCACGGCCTCTACCGGAAACCCCACCAAGGCCGGCTCCACTTCCACGCGGAAGCTCAGCGCGCGCCGCTCGACCAGATGCTGCAGCAGACGCTGCGCCGTGGGTTCGCTGACGCTGGCGTGCTCGGCCAGTTCGGCCAGGCTTGCCCGCCCGTCGCGCATCAGATGGGCGACCATGCGTTGTTCGGGTTCCGTCAGCGCCGCCGGCGGCTGCGCGTGCGGCGCTTCCGGGGCAGCGTCCGGCTGGGCCTGGATGCGCCATTGCCCGGCGCGGCGGAACGGCCGCAGCACCAGCCGCGCCTCCACGTGCTCGACGCCGTCGATGGAGGGCAGCACGCGCGTGACCACATCTGGCATGTCGGCCGCATCCGCCAGCGTCAGTTCGGCCATCAGGTCCGCGGTACCGGCCAGGGTGACCACCAACTGGCTGATGTCCAGCCGCGCCAGCTGATCGGCCACGTCCGGCACGCGGCCCGACCGGCAGCGCACCCAGGCGTGCAGCACCACCCCCTGGCCCATGGCCAGCGGGTCGGGCTCGGCGATGACCCGCAGTGCGTCGGCGTCCATCAGGCGGCGGATGCGGCGCGCGACGGTCCGCTCGGCGATGCCGGTGGCCGCACCCAGTTCGCGCCAGGACGCGCGGGGATCCGACTGCAAGGCAATCAGGCAGGCCAGATCGGTGTCATCGAGCGCTGGCATTAGGGGCTTACCCTTACTTGACGTGACCATATTCATTAATCTAACGTTCGCGCATTGATAAAAACACAAAATTAAACGGTCTTTTTGACCAAAAATAAATTCTTATTTTGAGGACGTCATGAGCAGCCCATCCGCGACCTTGCGCAGCAAGCAAGGAGCAAGCGCCGCATCAGCCAGCGCAGCGCCCGTATCCCGCGCCCGCACCATCCTGGCCGGTAGTGTAGGCAATGCAGTCGAATGGTTCGATTGGACCATCTACGCCTCCTTCGCCATCTTCTTCTCCAGCCAGTTCTTCCCGCCTGGAAATGAAACTACCGCGCTCCTGGCCACCTTCGGCATCTTCGCCGTGGGCTTCTTCATGCGTCCGGTGGGCGGCTGGGTCCTGGGCATCTTCTCCGACCGCTACGGCCGCAAAGCCGCGCTCGGCCTGACGATCCTGATGATGGCGGGCGGCTCGCTCATCATCGCCATCACCCCCACCTACGCCACGATCGGCATTGCCGCCCCGCTGCTGCTGACCGGCGCCCGCCTTCTGCAAGGCCTGTCGCTGGGCGGAGAGTATGCCTCGGCCACGACCTTCCTGGCGGAAATGGCCCCGCCGGAAAAGCGCGGCTTCTATTCCAGCTTCGTCTTCTTCAGCGCCGCCGTCGGCATCCTGGCCGCCTCCGCCGTGGGCTGGATCCTGACCTCGACGCTGACCAAAGCGGACATGGCGTCGTGGGGCTGGCGCATTCCCTTCCTGCTGGGCGCCCTGGGCGGCCTGGCCGGCATGTGGATACGCCGCGCCATTCCGGAAACCGAAGCCTTTTCGCACGCCAAGAAGGCCGGCGTC
Source organism: Achromobacter sp. 18P8.1.1 (assembly GCF_057799415.1). Lineage (NCBI taxonomy): Bacteria > Pseudomonadati > Pseudomonadota > Betaproteobacteria > Burkholderiales > Alcaligenaceae > Achromobacter > Achromobacter sp. 18P8.1.1. Next base: position 71,915 of record NZ_JBYOKH010000015.1, on the reverse strand, counting down.
GAAAAGCAGCCGTTGCGCACGCTGCTGCGTGACCACCCGCGCGAAGTGCTGCGCATCGTGGGCTTTTCCGTCCTGACGACCTTCGCGTTCTACATCTTCGTGGCCTACGTCCCCACCTACGCCATCCGCCAGGTGGGTGCCGACCCCAAGACCGCGTTCGCCGCCAACACCGTCGCACTGATCGTGTTCATGCTGGTGCAGCCGCTGTTCGGCATCTTGTCCGACCGCATCGGCCGCAAGCCGCAGCTGATCTTCTTCGCCACCGGCTACCTGGTGTTCTTCTACCCGTTGATGACGACGCTGGGCCCGTCCTTCGGTTCGATTCTGGCAGTGGAGCTGTTCGGCCTGGTGCTGTATGCCATGTACACGGCGATCGCTCCGGCCATCATGTCCGAGCAGTTCCCCACCAGCGTGCGCGCGGTCGGCATCGGCACGCCCTACAACCTGGTTGTCGCGCTGCTGGGCGGCACCACGCCCTACCTGCTGACCTGGCTGCAAAGCAAGGGCATGGAGCGCTGGTTCTTCTACTACGTGCTGGCAGGCGCCGTGATCACGCTGATCACCTTCATCCGCATGCCCGAAACCAAGGGCCAGACGCTGAAGTAGCGGCCAGGCACCCGTGTAAACGCTTTCCAGCTCCGCAAGGGCCGGAAAGCTTTTTCTTTTTCCATGAGACCCATGCCAGAACAAGACCACACCGACCTGCATTTCCGAGACGCCCGCGAACTTGCCCGCGCCATCCGCCAACGCGAGCTGAGCTCGCGCCAGGTCACCACGCACTTCCTGGACCGCATCGAACGCGCCCCGGCGCTTGCGGCCTATAGCGAAGTCACGGCCGAACGCGCCCTGGCGCAGGCCGACGCGGCGGACCGCCTGCAAGACGCCAGCATCCTCATGGGCCCGCTGCACGGCGTGCCGGTGGCGGTGAAGGACAGCATCCAGTGGCAAGGCACGCCGGCCACCGGCGGCTCGCAGACCCGGCGCGGCGTCATCAGCGGAGAGACCTCGGCCGCCGTGCGCGCGCTGGCCGCGCAAGGCATGGTGATCCTGGGCAAGACGCGCATGACCGAATTCGCGTTCGGGCTGTCGGGCCAGAACCCGACCCAGGGCACGGCGCGCAATCCGTGGGACGCCCGCGTCGCGCGTGCGCCAGGCGGGTCATCGAGCGGGTCGGGCGTGGCGGTGGCGGCCGGGCTGGCACCGATCGCGCTGGGCGGCGACACGGGCGGCTCCGTGCGCGCCCCGGCAGCGTTGAACGGCGTGGTGGGCTACAAGCCGTCGACCGGCGTGATCAGCCGGGCCGGCTGCCTGCCCCTGTCAGACACGCTGGACGTGCTGGGCCCCTTGGCCCGCAACGTGGCGGACGCTCGTCTGCTAACCCAACTGCTGGCCGGCCCCGATGTGGACGACGCCACGACCCTGGCATTACCCGCCGCCTGCTTCACCGCGCTGCGCCACCCTGCCCCGCGCCGGCCGGGCGCAGTCGCCGTGCTGGCCCCCCAGGCCTGGCCCGCGTCGCTGACCGAAGCCGGGCTGCAGGTCTGGCATCAGGCGCAAGCGCGCCTGGAGCAAGCCGGCCTCACCCCCACCGCCTGGCACCCGCCCGCCTCGCTGTCGTTTGCGCGCATGGCGGACGACAACTCGGTGGTGCTGGCCTACGAGGCCTATCGCTACTACGGCGCGCTGGCCGAGAACCCCGCAGCGCCCTTGTGGGACATCGTGCGTGCGCGCATCGCGGCAGGCGGACGGATATCGCAGGCCGACTACGACGCCGCACTGCGCCGCCGCCAGGCCGACATGGCCGCGTTCGCCAGCGCCATGCGTGGCGTCGATGCCCTGTTGATGCCCGCCTGCGACCAGGCCGCGCAAGCGCTGGACGCCGAAGACGTCCGCCACGTCGGACTGGGCAAGCTGCTGCGCCCCGCCAACTTCCTGGGCGCGGCCGCAATCTCGCTACCGGCGGGCTTCGACGACGAAGGCATGCCCATCGCCGTCCAGCTGCTGGCCCCCGCCGGTTGCGACGCCGCCCTGCTGGACTGCGCCGCCGCGCTGGAACCCGTGCTGTTGCCTGCGCCGCGCGTGCCGGACCTGTCGGCCTGGGGACTGTAGGCGCGTCACGCGAAAACCGTCCCACCCAGCCTAGCCCGGGCGGGGTGCAAGACGAAAAAAAGCCCCTGCGAACCTTCCGCAGGGGCTTTTTCGTTGAAGAACCGCCTTACAGCGCTTTCTTCAGGTCCTGGACCTTGTCCGTGGCTTCCCACGAGAATTCCGGTTCCGAACGGCCGAAGTGGCCGTAGGCGGCGGTCTTCGCGTAGATCGGCCGCAGCAGGTCCAGCATGTTCACGATGCCCTTGGGACGCAGGTCGAAGTGTTCGCGGACCAGCTTGGCGATCTCGTGGTCGGGGATGACACCGGTGCCTTCGGTGTAGACGGTGATGTTGATCGGCTCAGCCACGCCGATGGCGTAGCTGACCTGCACCTGGCACTGGCGCGCCAGGCCGGCGGCCACAATGTTCTTGGCCACGTAGCGCGCGGCGTAGGCGGCCGAACGGTCGACCTTGGACGGATCCTTGCCCGAGAACGCGCCGCCGCCGTGCGGGCATGCGCCGCCGTAGGTGTCGACGATGATCTTGCGGCCCGTCAGGCCGCAATCGCCTTGCGGGCCGCCGATGACGAAGCGGCCGGTCGGGTTGACCAGGAACTTCGTATTCGGCGTGATCAGGCCTTCGGGGAAACTCGGCTTGATGATGTCTTCAATGACGGCTTCGCGGATGGTCTCTTGCGTGACTTCCGGCGCGTGCTGGGTCGACAGCACCACGGTATCGACTTCCGCCGGGCGGCCATCGACATAGCGGAAGGTCACTTGCGACTTGGCGTCCGGGCGCAACCACGGCAGGCGGCCATCCTTGCGCAGTTCGCTCTGGCGCTGCACCAGGCGGTGCGCGTACCAGATCGGGGCCGGCATCAGGTCGGGCGTTTCATCGCACGCGTAGCCGAACATCAGGCCTTGGTCGCCCGCGCCCTGGTTCAGATAGTCTTCCGAGCTGCGGTCCACGCCTTGGGCGATGTCGGGCGATTGCTTGTCGTAAGCAACCAGCACGGCGCAGCCCTTGTAGTCGATCCCGTATTCGGTGTTGTCGTACCCGATGCGGCGGATGGTGTCCCGCGCGACCTGGATGTAGTCGACGTTGGCGGTGGTGGTGATTTCACCGGCCAGGACGACCAGGCCCGTGTTGCACAGCGTTTCGGCTGCGACACGCGCGTTGGGGTCCTGCGTGAAGATGGCGTCCAGGATGGAATCGGAAATCTGGTCGGCAACCTTGTCGGGGTGCCCTTCAGAGACGGATTCGGAGGTGAAGAGAAAATCGTTATTGGCCACAGAAGCGTCCTTAGTGTCCGGCTTGGCCGGCGCATAGGTTCACGAGGCGCGTTGCACCCCGGACTGCATGGCATACGCTAATCTGGGCGCGACGCTTTAGCGGATTCAGCAAAGGCCGCGCATGGCGCCGCACCCTTGCCGTCGCCCCGCAAGTTGTCGGTTAACTCGGCGACTGAGCCCATTTTAAGCGAAAATGCCGTTCTTATGCTTACGCCCGGGGTGTAAACATATTCCCGGAAACCCGGCATCCCCCGGCATGACCGTGCCCGCCCTTCTCCATTTACCGAATGCTGCTTGCCCTGTTCAGACTCTTCGCCGCCTTGCCGCTACCCGTCGCGCACGCCATCGGGCGCCTGGCGGGGCTTGCGGTCTACGCCTGGCCCGGCAAGTACCGCCGCCGGCTCCAGGCCAACGCGGCCCAGGCCGGTTACCCTGGCGCGGCGTTCGCCCGCCAGGCCGCGGCCGAGACCGGCGCCATGATCCTGGAGAACCCCCGGGTCTGGTTCAAGAATGAGCAAAGCCTGGCGCAGGTGGTGTCGGACGACAACGACGTCGTCACGGCCGCCCGCGCTGAAAACCGCGGCATCCTGTTCCTGACTCCCCACCTGGGCTGCTTTGAAATCACCGCCCGCTACCTGGCGCGCCAGATGCCGATGACGGTGATGTTCCGCCCCCCGCGCAAGGACATCCTGGCCCCGCTGCTGGAAACGGCGCGCAACAGCTCGGACGTCAACGCGGTGCCGGCCACCATGCAAGGCGTGCGCGAGTTCGTGCGCGCCCTGCGCCGCGGCGAATCCGTCGGCATGCTGCCGGACCAGGCGCCCAGCGTAGGCGACGGCGTGTGGGTCCCGTTTTTCGGCCGCCTGGCCTACACGATGACCCTGCCCAGCAAACTGGCCACGCAAACCAATGTGCCGATCATCCTGACCGCGGGCGAACGCCTGCCCCACGGCCGTGGCTGGCGCATCCACTATGTGCGCGTGCCGGAGCCGCTGCCTGCCGACCCGCAGGCACAAGCCGCCTTGATCAACGCCGCGATGGAAACGCTGATCCGGCGCTGCCCCCAGCAATACCTCTGGAGCTACAACCGCTACAAGACCCCGCGCGGCGCCCCGGCAGCGCCAGACGCTGGCACGGCGCCCCCGGCCGCTCTCTGAAAGCCCCGCCGTCCCAAGTAGCCCGGTCTTACCCCCACTACCCCATGAACGAATCGAAAACGCGCACGCTGGTCACCCTGCTGAAATGGTTCGGCCGCATCAAGCCGTCGACGCGCCAGCGCATCGGCGCTGTCCTGGGTTGGCTGGCCCCCCGCCTTGCCCGGTCCCGCGCCCACATCGTGCGCCGCAATCTGGAACTGTGCTTTCCTGATCAGCCCGCGTCCGTGCGCGAACAATGGGTCGCTGACCACTTCCGGGCGCTGGCGCAATCCATCGTGGACCGCGGCGTGCTCTGGTACGGCACGCCCGAGGCCGTCAAGGACCTGGTCACGCAAACGGGCGCCGACCGCATCAACGCACTGACGGCCCAAGGCCGTGCCGTGATCCTGCTGGCGCCCCACTTCATCGCGCTGGACGCGGCCGCCACGCGCCTGACCATGGAAGTGCCCAGCGCGGCCACCATGTACACCCCGCAGAGCGACCCGCACATCGACGCGGTCGTGGCCGCCGGGCGCGCCCGCTTCAACGAGGTCTTCCTGGTCAGCCGCAAGGACGGCGTGCGCGACCTGATCCGCCACCTGCGCGCCCCGCGCCCGGTCTATTACCTGCCCGACATGGATTTCGGCCGCCAGGGCTCGGTGTTCGTGCCCTTTTTTGGCGTTCCCGCCGCCACACTGCTGGCCACCGCCCAGCTGGCCCAGAAGTGGAACGCGGCCGTGCTGCCGGTGGTGGGTTTCTGGAACCCGCAGACCGGCCGCTACCACGTCGACGTGCTGCCGGCGCTGGAGGACTTCCCGGGCGAAGACTCGCTGGAAGCCGCCACCGCCCGACTGAACCGCGAGCTGGAATCCTGGGTGCGCCGCTGCCCCAGCCAGTATTACTGGGTGCACCGGCGCTTCAAGACCCGCCCCCCGGGCGAACCGAAAGTCTATTGAGGACCCGGCACGCGCTGCCCGCACCCCAATAATGGGCGATAATCCAGGCATGAACTGGAACTTCACCAAAATGCATGGCGCGGGCAACGATTTCGTCGTGCTCGACGGGGTCCGCCAGACCATCGACATGACGCCCGAACGGGCGCGCGCCCTGGGCGACCGGCACTTCGGCATTGGCGCCGACCAGATCCTGCTGGTCGAACGCGCCACCCGGCCGGATGCCGACTTCCGCTATCGCATTTTCAATTCCGACGGCAGCGAAGTCGAACACTGCGGCAATGGCGCCCGCTGCTTCGTACGCTTCGTGCACGAGCAAGGCCTGTCCGACCGCAATCCGCTGCGCGCCGAAATCGCCACCGGCATCCTCGTCCTGGACGAAGGCGACGACGAACAGGTCACGGTTGAAATGGGCAGTACCCGTTTCGATCCCGCCGCGCTGCCGTTCGATACCGCCGGCCTCGCCTCGCAACGCCAAGGCGAAGACACGCTCTGGGAGCTGGAACTGGACGCGCCCGCCGGTGTGCCCGCCAAGGTGCTGCTGTCGGCCGTGGCCATTTCCAACCCGCATGCCGTGCAAGTGGTCGACAACGTCGACACCGCGCCCGTCGCCGTGCAGGGCCCGCTGATCGAAACCCATCCGCGCTTTGCGCGCCGGGTCAACGCGGGCTTCATGCAAGTGGTGGACCGCCACAACATCCGCCTGCGCGTGTTTGAACGCGGCGCGGGCGAAACCCTCGCCTGCGGCACCGGCGCGTGCGCCGCCGTCGCGGCCGGCATCCGCCGCGGCCTGCTGGAATCGCCCGTGCGCGTGCAAACGCGCGGCGGCGTGCTCACTATTGCCTGGAACGGCGAACAGCTGCGCATGACCGGCCCGGCCGAGTCCGTCTTCACGGGGCAGGTCGACATCGACAAGCTCGTCTTCTCCATGGCGCTGAACCGCTGACCCTATGACTGATACCGCATTCACCGCCCAGGACATCGCCGCCTTCCTGCAAGAACATCCCGGCTTCTTCGACGAGCACGCTGACGTCTTCGCCACCATGCAGGTGCCCCATCCGCACGGTTCGCGCGCGATTTCGCTGGGCGAACGCCAGATCCTCACCCTGCGCGAACGCAACCGCGAATTGGAATGGCGCTTGAACGAGCTGGTGCGCAATGCCACCGCCAACGAAAGCATCGGCACGCACGTGGCCAAATGGTGCAGCCGCCTGCTGTCCGAAAACGATGCCCAACGCGTACCGGGCGAAATCGCCCTGGGGCTGGCGGAACAGTTCGAACTCAACCACGTGGCGCTGCGCCTGTGGAATCTGTCCGAGTTGCCCGCCACCGGTTACGGCGAACCCGTCTCGCAAGACGTGCGCACGTTCACCGACAGCCTGAAGACGCCGTACTGCGGCACCGATACCGCGTTCGAAGCCGCGGGTTGGCTGGATAGCACGCCGAAGTCGCTGGCGCTGGTGCCCTTGCGCCTGGAAGCCGACGGCGCCGCCGTCGGCCTGCTGGTGCTGGGCTCCGACGACCCCGAGCGCTTCACCCCGGAAATGGGCACGGCATTCCTCGAATCCATCGGCCAACTGGCTTCGGCGGCGCTGCATCGCCTGAATCCGGCGTCGCCGAAGGCGTAGAGCAACGCCAGGGCGGGCGGACATGAATCCCACTACGCGCGACGCGCCCCCGCCCGACTCCCCGCCGCCTGCGGCGGGCGGGCAAGCCTTGCCCGATCCGATGGACGCCTGGCTGCGTCATCTGGAAACCAACCGCCGCTATTCTCCCCACACGCTCGACGGCTACCGGCGCGAACTGCACTTCCTGCGCGAACTCGCCGAAAAGGCCCGTCTGCCGCTGGACAAGATCGCCAACGGCCACATCCGCCAGTTCGTCGCGCGCCTGCATGCCCAGGGCCGCGGCCCGCGCAGCCTGGCACGCACGCTGGCGGCCTGGCGCGGCTTCTATCAATGGTGGGCGCCGTCGATCGAACTGGCCGGCAACCCCGTGGCCGGCGTTCGTGCCCCCAAGGCGCCGCGCGGCTTGCCCAAGGCCCTGTCGGTGGAACAGACGCAGGCGCTGCTGGACCGTGCACCGGCAAAGGTCGCGAACGAGCCCGCCGCGCTGCGCGACCAGGCCATGCTTGAACTGCTGTATTCCAGCGGCCTGCGGCTGTCTGAACTGGTGGGACTGGATCTGCGCTACACGCGCTCGGCCGACTACGAATCCCGCGGCTGGCTGAAACTGGACGAAGCCGAAGTCGAAGTGCTGGGCAAGGGCGGCAAGCGCCGCTCGGTGCCGGTCGGGCAGGCCGCCGTGGCGGCGCTGCAGAAGTGGATCGACGTGCGGGCCCAACTGGCGCCGCCCGCCCCCCAGCCGGAAGACGCCGCGGCCCTGTTCCTGGGCGCCCGCGGCAAACGTATTTCGCCCCGCGTCGTGCAGCTGCAACTGGCGCGCATCGCGCAAGACGCCGGCCTGCCCACGCATGTGCATCCGCACGTGCTGCGCCACAGTTTCGCCAGCCACGTGCTGCAATCGGCGCAGGACCTGCGGGCCGTGCAAGAAATGCTGGGCCACGCCAACATCTCCACCACCCAGGTCTATACCCGGCTGGATTTCCAGCATCTGGCCAAGGCCTACGACCAGGCGCACCCGCGCGCCGGCCGCAAATCCTGAAGGCCTAGCCGCCTGCCGCCACCATGCCGCCCAGCAGCATGACGCCCAGCAACAGCACCGCCAACGCCGCCAGCGCTTCCACGCCGTAGCGCAAGCGCGCCGCGCCCGTGCTGGACAAGCGGTGGCCGATACGCGTTGCGGCGCTACCAGCTGCCACTGCCAGGCAGGCCAGCGCCGCGACCGTCAGGCCCGTGCCCAAGCCCATCGCCAGGGCCGACGCCACGCCGGCCAGGAAGAAGCCTTGCGACAAGGCGAACACCAGCACGATCAGCGCGCCGCTGCACGGCCGCAATCCCACCGCCAATACTGCCGATCCCGCGCGACGCCAGTTCAACGGGCCCGCAACCTGATCAGGCGCCGGCATGTGCGCGTGGCCACAACCGCAGTCGTCATCGTGGTGATGGTGATGCGCAGGCGCCGGCGCGGTGGGCGCATGCACGGCAATCGCCTGCAATGCGGCGGCGCCCTTCAGCGCGGGTGCGGGAGGCATGGGCGCAGCGACGGCCGGCGCCGGCGCGACTTCTTGGCCTGCCCGGCGCCGCAGCAACGGCCGGATCGCCTTCACCCACACCAACCGTGCGCCCAGCAGCGTCACAAGCGCATAGGACGCCAGCTCCAGCCAACGCGTTGCCTGGTTCATCGTCGCCGCGGTGGCGTTGAACACCAACGCCAGCACCGCCACCACCGCAATCGCAACCAGCGCCTGGATCAACGCGGAAGCCAGCGCCAGCAGCGCGCCGTTGCGCGCCGTCTGCCGGTTGGCCAGCACATAGGAAGAGATCACCGCCTTGCCATGCCCGGGCCCCAGGGCGTGGAACACGCCATAGGCGAAAGACAGGCCGATCAGCGCCCAGGCCGCGCCGCCTTCCGCCTGCCAGGCCCGCACTGCGCCCGTCAGCTGACGGTAGAAATGACTTTGCCAGACCGACACCTGCCCAAAGAAGCTGGCCAGCCATCCCGGCCCGGCCAACCCCGAACCGCTTTCCGGCACGCCAAAGGGATGCGCACCCTGGGCGACGGCCGCGCCCATGCCGCCCAGCAGCACCAAAGCCACCGCGAACCGCAGCGCGGCGATCACGGCGACGCTCGGACGTCGCACTACGGGCACCGCACCTCGATACGGTGCGTCAGCCCCTTGGTGATCGCGAACAGCTCGTCGGGCAACGCGTCCGGGTCGGCCGGGATCGCGGCCAGTTGCTGCATGGTCTTCCAATCCAGTTCCTTGGGCTTGCGGTATTCGGACGTGCACGCCGCGGCAGCCGGGCCGCCCAGCGCCACGGCACCTTTTTCATCGAAGGCGTACGCGACGAAATACGTGGGGTCGTAGATATCGACTTGCGCGCCGTCGGCACCCGGCGCCACGGGCGCGGCCAGCGGCAACGTGAACGACAGCGTCAACCGTTTGGTCTTCGCATTCCAATCGACGCGCGCGTCGCGCGGAGCTGCGAACGCGGCCATCTTGCCGTCCGCGGTGACCCGGGTGAAATAGTGCGAGATCGGTTCGCCCAGTGCCTTCATCCAGTCATCGGCCATGCCCTTCAAGGTTGCGGCGGGCAAGGAACCGTCCTTGCCCGTCTTCAGGCCTTGCGTGGCATAGGCGCCGAACATCTCGTCAAACAACCAGACCTGACGGACTGCCGTGATGCGGTGCTGCGCGTCGATATCGATGGTGGCGCGAGCGTCGATCCACATGTGCGGATGCGCGCTGGCGGCGCCCGCCGCCAGCATGGCCGTCACGGCGCTCAGGGTTGCAAGGCCGCGGCAAGCTGACGTACGTTCCATTCAAACATTTCCAGATAGGTGGCGCCGGGCTGTCCGGACTTGGACAGCGCATCGGAATAAAGCGTACCACCCACCTTGGCGCCGGTCTCGCGCGCGATCTGCTGCACCAGCTTGGGGCTGGTGATGTTCTCGACGAAGACGGCCGGCACGCGTTCTCGCTTGACCTGTTCGATGATGGCGGCGACTTCGCCCGCCGACGGCTCGGCATCCGTCGACACTCCCATTGCCGAAATGAACGCCACGCCGTAGGCGTCGCCGAAATAGCCGAAGGCGTCATGCGAGGTCACGACCTTGCGGCGCTCGGCGGGAATGGCGGCAAACGTCTTCTTCACCTTGGCGTCCAGCGCTTGCAGCTTGGCGATGTAGGCGTTTGCACGCTGGCGGTAGTTGTCGGCATGCGCCGGGTCGGCGGCGACCAGGCCCTCGGCCACATTGCGCGCATAGATCACGCCATTGGCCAGGTTCTGCCAGGCATGCGGGTCGGCATCGCCGTGATGATGGTGGCCGTCCGCGCGGTCATGCCCGTGGTCGTGGCCGTGTTCGTGGTCATCGTCATGGCCGTGATCGTCGTGCTTGTCCGCATCGCCGTGCCCGGCGAACTTGCGCGGCGTCACGCCCTGCGAGGCCACCACGGTCTTGCCCGCAAAGCCCGAGGCCTTCGTCAGCTTGGGCAGCCAGGTCTCGAAATCCAGGCCGTTCACGAACAGCACCTGCGCGGCGGACAGCTTCTTCGCGTCGCCCGGAGTGGGTTCGTATTCATGGGCATCGCCGTCGGGGCCCACCAGCGTGGTCAGGCTGACGTCGTTGCCGCCCACTTCGCGCACGATGTCCCCAAGGATGGAAAAGCTGGCGACCGCCTTCACGGGGTCGGCGGCGTGCGCCGCGCCGAAAACGGCCGACAGGCACAGGCCGGCAACGGCCAACAGGGCGCGGCGGCGCGCCGGCAGAATGGAACGCATAGCGAATCTCCTAGTGAACTCAGGCCCGGCGCATGCGGCGCGGCGCCCGCAGCAACCCGCCATGCGGGCCGCCAACGATGGAAAACAGGTAACAGGCGCCGGCTGCCAGGATGATCGAGGGCGAGGCCGGCACGTTGTAGTGGTACGAGACCAGCAGCCCGCTGACGGACGCCAGCACGCCAAACGCCGCGGCCAGCGGAATCTGCCGGGCGGCCGAACGCGCCCAGAAGCGGGCGGCGGCCGCGGGCAGCATCATGATCCCGACCACCATCAAGGTGCCCAGCACCTGAAAGCCCGCCACCAGGTTCACGACCACCAGCACCAGGAAGCCCATGTGGACCCAGCCGCCCCCGCCGCCGCTGGCGCGCAGGAAGCCGGGGTCCAGGCATTCGGCCACCAGCAGGCGGTAGATCGCCGCCAGCACCAGCAAGGTCACGCTGGCCGTGATGGTCACCAGCAGCAGCGCCGCGTCGTCCAGGCCCAGCACCGTGCCAAACAGCACGTGCAGCAGATCCATATTGGAGCCACGCAACGACACCAGCAGCACACCCAGCCCCAGCGAGATCAGATAGAAAGCCGCAAAACTCGCGTCCTCGCGCAACGGCGTCAACCGCGCCACGAGCCCCGCCAGGAGGGCCACGGCCAGGCCGGTAGCGATGCCGCCCAGCATCATCGCGCCCAGCGACAGGCCCGACAGCAGGAAACCCGCCGCGACGCCCGGCAGGATGGCGTGCGACATGGCGTCGCCCATCAGGCTCATGCGCCGCAGCACCAGGAATACGCCCAACGGCGCGGCGCCCAGCGACAAGGCGCTGGCACCCGCCAGCGCGCGCCGCATGAAGCCGTAATCCAGAAAGGGCGAGACCACCCATTGCGCCAGACTCATGCGTAGGCCCTCGTGTGCCACTGCCGCGCCATCTTCAGATGCGCGTCGTTCAAGGTGTCTTGCGTCGCGCCCCAGGCCACGACCGATCCGCACAGCAGCAGGCAATCGGGGAAGTGATCACGCACCAGGTCCAGGTCGTGCAGGACGGCGATCACCGTCCGGCCCTGGCCGTGCAGTCCGCACAGCAACGCCATCAAGTCGTCGGCGGTATGGCTGTCCACGGCCGCGAACGGTTCATCCAGCAGCAGCACCGGCGCATCCTGCATCAGCATCCGCGCAAACAGCGTGCGCTGCATCTGACCGCCCGAGAGCGTATCCACGCCGCGTCCGGCGGCATCCGCCAGCCCCACCGTCTCCAGCGCATCCATGCAACGGTCAAGTTCTTCGCCGCCATACCGGCGCCATCCGCCGACTCGGCGCCACGCCCCCATCGCCACCAGGTCCAGCACCGTCACGGGGAACGACCGGTCCAGTTCAGCCGCCTGCGGCAGCCAGGCCAGTTCGGACCGGCCCGCGCCGCTGATGCGCACGCTGCCCGTCATGGGACGCAGCACGCCCATGATTCCCTTGATCAACGTCGACTTGCCTGCCCCATTAGGGCCCACCACCGCCGTCATGCCGCCGGCGGCAAACCGGCCCGACACCGATTTCAACGCCGGATGGCCATGCCAGCCGAACGACGCGTCATCCAGTTCGATGTGCACCGGCGCCACGCTCATCGCGGCCACCAGTCCAGCGCCCAGCCGGTCAGGGCCCAGAGGGCGGCGGCCGCCGCCAGTGCCGCCGCCATGCGGCGCCAGGCGGAAACGAGGAAGGCGGAACGGGGGATGGCGCCTTGCCGGGGTGCGGCGCCGGGCCGCGCAGGCAGAAGCGAGAAGTGAGACATGGGAAAGCGGTGTTCGAAAGGCGGTGGAATTGCGATGCTGCGTGGTTTTATTATGTTATATCATAACCAATAAGGCTTGAATCCGCCCTGGACGCCCGCATATTCATGTTTTCTGCTACCTTCCAGGCATCTCGCGCGCGTCGCGCGCGTTCCTCATTCAGGTAAAGCCCGCCATGCCCGCTCCGCCCCGATCCCCCCGCAGCGACACCGTCGGCGCTCAGCTCAGCGTCGCCGAGACGCTGTGCGAGCAGCGCGGACGCCGCCTCACGCCCATCCGCCGCAAGGTGCTGGAACTGTTGCTGCGTCACGGCCGCAGCCTGAAAGCCTACGAATTGCTGGACGCCATGCGCGAAGTCCACCCGGGCGCCGCGCCTCCGACGGTGTACCGGGCGCTGGACTTCCTGATGGACGAAGGCCTGATCCACCGGCTGGACGCCGTCAACGCCTGGAGCGCCTGTCATGACGCCGGCGGCGCCCCCCATGACCTGCTGGTGGTCTGCACGGGTTGCGGCGCCGTGGCGGAAGTGTCCGATCCGGCCATGAGCCGCCAGTTGGCCGAGCGCGTCGCCCAAACGGGCTACGCCCTGGCCACCCACGAAACCGAGATCCGCGCGTTGTGTCCCCAATGCCAGCAGAAGCAGCCCGCTGACGCCGGCCATCACCACCATCACCACTAGGCAACGGCGCCATCCGGCGGACGGCGTCCGCCTGGCGCGCCCCGCCCGCGGCAGGACGGACGCCTCACCGCCCTCTGTCCCTCATCGGGCCAGGGCCGCCGCCGCCCTTGAAATCCGGCAAACCGCCCCAAAATAGTGATATCGCCCGATACTTGACGGCGTACAGCCGCGATCCGGACGGCTTCGGCCCCTGGGTTGACCCGGGGTTTGCCCCCTGCCCCCGACTGTGCTGTAATCCTGCGTCCGGCCGCTGTTGGCGGCCTTCGCAGCCTGTGGCAAACATCATCCTGCACGGGAAAAATCCCCTGCCAGGCCCATGTGTTGAATGCCTAGACTTCAGCCTTGACCTCACGCTAGCAGCTTCGCCATGAACACCCCGCGCAGTTTGGACAAAATGGTTCCCGTCACCATCCTCACCGGCTTTCTCGGTGCGGGCAAGACCACCCTGCTCAAACGCATCCTGACCGAATTCCACGGCCGCCGCGTTGCGGTCATCGAAAACGAATTCGGACCGGAAAGCATCGACAACGACCTGCTCGTGCAAGACAGCGATGAAGAAATCATCGAACTGTCCAACGGCTGCGTCTGCTGCACGGTCCGTGGCGACCTCATGCGCACCCTGTCCGAGCTGCGCGCCAAGCGCGAAGCCGGCGAACTGAATTTCGAACGCGTCATCCTCGAGACAACCGGCATGGCCAACCCCGGTCCCGTTTGCCAGACGTTCTTCATGGATGACGACATCGCCGAGTACTACCGCCTGGATGCGGTGGTGACGGTGGTCGACGCCAAGCACGGCATGGCCACGCTCGACGCGCAACCGGAAGCCCAGAAGCAGGTTGGTTTTGCCGACCGCATCCTGATCTCCAAGCGCGACCTGGTCAACGAAGTCGACTACGAAGCGCTGCGCCACCGCCTGGTTCACATGAACCCGCGCGCGCCGATCACGCCGGTCAACTTCGGCGAAGTCGACCTGAAGTCCATCATCGACATCAGCGGCTTCAACCTGAATTCCATTCTGGACATCGACCCGGAATTCCTGGCCGATGAACACCCCGACGCCGCCCACGACCACGGGCACGATCACGGCCATGCCCACGATCACGACCATGAGCACGACGGCGACTGCGGGGCGCATTGCAATCATGCCCACCATCATCACCACCACCAGCACGACGACGAAATCGGCGCGTTCGTGTTCCGTTCCAACAAGCCGTTCGATCCCGCGCGCCTTGAGGAATTCCTGGGCGGCGTGGTGCAGGTCTATGGTCCCGACCTGATGCGTTACAAGGGCATCCTGTACATGAAGGGCATCAACCGCCGCATGTTGTTCCAGGGTGTGCACATGATGATGGGCGCCGAACCCGGCAAGCCGTGGACCGCGGCCGAAAAACCGTCCACCAAGATGGTGTTCATCGGACGTAAGCTGCCCCAGGAGATTTTCACCCGGGGCTTGGAGCAGTGCCTGGCGGGGTAATCCCCCTTCCCGACGTGACGCGATGCGACGAAGGCAGTACTGTGAGGTACGAATAGCGTAAGCAGCAAGCAACACGGACTGGGAAAGGACGCCCGCGCCAGGATCGATTCATAGTGGAGTGTTTTCATGGCTACCAAGGCAGCAACCAAAAAATCAAGCAAGTCGACGAGCGATACGGCGATTGATCTGCCCAGCGAGAAGGAATTGCTGGCCATGCCCGAGTCCGACTATATGAACGAACGCCAGCTGGCTTTCTTCAAGGAACGGCTCAAACAACTCGAACAGGACATCCTGGCCAACGCCGGCGAAACCACTGAGCACCTGCGCGAAACGCAGTTTGTGCCCGATCCCGCCGACCGCGCCACCATCGAGGAAGAACACGCCCTGGAGCTGCGCACCCGCGACCGCGAGCGCAAGCTGCTGAAAAAGGTGCAACAGTCCATCGCCCGCATCGACAGCGGCGAATACGGCTGGTGTGAAGAAACGGGCGAACCGATCGGCGTACCCCGCCTGTTGGCCCGCCCCACGGCCACCCTGTCGCTGGAAGCGCAGGAACGCCGTGAAATGCGCCAAAAGCTGTACGGCGACTAATCCGTCCCGACATTCACGCCATGCCCTGAAAGGCTATGCTGGTTTCCGGCATAGCCTTTTTTATTGTCCTTTTTGCCGGCCCAGAGGATGCACGCCCGCAGCCTTGATTTCCGGTCAACCGCCCCCAGCTAGTCCTTTCAAAGGAAGGAACGCATGGAACAATTTCACGCCACCACCATCGTGTGTGTGCGCCGCGGCAACCGCGTCGCGCTCGGCGGCGATGGCCAGGTCACCCTGGGCAACATCGTCGTCAAGGGCACGGCCCGCAAGATCCGCCGCCTGTACCACGACAAGATCCTGGCCGGTTTCGCCGGCGCCACCGCCGACGCATTCACGTTGCAGGAACGTTTTGAAGCCAAGCTGGAAAAGCACCAGGGCAACCTGATGCGCGCCGCGGTCGAACTGACCCGCGACTGGCGCACCGACCGCGTCCTGCGCCGGCTGGAAGCCATGCTGATCGTGGCCGACACCGAGCACACGCTCGTGCTGACCGGCAACGGCGATGTGCTGGAACCCGAACACGGCCTCGCGGCCATCGGCTCCGGCGGCGCCTACGCCCAATCGGCTGCCCTGGCGTTGCTGCGCAACACCGACCTGTCGCCTGAGACCGTCGTCAAGCAATCGCTGGAAATCGCCGGCGACCTCTGCATCTATACCAACCAGAACCACGTCATCGAAACGCTGGGCGACTGACGCCCGCCACGCGGCGCACCGGGTGCGCCGCCGCCGCCTCCCCAGCCCGCCCTAGCTTCAAGGATTCGCCCTCATGTCCGCATCCAACATGACGCCCGGAGAGATCGTCTCCGAACTCGACAAATACATCGTCGGCCAGAATCGCGCCAAGCGCGCGGTCGCCGTGGCCTTGCGCAACCGCTGGCGCCGCCAGCAGGTCGCCGAGCCCCTGCGCCACGAGATCCACCCTAAGAACATCCTGATGATCGGCCCCACCGGCGTGGGCAAGACCGAGATCGCGCGCCGCCTGGCCAAGCTGGCCAACGCGCCCTTCATCAAGATCGAAGCCACCAAGTTCACGGAAGTGGGCTATGTGGGCCGCGACGTCGACACCATCATCCGCGACCTGACCGAATACTCGATCAAGCAGACGCGTGAACTGGAAATGCGCCGCGTGCGCACCCAGGCCGAAGACGCCGCCGAAGACCGCATCCTGGACGCGCTGGTCCCGCCCGCCCGCGGCGCCTCCGGCGAACCGGAACGCGGCGAAGACAACAGCGCCCGCCAGACATTCAGAAAGCGCCTGCGCGAAGGCAAGATCGACGATCTGGAAATCGAGATCGAAGTGGCCCAGGCCGCGCCGCAGATGGACGTCATGACGCCCCCCGGCATGGAAGAAATGGCCGAGCAGCTGCGCGGCATGTTCGCCGGCATGGCCCGCGACAAGAAAAAACCCAAGAAAATGAAGGTGCGCGAAGCCTTCAAGCTGATCGTCGACGAAGAAGCCGCCAAGCGCGTCAACGAAGAAGACCTGCGCACCGTGGCCATCAACAACGTCGAGCAGAACGGCATCGTCTTCCTGGACGAGATCGACAAGATCGCGGCCCGCCAGGAATCGGGCGGCGCCGACGTGTCGCGCCAGGGCGTGCAGCGCGACCTGCTGCCGCTGGTTGAAGGCACGACCGTCAACACGCGCTACGGCATGGTCCGCACCGACCACATCCTGTTCATCGCGTCGGGCGCATTCCACCTGGCCCGCCCGTCGGATCTGATTCCCGAGCTGCAAGGCCGTTTCCCGATCCGCGTGGAACTGGAATCGCTGACCGCCGAAGACTTCGTGCGCATCCTGTCCGATACGGACGCCTCGCTGACCAAGCAGTACACCGCGCTGATGGCCACCGAAGACGTGCAGTTGGAGTTCACGGATGAGGGCGTGCGCCGCCTGGCCGAACTGGCCTACGACGTGAACGAAACCACCGAGAACATCGGTGCCCGCCGCCTGTACACGGTGATGGAAAAGCTGTTGGACGAGCTGTCGTTCGACGCGACGTCCAGCCAGGACAAGCACGTGAAGATCGACGCCGCCTACGTCAACTCGCAGTTGGCGGAAGCCGCCAGCAGCCAGGACCTGGCGCGCTACGTGCTGTAAATCGGGCAGCGCGCCTGGCGCGCTCCCTTCTGATCAACGCCGTTTATCGCAATCTTGCGGCAAACGGCGTTTTTCATGGCGCGGCGTCAGTTCGTGATCGCCGTCACGACATACTTGCCGTCCTTGCGGGTGGCCGTGAAGCGGACCTTGTCGCCCGCCTTGATCTTGGACAGCAGGGCCGGCGGATCCGCCTCATAGACCAGCGTCATGGCCGGCAGGTCCAGGGCCTTGATCTCGTCGTGCTTGATCGTGACCTTGCCCGCGGCCGGATCCACCCGGCGCACTTCGCCGCTGGCGTCGGCCGTTTGGGCGAACGCCAAGGGCGTAGCCAGCGTCACGACGGCCATCGCGGTGGCGATGGCCATAGGCATTGCATATTTGCGGTCAAAAGCCATACAGGCGTCCTCCATTGACAGCGAAAGCCGAAGGGGCTGAAACCCGCGCCCTTGCTGCTTTCCACAATGCTAGGATACCGCCGTTATGCAACAGTTCCGGCTGGGCCGACGCAACAATCCTTACAGTTGATTGCGAAGCGGCCGTCCGCCCGGGCGTGCGCTTACCCCCGGACGCAATCCGCCTCCTTCCTTTTCCCCGATTCAGGACACTCCCCATGGCCAACCGCTTATCCGTCATTGCCACCCGCACCGGAGACGACGGCACGACAGGGCTGGGGGACGGATCGCGCGTTCCCAAGGATGGCCCCCGCATCGCGGCCCTGGGCGATGTGGATGAATTGAACAGCGTCATCGGCCTGCTGCTGACTGACCCCCTGCCGCCCGAGATTTCGCTTGACCTGATGGCGATCCAGCACGACCTCTTCGACATGGGCGCGGAACTCTGCATTCCCGGCCACGCCGCCGTGACTGACGCGCAAATCGCCCGCCTGGATGCGCGGTTGGCGCACTACAACGCGACGCTGGCCCCGCTGCGCGAATTCATTCTGCCTGGCGGCACGAGGGCCGCCGCCCAGGCACACGTGGCGCGCACCGTCTGCCGGCGGGCAGAACGGGCGGTGGTGGCGCTGGCGGGGGCCGAATCTGTGAATCCTCCGGTGCGCCAGTACCTGAACCGGTTGTCGGACCTGATGTTCGTGCTGGCCCGTTGTATAAACCAGCATGCGGGGCAGAAAGACACGTTCTGGGCGGGAGCCCAGGCGCGCCGCTAAGGCGTGGCCGCGACACGCCGGACGTCCCCGGCCTTCAGATTTCCAAGCACATGAGCATTATCGTCACCGGCGGCGCCGGCTTTATCGGGTCCAACTTCGTCCTGGACTGGCTTGCCCGCAGCGACGAACCGGTCGTCACGCTGGACAAGCTGACCTACGCCGGCAATCTGGACAATCTGGCATCGCTGGCGCTCGACGCGCGGCACACGTTCGTCCACGGCGACATCGCCGATCAGGCGGCGGTGTCGGCGCTGTTGCACACGCACCGCCCTCGCGCGCTGATCAATTTCGCCGCCGAGACCCACGTCGACCGGTCCATCGCCGATCCGGGCACGTTCCTGCAGGCGAACGTCGTCGGGACCTTCCACCTGCTGGAGGCCGTACGCCACTATTGGTCGGCGCTGGACGACGGCGGCAAGGCGGATTTCCGCTTTGTGCATATTTCCACCGACGAAGTCTATGGCTCGCTGGACGAAGACGCCCCTGCGTTCACCGAGCTGACCTGCTACGCGCCGAACAGCCCCTATTCCGCCAGCAAGGCGGCCAGCGACCACCTGGTGCGTGCCTATCACCAGACTTACGGGCTGCCCGTCCTGACGTCGAATTGCTCGAACAACTACGGCCCGCGGCAGTTTCCGGAAAAGCTGATTCCCCTGGTGATCCACAACGCGTTCGCCGGCAAGCCGCTGCCGATCTACGGCGACGGCCTGCAGCGGCGGGATTGGCTGTATGTGGCCGACCACTGCGACGCCATCCGCCGGATGCTGCAAGCCGGTGTTCCGGGGGCGACGTACAACGTGGGCGGCTGGAACGAAAAGACCAATCTGGATCTGGTGCGAGGCCTGTGCGCGCTGCTGGACGAGCGCCGGCCGCGGGCCGACGGCCAGTCGTACGCATCGCAGATCGTCCACGTGCCGGACCGGGCCGGCCATGACCGCCGCTATGCCGTGGACGCGACGCGCCTGCAGCGCGACCTGGGATGGATACCGGCCGAGACCTTCGAATCCGGCATCCGCAAGACGGTGCAGTGGTACCTGGACGAAGCGCAATGGGTGGCAAATGTTGCCAGCGGCGCTTATCGCACCCACTCCACGATTTAGCGGAACCGCGTGAAGATCCTACTGCTGGGCAAAGCGGGTCAGATTGGTCAGGAACTGCGGCACGCCTTGCCCGCACTGGGCGAGGTCGTCCCGCTTGGCCACGGCGACGTCGACCTGCGCGATCAGGATGCCTTGCTGCGCGCCTTGGCTGCGCACCGTCCCGATGTAATCGTGAACGCGGCGGCCTATACCGCCGTGGACCAGGCCGAAACCGATCGGGAGGCGGCTGGTCAGGTCAACGCGCAGGCGGTCGCCGCGCTGGCGCAGTACGCGAAGGACGCAAGCGCCCTGCTGGTGCACTATTCCACCGACTATGTCTTCGACGGCGACAGCGACCAGCCGTACACGGAAACCGATACGCCCCGCCCGCTGAACGTCTATGGCGCCACCAAACTCGCGGGGGAGTCGGCAGTGCTGGAAAGCGGCTGCGACGCGCTGGTGTTCCGCTGCAGCTGGGTCTACGCGCCGCACGGCCGCAACTTCCCCACATCGATCCTGCGTCTGGCTCGGACCCGGGACCATCTGGATGTCGTGGCAGACCAGATCGGCGCACCGACCTCCGCCTCGCTGATCGCCGACGTCACGGCACAGGCCGTGGCCCGCCACCGACAACAGCGGCTGCCGGCCGGCATCTATCATCTGGCTGCCGGCGGCGCCACCAGTTGGCATGCCTTCGCGCGCTATCTGGTTTCCGGCGCTGCGGCGCGGGGTGCGGCCCTGGCACTGACTCCGGATCGGATCCGCGCCATCGCCTCGAAAGACTACCCCGCCGCGGCCAAACGCCCGCACAATTCAAGGCTGGACACCACGCGGCTCTCGGCCGCACTGGCGCTGCCGCTGCCCTCCTGGACGCAAGGCGCGGACCGCTTCCTGGATCAACTTTCGGCGCGCGGGGAATTCACATGATGCGTAAAGGCATAGTGCTGGCCGGCGGCACCGGCGAACGACTGCATCCGGCGACGCTGGCGGTCAGCAAGCAACTGCTGCCGGTCTTCGACAAGCCGATGGTCTACTACCCCCTCACCACGTTGATGCTGGCGGGCATCCGCGACATCCTGATCATCTCGACGCCGCAGGACACGCCGCGGTTCCAGCAGTTGCTGGGCGACGGATCGCAATGGGGTTTGAATCTTGCCTACGCGGTGCAACCCTCGCCCGACGGGTTGGCGCAGGCGTTCCTGATCGGCGCACCCTTCATCGGGCAAGACCCCTGCGCGCTGGTCCTGGGCGACAACATCTTCTACGGCCACGAACTGCCCCGGCTGCTGCAAAACGCCAACGGACGCCCGGACGGCGCCACCGTGTTCACCTATCACGTGCAGGACCCGGAGCGCTACGGCGTGGCCGAATTCGACCGCGACGGCAAGGTGCTGTCCATCGAGGAAAAGCCCGCCCGCCCCCGATCCGGCTATGCCGTCACCGGCCTGTATTTCTACGACAACGATGTGATCGACGTCGCCCGCGGCATCCGGCCGTCCGCGCGCGGCGAACTCGAGATCACAGACGTGAACCAGCACTACCTGAAGCAAGGCAAGCTGAGCGTGGAGATCATGGGACGCGGCTTTGCCTGGCTGGACACCGGCACCCACGAATCGCTGCTGGAAGCCAGCCAGTTCATCGCCACGCTGGAACACCGCCAGGGATTGAAGGTGGCGTGTCCAGAAGAAATCGCCTTCCGCCAGCGGTGGATCAGCGCCGACGCCCTGGAAAAGCTGGCCGCGCCCTTGTCCAAAAGCGGCTATGGCCAATACCTGAGGCGTGTCCTGGTGGATAAGGTGTTCTGATGAAAGCCCTTGCGCAAGCCATCCCAGACGTGCTGGTCCTGGAACCCCGCGTGTTCAACGACGCGCGCGGCTTCTTCTTCGAGAGTTTCAACCAGGACGTTTTCGAAGCCGCGACCGGCCTCTCGCGCCGCTTCGTGCAGGACAACCATTCGCGCTCGGCCAAGGGCGTCTTGCGCGGCCTGCACTATCAAGTGACGCAGCCGCAAGGCAAGCTGGTGCGCGTATGCGCGGGCGAGATATTCGACGTGGCGGTCGACGTGCGGCGCACGTCGCCGACCTTCGGGCGATGGGTTGGCGTGGTGCTCTCGGCAGAGAACAAGCGCCAGATGTGGATCCCCGAAGGATTCGCCCACGGTTTCCTGACGCTGTCGGATTCCGCCGACGTCCTGTACAAGGCGACGGACTACTACGCCCCGCACCATGAGCGCTGCATCCGCTGGGACGATCCGGCCTTGGGCATCGCCTGGCCGGGCGGCCTGACGCCGTTGCTGTCCGCCAAGGACGGTAACGGCGTGTCCCTGGACGACGCCGAAACGGGCTGACTCAGGCTGACTCAGTTCACGCCAGCCGCGTGCGCCTGCTCGTCCGCGTGATACGACGAACGCACCATCGCGCCCACTGCCGCATGCGAGAACCCCATCGCATACGCCTCACGTTCAAACATCGCGAACGTATCCGGGTGCACGTAGCGCAACACCGGCAGATGGTGCTCCGACGGCTGCAGATACTGGCCGATCGTCAGCATATCCACATTGTGTTCGCGCATATCCCGCATGACTTGCAGGATTTCTTCGTCCGTCTCGCCCAGGCCCAGCATCAGGCCGGACTTGGTGGGCATTTCCGGATGCAGCTTCTTGAATTCGGCCAGCAGCTTCAAGGAGTGCATGTAGTCCGAACCCGGGCGGGCCTGCTTGTACAGGCGCGGCACGGTTTCCAGGTTGTGGTTCATGACGTCCGGAGGGCCGGCGTTCAGGATCGCCAGCGCACGGTCCAGGCGGCCGCGGAAGTCAGGCACCAGGACCTCGATGCGGGTGGTGGGCGACAGTTCGCGGATGTGCGTGATGCAATCCACGAAGTGGGCGGCCCCGCCGTCGCGCAGGTCGTCGCGGTCGACCGACGTGATCACGACGTAAGACAGCTTCAATGCGGCGATGGTGCGCGCCAGGTTCTCGGGTTCTTTGGTGTCCAGCGGGTCGGGGCGGCCATGGCCCACATCACAGAACGGGCAGCGGCGGGTGCACTTGTCGCCCATGATCATGAACGTGGCGGTACCCTTGCCGAAGCATTCGCCGATGTTCGGGCAGGACGCTTCTTCGCACACCGTATGCAGGTTGTGTTCCCGCAGGATGCGCTTGATGTCGTAGAAGCGCGAGCCCGGCGCGGCGGCCTTCACGCGGATCCACTCGGGCTTCTTCAGGCGTTCGGCCGGAATGATCTTGATGGGGATGCGTGCCGTCTTGGCCTGCGATTTCTGCTTTTGCGTCGGATCGTAGGCCGAGTCCGCGGGCGCGGCGGCGGATTCGTTCGAGGGAACAGGAGACTCGGCGAGCGTAGACATTGGGCACCTTCGAAACCGGGGCGCAAGACGGCCCGGTCTGAGACAAAAGAGGCATTTTACCCCTCCGCGCCGGGATCCGCCGCGAACGCCCGCCCGCGCCCCGGCGCCACCCGCGCGGCTGGGTTATCGTCACGCCTGACGAATCCCCTGAAATTCCCCCATGTCTTCCCTGCCTACGCTGCGCCCCGTGGCGCTCATCGCGCCCCGCCTGGATGCCGGGCCCGCTGGCCGCGCCATCCAGGCCTGCGCTGAACGCCTGGCGCCCGCCGGCTATTACCTGGCCGCCGGCCCCTGGCGCGATGCCGCCATGCTGCCCCAGCTGGCCGTCCTGCGCCCGGCCGCCGCCCTGGTCATTGGCCCCCTGGACGAGCCCGTCCTGCGGGCCGGGCTGGCCGCGCTGGAAATACCGGTGGTGGAAACCTGGAGCGCCTCGGCCCGGCCGCTGGACAGCGCGGTTGTGATCGACAACGAGGAAGCCGGACGCGCGGCGGCGCGTCATCTGGCCGAAAAGCGCCACGCGATGGTGGCCTGCATCAGCGCCGATAACCCGTGGGAGCGCGCGCGGCGCGACGGTTTCCTCAGTACGGCTGCCGCGCTGGGCCTGGACCGGGTTGCCGACATCGTGCAGCCCGAGGTGCAGCAGATGAACGACGGCCGCATGGCCTTCCTGCGGTTGCTGGCCACCAACACGATCTTCGACGCGGTGTTCTGCACGTCGGACCTGCTGGCCGCCGCCGCGGTCTCCGAAGCACACAACCGCGACCTGCACGTGCCGCAGGACCTGGCGGTGCTGGGTTTCACGGACGATGGCAGCGCGGCCCAATGGGCGCAAGGCCTGACGACGCTGGGCGTGGATGCCGCCGACCTGGGCAGGCGGGCGGCCCAATTGCTGCTGGACCGCCTGGCCGGCGTACGCGGCGTCGGCCAAGGCGACACGCTGGAAGCGGTCTTCGAAACCCGGTTAAGCACGTAGGATGGGTGTAGCGCGAGCGTTCTGACTGCCGGGCTACGTCACACCTCGTAGAGCGCCGGGAATCCGCAATCCTGCAGCATGGCGTTGGCTTCCTTTAGAAACGCCGGGGTGGACGTTTCCGGCACGCGAACGAGCCACTGCACCCCCTCTTCTTTCTTGCCTCGCAGCAACAGCAGGCGCCCAAGGTGGAACATGCCCCGGAAGTCGCCGCCTTCGGCGCAACGCTGGTAGCAGTCGAAGGCGCGTTCCAGGTCTTGTTCGACCACATCACCCGCTTCATAGAAGCGCCCGACCACGCCGATCGACTTCACGTGGCCGGTCTGCGCCGCCTGCTGGTACAAGGCCAGCGCCGCCGCCTTGTTCTGCGTGACCCCGCCCCGGCCGCTGCGCAGCATATGGGCGTAGTTGTACATGCCCCAATCCAGCCCGCGGTCGGCGGCCAGCCGGAACCAGTACGCCGCCACCGTATCGTCGCGCGGCACGCCCCAGCCGTTTTCGTAGCAGCGGCCCACCATGTTGATGGCCATCGGGTGATCGGCGTTGGCGGCGCGCTTGAACCACGCCAGGCCCTCTTCCGGTTGGCGTTCGACGCCCACGCCGTCCAGCAGCATCTGCCCGTAGATCGTCTGCGCTTCAACGAGCCCGAGTTCGGCCGCCGCCCGGATCCAGGCGGCGTAGTCTTCGGGCGGCCCTTCACGCAGGCGCGCCAGCTGTTCCGGGGACGTCGCGGCAACGTCGGCGGCGCTGAATGTCTTCATATCGGGTTCCTTGCGCGGCGCCAGGCGGCCGCCAGATTCTGCGCCAGCGCGTCGCCCACGTCGGTAGGCGTGCGCCGCACGCCACAGGCCGCCATGTCGACGGTGCGCAGCCCTTCGTAGCCACAGGGGTTGATGCCCAAAAAGGGCGCCAGGTCCATCGCCACGTTCAGCGACACGCCGTGATAAGCCCGCCCGTTGCGGATCTTGATGCCCAGCGCGGCGATCTTGGCCAGTTCGCCGCCATCGGGGTCCGGCACGTATACGCCCGGTGCGCCAGGCTTGCGGCAAGCACCGTCGACGCCATGCTGGGTCAGCGTGTCGATGACGGCGCCTTCCAGCAAGTTGACGTATTCCTTCACGTACATGTCCACACGGCGCAGGTCGAACAACGCGTACGCCATCACCTGGCCCGGGCCGTGATAGGTCACCTGGCCGCCGCGGTCGCAGTGGACGATGGGGATGTTGCCGGGGTTGAGCACGTGCTGCGGCAGGCCGGCCTGGCCCAGGGTGTAGACCGGCGCGTGCTCGCACAGCCAGATCTCGTCAGGCGTATTGGCGCCGCGCTGGTTGGTGTACGCCTGCATTTCCTGCCAGACCGGCAGATAGTCCGCCGGCCGCGCGAGCCACTTGATCACGGCGATCCCGCTTACAGAACGATGGACACCATCGGGTGGCCGTGCAGCGCCTGGTAGAGGCTGTCGAGCTGTTCGCGCGAGGTCGCGCGCACGGTGAAGGTCAGGCCCATGTAGTTGCCGCCCTTGCTGGGGCGCATCTCGACGGTGGCGGCATCGAAGCCCGGGTCGAACTTCAACACGACTTCGGTCAGCGTCTGCGCGAATTCGGGATGGTGCTTGCCCATGACCTTGATGGGGAAGTCACTGGGATATTCGATAAGCGATTCTTCGGGCGGAATATGCATGATTTGCCTAGAGTGGGTGTTGCCCCTGAATGTTCTTATATGGGGGCAACCGGTGCGTTGGCAAGTGTCCGCTGGGGGCGGGACGGCCCGGAGGGCCGCCCGGAACAACGGTCTACAGCGCGGCGATGCGGGCATCATAACCCGCACGCAATTGCTCGAAAACGGGGCCGGGCTTGCCGGATCCCACCGGTTTGCCGTCCAGCGCCACGATCGGCAGCACTTCCTTGGTGGCCGACGACAGCATCAGTTCGTCGGCGGATTCCACCTCTTCCCGCGTGATGCGGCGCGCCTCGAAGGGGACGCCAGCCTCGGCCGCCAGTTCGCCCATCAGCCCATAGCGGATGCCTTCCAGGATCAGGTTGTTCTTCGGCGGGGCCAACAGCTTGCCGCCGGAAACCACCCAGATGTTGGTGGACGACCCTTCGGTCAGGTAGTCGTCGCGGAACTGCACGACCTCGTCGGCGTCGGCGTCCACGGCCTGCTGCTTGGCCAGCACGTTGCCCAGCAGCGACACCGACTTGATCTCGCAGTGCAGCCAGCGTTCGTCCGGGATGCTGATGGCGGTCAGGCCCTGCGTGCGCTGCGCGTTCGACGGCGGCGCCCACGGCGAAATCATGCCGAACACAGTGGGCGTGACCGGCGTGGCCGGGAACTGGTGGTCGCGACGGGCGACGCCGCGCGTCACCTGCAGGTACACGATGCAGGTCTCCAGGTTCGAGCGCGCCAGCAACTGCTCGATCAGGTTGACCCAGCCTTCGCGGTCGAAGGGCTGCGCGATGCGCAAGGCAGCCAGGCTGCGGTCCAGGCGGTTCAAGTGCTCCGCCATGCGAAACGCGTTGCCCTGGTAGACGGGGACGACTTCGTAGATGCCGTCGCCGAAAATGAAGCCGCGATCCAGGACGGAGACCTTGGCCTCGTCCACACGCAGGAACTCACCGTTGAGATACACCTGGCTTTCGCCCGGCACGCCCGGAATCATGAGGCACTCCTGTGAAATGGCGAAGGACGAACCTCCCGGTCCGTCCCAAAATGGAAAACGGGCGTTTCGCGTACGAAACGCCCGCTGCTAGCTTACACCCGGGGTCGCGCCCGTGGCGCGCCCGCTTACTGGAACCAGCGCTTGACGGTGTCGACCATGCGGCCGAAGAAGCCGGCGCGTTCGACGGCGTCCTGCACCACCAGCGGTTCGGTGCGCAGCACCTTGCCATCCAGCGTGAACTGCAGCGTGCCAACCTGCTGGCCCTTGGCCAGCGGGGCGATCAGCGGATCCGTGCGCTGCGCCACCGGCTTCAAGTCGCCAGCCTTGCCACGCGGCACGGCGATCGACACCGGGTTGGGCGGGCCCAGCTTGACGTTTTCAGCCGTGCCTTCCCAGACGCGCGCATCGATGCCCGGCTGGCTCTTGTCGAACAGCTTGACGGTGTCGAAGTTCTGGAAGCTCCAGTTCAAGAGCTTCAGGCTTTCTTCGGCGCGCGTGGCCTCGCTGTCCGTGCCCACCACGACCACCAGGATGCGGCGGTCGCCGCGCACCGCCGTCGACACCAGGCAGTAGCCGGCCGAATCGGTGTGGCCGGTCTTCATGCCGTCCACCGACGGATCGGCCCACAGCAGGCGGTTGCGGTTGGGCTGCGTGATCTTGTTGTAGGTGTAGCTCTTCTGCTTGTAGTAGTGGAAGAAGTCGGGGTGATCGGTGATCAGGTGCGACGACAAGGTGGCCAGGTCGCGCGTGGAGGTCGTGTGCTGGGGGTCGGGCAGGCCAGTCGCGTTCATGAAGTGCGTGCTCTTCATGCCCAGGCGTTCAGCTTCCTGGTTCATCAGCGACGCAAAGGCGGCTTCGCTGCCGCCCACGGCCTCGGCCAGCGCCACGGAGGCGTCGTTGCCCGACTGCACGATCATGCCTTGGTTCAGCTCGTCGACGGTGACGGGTTTGCGCGGTTCGATGAACATGCGCGAGCCGCCGGTGCGCCAGGCGTGCTCGGACACGGGCACGGTCTGCTCCAGCGTCAGGCGCTTTTCATCCAGCGCGTTGAACACGACGTAGGCCGTCATGATCTTGGTCAGCGAGGCCGGCTCGACCTTCATGTCGGGGTTGGAGGCGGCCAGTGTCTGGCCGCTGTTCACGTCGATCACAATCCAGGCCTTGGCCGCGATGGTGGGCGCCGGCACGGCCGACACGTCACCCACCGGCACCGCACCCGAAGCCGTCGGAGCCGGCGCCGTAGCGCCAGCCGCGGCGGGTGCGGCGGCAGGAGCCTGTTGCGCCCAGACCGGCATCGAGGCCGCGAGCATCGCCGACAGCACCGCGCCAGACAGCAAGCGGCGGGTCAAGACAACGGGGGATTGAGCGGAGTAAGGCAAATTCTTCATCGGCAACGTGGGTCCAGGAAAGACGCCCGCCGGCGCGGGGCTAATGGCTGACAATTATAGGCAGCCCATTGGACCCGTCCGCCCCGCGCAGGGTTCCGCAGCATTTAAATCATGCAACCTGATGCAACCTGCGGCCCGGCCGCAACGGTCGATCAGTCCAGAGCGACCTTCAGGCGCGCCTGCACCAGTTGGCGCAGCACCAGCAGCTTGCCGTGGAAAAAGTGGGATGCGCCCGGCACTACCACCACCGGAATCGAACGCGGACGCGCCCAGTCCATGGCTTCGGACAGCGGCACGACTTCGTCTTCCTCGCCGTGCACCATCAGCGTATCGTCAGGAACCTGCACTTCGTGCGACTGGAAGCGGTTCACGGCCGGCCCCATCAGCATCAGCGCCGCCGGCAACACCGCGTCGCCGGCCTCAGCCAGCGCCGCATAGGTCTGTGCGGCCACCGCAGTGCCGAAGGAAAATCCGGCCAGCACCCACGGGGCCTCGGCCAATTCAGGGTGCAGCTCGCGCATCTGTGCCACGACCGCCAGCATGTCCTGCGTTTCGCCTACCGATTTATCGAACTCGCCTTCCGACAGGCCGACCCCGCGGAAGTTGGGGCGCACCGCCACCAAGCCATGCTGCACGCAGGCGCGCGACAACGTGGTGACGACCTTGTTTTCGCGCGCGCCGCCTTGCAGCGGATGCGGATGCAAGACCAGGGCCCAGCCTCGCGGCGTGCCCGCGGGCCAGTCGACGGCGCAATCGATGCGGCCGGCGGCCCCGGTAAAGGCGTGGGTATCAGTACGAGCGGAGGACATGGCAGGACTCAACGTGCAAAAAGGAAAATCGATTTAATTGGCGGACCGCGAGGCGCCGGAGGACTTGGCGGGGATATCGAATGCCGGTTCGTACGACGGGCCTGGTCTGGGGCCGAATCCGCGTCGAGGGGTGGATTCGGGTGCGCCTTGCACCACCTCGGCCAGCCATTGCGCCAGTTGGTCCGCGGCCTCATCCGTGGCTTGCCGCAGCGCTGCAACGCCACCCGCCGCATCTTGCGTGGGCGCGGGCGTCTGCACCTGAATGCGCTTCTGAGCCACGACGGCGCGGCCATTCAGCAGCACCGCCTGCAACAGGATGCGGCCTTCGCTGGACTGCCCGTCTTCGGCATACACCTGTTCAAACTGCATCAACGACAGCTGCAATTGCGACATCTGCAGGTTGACGCGATCAGCCAGCACCGGGCCCTGGCGCGACAGACGGTCAGTGATGCGCTGGCGCACCAGCTCCGTGGGCGACGACGCCCAGCGGAACGTCGCGTAGGCCTTGGGCGCGGCGCTGTCGCCCACGCGCCAGATCATGCTGGTGTCCGACAGAACAGGCGCGGCTTGCAGGCTCATGGCGATTGGCGCGCGTGCCGGCAACGCAGGCACGGGCTTGGCGTCCAGCCCCAAATCGAACACCGAGGGCGGCGCGCCCACGCGGCCGATGCTGCAGCCGGCCAGGGCCGCGGTCATTGTCAGGGTCAAGATCAGTACGGCGCGGCGCATCTTCATTTGGGCTGTCTCCCGAAACCGGCAAATCCGGCTTCGCCGGGTCCGGGCGCAACGGGCGCCGGGCCGAACAAAAACGATTGCGGCGTGCTGTCCACACGGCGCAGGGTGTTGGTGGCGCCACGCGCAGCTGCGCTGACGCTGGCGGCCATGTTGGTGACGGCGGGCAGGGTCTCGCCATCCAGCCGGGCCGCGGCCAGCGCGATGTCGTTCAGGCTGCGCGTGGCTACCGACAAGGGGCCGTCGGGTGCATTCAGCCGCGCCAGCGCCTGTCGCGACTGCTGCGCCAGATCGGCGATCTCCCGCGCGGCGCGGTCCGCCTGGCGCGATGTATTGCCTAGCGAATCCATCAGCGGCCCCAGCTTGGCCAGCGTGGGTCCAAGATCACGACTGGCATCGCGCAGCGACTGCGTGATGTCGGTGGCGTTTTGCAGGCTGGCAGTCAGCGCCTGCACGTTCTGTTCGCTCAGCACGCGGCGCAGCTGCTCGGTGGCTTCTTCCACGTTCGAAATCAATTTTCCGCCGCGCTGCTCGATGCGGTCCAGGAAACCCGGACGCAGCGGAATGGCGGCGGGATGCTCGGCCGACGAGGCCAGGCGCTTGAGCGACGTGCCGTCGTCACGCAGTTCCACGTTGGCCATGCCGGTCACACCCTGCACGCCCAGCTCGGCCCAGGTGGACTCGGTGATCGGCGTATTCGGCGCCACGCCGATGCGGATGCGCACCTGCCCCGGCTTGTCGGGGTTCAGCGCCAGCGACTGCACCTTGCCCACCGGCACGCCCTGATAGCGCACGGCCGACTGCGGATTCAGCCCGCTGACCGCCGTGGCCGACACGATTTCGTACGTTTGCAGCTTGGTCCGGTCCCGGCCGATCCAGACGGCCACCAACGCGGCGGCGGCAAGCAAGACCAGCGTAAAAATCCCGGCCATGAGCGCATGACTACGGTTTTCCATGATGCATTCCCTTCGGCGCCAGATCCCCAAGCGCGCGCAAACCGCGTTCGCCCAGGAAAAATGTGTGAATGAACGGGTGGTCGACCTTCAGTACTTCCGGCACCGTGTCGCACACGATCACCCGCTTGTCCGCCAGCACGGCGACACGCGTGGCCAACGCCAGCAGCGTGTCCAGATCGTGCGTCACCATGACGACGGTAAATCCCAACTGCCGGTGCAGGCTGCGCACCAGGTCCACGAATTCGTCCGACCGCAACGGGTCCAGGCCGGCGGTGGGCTCGTCCAGGAACACCAGTTCGGGGTCCAGCGACAGCGCACGCGCCAGCGCCACGCGCTTGACCATGCCGCCGGACAGGTCCGACGGCCGCTTGCCGGCGTCCTGCGCCGACAGCCCCACCATCGCCAGCCGGCACATCACGACGTCGCGCACTAGGTCTTCGGGCACCGTGCGCAGCTCGCGCAGCGGCAGGGCCACATTGTCGAACACCGACAGCGCCGAGAACAGCGCCCCCGCCTGGAACAGCATGCCCCAGCGATAGGACAGGCGCCTGCGTTCGGCGGGCGACAGCTCGAACAGCGAATGCCCCAGCACCTTCACGATGCCGGCCGCGGGCTGGTCCAGGCCGATGATCTGGCGCAGCAGCACCGTCTTGCCTGTGCCCGATCCGCCCACCAGCACCAGGATTTCGCCCGGGAAGACGGTCAAGTCCAGATTGTCGTGGACCACGTGGTCGCCGAAGGCGGTGCGCAATCCGCGCACCGAGATGACAGGTTCGACGGTGACGCTATCGTCGGTGAACAACCGGTGCTGGGCGGCGCCGTTCATCAGATGCCCACCGAACTGAAGATGATGGCGTACAGCGCGTCCAGCAGGATCACGCCGGTGATCGAGGTCACGACCGACGTGGTGGTGCCGCGGCCCAGGCTTTCCGTGTTGGGCTGGATGCGCAGGCCGAAATGGCACGCGATCAGTGCGATCAGGATACCGAAGGTCACGCCCTTGAGGATGCCGATCCAATAATTGGTCAGAGAGATGGCGTCCGGCAACGATGTCAGGAACCACTGCGCCGATACGCCCAGCTGCATCTGTGCGGCCAGCATGCCGCCCAGGATCGCCATGGCGTCCGTCCACAGCACCAGCAGCGGCATCGTCACGGCCAGCGCAAGCACCCGCGGCAGGATCAGCCGCTGGCCGTGCGAGATGCCCATGACCAGCATCGCATCCAGTTCCTGCGTCACGCGCATCACGCCGATCTGGGCCGTGATGGCCGACCCCGACCGCCCTGCCACCAGGATGGCGGCCAGCACGGGCCCCAGTTCGCGCACGATGGACACGCCCAGCAGCCGCACGATGAAGCGGTCGGCGCCGATCATCTGCAGTTGCTGCGCCGACAGGTAGGACAGCACCACCCCGATCAGGAAGCCGACCAGCGCCGTGATGCCCAGCGCCTGCGCGCCGGTACGGTACACCTGGGCCGAGATCTCGCGCCAGGGCCCCAGCCGTGGGCGGCGCAGCATGGCGGCGAAATCCAGCACCAGCTGGCCCAGCATGATCAAGAGCGCCCGGCCGTTTTCGGCACCCCGGAAGATCGCACCGCCCAGGGCGCGCACCCAGCCCCAGGATTCGGCTTTGGGCTCTGGCGCCCGGGCGCCGCCCTTGTTCATGGCCAGCGCGTTGAAAACGTCTTGCTGGCCGGCCGACCAGCGCACCCGTTCGGGCAGCTTTTCGCCCCAGGCCTGCCAAATGAGCAAGGCACCGATGGTGTCCAGCCGGCTGATGCCGTGCAGATCCCAGCGCACGCCGTCCTGGACGGCGCGGGCCAATGCCGAGCGCCGGCGTTCGACTTCGCCCGCCTCGGCCAAGGCCAGGACGCTCCAGTCGCCCGCGACGTGGCAGGCGTTCCCGTCCTGACGGAATGGTGCGGCGGCGGACGCGGGTGAAGCGGTTTGCGGCATGTAGGCAGGGGACCGATGCAAAATGTATCGCCAATCATAAACGCTTGAAGGCCGAAAGGCCGCGTGAGGGGGGCCGCGTGCCCTACAATCGCCGCCATGTCCGATCACGTCCGCCCTATCGACTTGCCCGCGCCGGAAGCCCTGGCCCGGGAGCTAGGCTCGCGCCTGCCCGTATTCCAAGACCTTGCCTGGACAGGCAGCACCGGGTCGACCAACGCCGACCTGCTGGCCCGCGCCCGCTCGGGCGCCGGCGTCGGCAAGCCTTGGCTGCTGGGCACCCATCTGCAGGAAACCGGCCGCGGCCGCGCCGGCCGCCCCTGGCAGAACCGATCGGGCTCCACGCTGATGTTCTCGTGCGCGTTCGACGTGCACCTGCCGGCCGCGCAATTGCCCGCACTGTCCCCGCTGGCCGGCGTCGCCGCCTGCGAAGCCCTGCGTGCGGTCGCCGGCCCGGACGCCCGCGGCCTGTGCATGAAATGGCCCAACGACGTCCAATGGCATGACGCCAAACTGGCGGGCGTGCTGGTGGAAACCACCCGCAACCCCGGCGGCCGCGAGGCCGGCTACACCGTCGTCATCGGCATGGGCGTAAACCTGATCGACGCAGCCGAACTGTCCCGGACGCTGGGCCGCGAGGTCGCCGACTGGACGCAAGTGCAGGCCCAATCGCACCGGCTGGCCACCGCCGCCGACCTGATCTGTGCCAGCGCCACCGCCTGGCACGAAGCCGTCCAGGCGCTGGAGCGCAGCGGTTTCGCGGCGTTCCGGCAGCGTTTCGACCAGGTGGACGCGCTGGCGGGCCGTACGGTCAACGTGCTGGAGAAAGGCGATATCCTGCTTAGCGGCGCTGCCAGCGGCGTGGACGAGCAAGGCCGCCTGCTGGTGCGCACGCCCGAGGGTGCCACACCGATTTCGGTCGGCGAAATTTCGATTCGACGCCAAGCATGATTATTCTCATCGACTCCGGCAACAGCCGTCTCAAGGTGGGTTGGCTGGACGCTAGCAACCCCGACATGCCGCGCGAACCGGCGGCGGTCGCGTTCGACGGCCTGGACCTGGATGCGCTGGACCGCTGGCTGGCCGCGCTGCCGCGCCGCCCGATGCGCGCGGTGGGCGTGAACGTGGCGGGCGAAGCCCGCGGCACAGCCATTTCCGCCATCCTGCAAAAACACGGCTGTGCGGTCACCTGGTCGCCTTCACAGGCCAGCACCTTGGGACTCGTCAACAGCTACCGCGTGCCCACGCAACTGGGCGCGGACCGCTGGGCTTCGCTCCTGGGCGTGCTGTCGCGCCTGCCCGGCGCGCACCCGCCCTTCCTGCTGGCCAGCTTCGGCACCGCCACCACCATCGATACGGTGGGCCCCGACAACGTCTTCGCCGGCGGCCTGATCCTGCCCGGCCCGGCCATGATGCGCACGTCGCTCGCCCACGGCACCGCCAACCTGCCCATCGCCGAGGGCCAGGTCGTGGCCTACCCCGTCGACACGCACGAAGCCATCGCCTCGGGCATCGCTGCGGCCCAAGCTGGCGCCGTCGTGCGCCAATGGCTGGCCGGCCGCCAGCGCTATGGCCAGGCCCCGCAAATCTACGCGGCGGGCGGCGGTTGGCCGGAAGTGCATCAGGAAATCGAGCGCCTGCTGGCGGATGCCGGCGGCGCATTCGGCGCCGCCCCGGTGCCGGTCTACCTGGATCACCCCGTCCTGGACGGCCTGGCCGCGGTGGCGCGCGCCACCCTGGACGCCAACGCCTGAGCGAGGCCCGCCATGCGAGTGCTTTTCATCCTGATCCTGCTGGCCAATCTGTGGATAGCGGCGCTGGGCCAAGGTTGGATCGGCATACGGCCCGAAGACGAAGGCCGCGACACCCGCCGGTTCAGCCAGGAGCTGAACCCGGGCGCGGTGACGCTGGTTCCCCGTAAAGCGCCGTAGGCCTGCCCCCGGGGCAAGCCCGATCAGGTGCTGCCGGGTCGGTCCAGCCAAGGCGCAAGCGCGGCCAAGGTCCGCCGCGTTGCCCCGGCATGCGAATCGAACCAGGCACGCGCCGCCTGACTCGCTGCCTGCCGGCGCGGTGCATCGGCAAGCAAGGCCATCGCGCTGTCCACCGCCTGCCCCGTATCTGCCACGCGCAAGACCGCGCCCGCAGTGATCGCGTCTTCCGCCGCCTGCTTGAAATTGAACGTGTGCGGCCCGACGATGACGGGCACGCCGGCGGCGCAGGCTTCGATCAGATTCTGGCCGCCCAGCGGCGCAAAACTGCCCGCAACGATGGCCACGTCCGACGCCGCGTAATAGAACGCCATCTCGCCCAGCGTATCGCCCAGCACCACCACGGTGTCCGGATCGGGCTCGGTGCCCTCAGAACGCCGCACGAACGCCAGCCCCGCCTCCGCCAGCTGGCGCGCTGCCTCGTCAAAACGCTGCGGATGCCGGGGAATCAACAGGAACAACGGGGCGCCCGGCGCCCGCGGCGCGGCGGCATGCCGCTTGATCGCGGCGATGAAACCGCTGTCCTCGCCCTCCCGGGTGCTGGCCACGGCCAGGACGGGCCTGCCCAACTGCGCCCGCCACGCCCGGCCCGCCTGCACCTGCGGTGCCGGCAAGGCCAGATCGAATTTCAGATTGCCCGTGACGATGGGCGCGGCGGCCCCCGCCTGCGCCAGCCTGCCTGCGTCTTCGGCAGTCTGTGCCAGCACCAGGTCCAGGCCGGCCAGCGCTTCGCGCATCACGCCGCCCATCCGGCTCGCCTGGCGCAGCGACGAGGCCGAGAACCGGGCGCTGACCAGCGCCATCGGCACGCGCGCGCGCCGGGCCGCCGCCAGCAGGTTGGGCCAGATCTCGCGTTCGATCAGCAGGCCGCACCGGGGGTGATAGCTATCCATGAAGCGACGCGTCGCACCGGGAAAGTCGTAGGGCAGCCACGTCTGGCGCAATTGTCCGCAGGCAATGGCCTGGGGAAACAGGCGCTGGCCCTCCGCGCGGCCGGTCGCCGTCATGTGGGTCAACAACACGGGCAGGCCGCGGTCCAGCAACGCCTGCAGCAGCGGTTGGGCGGCGCGGGTCTCGCCCAGGCTGACGGCATGCACCCACACGGGCGCCGTCCAGGCCGAAAAAGGCACGGCGTCGGCTGCCGCCGGCGACGGCGTTGAGGCATGGCCAAACCGTTCCGGCGAGAAGATTCCCCATTCGCCGCCAGCGCGCCTGGCCCGACGGGCCATCCACAGCCAGACCAGCGGTGACAATGCCCTGAGCGCCAGAGAGTAGACGCCGCGGTTCATGTCACTGGGCAGCCAATGCCTGCTCCACCGCCGCCATCACGGCTTCACGCGACGGCGACGCGCCGCGGTCGCCCAGGCTGGCGGTGTAGTTCGAACCGACCAGCGGAGTTCTCACGGGAGTGGAGGCGCGGTAGATGCCGATGGTGGGGCGGCCCAGGGCGGCGGACAAATGGGTCAGGCCGCTGTCCAGGCCCACCATCAGGCGCGAACCCGCCAGCAAGCGGGCCACCGAACTCAGATCCATGCGGGGCATCACCTCGGCCCCGTCCATGCCGGCCACCAACAGGCCGGCGCGCTGGGCTTCAGATTCATTCCCTGCCAGCAGCTTCAAGGTGCAACCGGCTTCGCGCAACCGGCGAAACACGGCCCGCCAGTCTTCTTCGGGCCACAATTTATCGTCGCGGCTGGCCGACGGCATGATCACGGCATAGCCGCGATCGGTATCTAAATGATGTAAACGTGGCAGATCTGCCACATTACTGTGCTCGACAATATCGGGAACGTCACGCGATTGCGCCGCCAAGCGCGCGAATTCTTGCAATCCGAAATCAGGCAGACCGGCATGTTGGTAACCGAAAGTCAGCGCGGCCAATTTGCGTTGCCGAATGACAGCGGGCTGCCAAAACTCCACACGGTGTCGCACGTTGTAAAACAAAGATGCCAACGGTTCGCGTGCGGATCGCCAATCCAGGCCATGGCGAATTCCGCGCGCTTGCCGCACCAACCAAGCTGATTTCAATAACGCCTGCATATCCAGGACGACGTCATACTGCTTTTCGCGCAGGCGCTCGCGCAACGCCTTGCGTTCCGCCCGAACCTGCTGCGACCACCAGGCTTTGCGCCATCGGCGGTGTGCCACTTTGATCACAGAACTCACCGCGGGATGCCACGACGGAATCTCGGCAAAAGCCTCTTCCGCTACCCAATCTATCTCCGCATCCGGCACATGGCGGGCAATATCGGTAATAGCGGGCAACATGTGCACCAGATCGCCAAGTGACGACGTTCGAACGATGAGAATGCGAGTAGGCATCAATAAGAATTTGGATGTTTACATTCGCGGACACCCAAGGGATTCAAGTAATATTGCTCTCTAACCCCGGGTGGGTCCAAATAACCCCGGCAATTTACATCAAAACAATCTGATGACCACCAATCCCGTTACTGACCGGAAGCTGCGTTTTGCCATTGTGGGCTGTGGACGCATTTCCAAGAATCACATCGGCGCGATCACCCAGCACGGGGACCGGGCCGAACTGGTAGACGTCTGCGACACCAACCCTGAAGCATTGAGGGCTGCCGCCGAAGCGACGGGCGCTACCCCCTATTCTTCCTTGACCGAACTGCTGGCCAACAGCACCGCCGACGCCGTAATCCTGGCCACGCCCTCTGGCCTGCACCCGTGGCAAGCCATCGAGATCGCCCAGTCCGGTCGCCACGTCATCAGCGAAAAACCCATGGCCACGCGCTGGGAAGACGGAAAGCGCATGGTCAAGGCCTGCGACGAAGCCGGGGTCCGTCTCTTCGTCGTCAAGCAGAACCGCCGCAATGCCACCCTCCAACTGTTGAAGAAGGCCATTGACCAAGGCCGCTTCGGCCGGATCTACATGGTCACCGTCAACGTCTTCTGGACGCGACCGCAAGATTACTACGATGCGGCCCGTTGGCGCGGAAAGTGGGAGTGGGATGGTGGCGCATTCATGAACCAGGCCAGCCACTATGTCGACCTGCTGGACTGGCTGGTCGGCCCGGTCGAAAGCGTCTATGCCTTCACGGCTACCCTAGCGCGCCGCATCGAAGCGGAAGACACCGGTGTAGCAGCAGTGCGCTGGCGCCATGGCGCCATGGGCTCGATCAACGTCACCATGCTGACCTACCCGCAGAACCTGGAAGGCTCGATCACCATCCTGGGCGAGAAGGGCACTGTCCGCGTGGGCGGCGTGGCCGTCAACCGAATCGATGAATGGAAATTCGCTGACGAGCACCCCGACGACACCAAGATCCGCGAAGCCAATTACGAAACGACTTCGGTCTACGGCTTTGGCCACCCGCTGTATTACGACAACGTCATCCGCACGCTGCGCGGCGAATGCGAACCGGAGACCGACGGCCGCGAAGGCCTGCAGTCCCTGGCGCTGCTGACCGCCATGTACCGCTCCGCCCGCGACGGCGTGCGCGTTCCGCTGCCGCTGGACTGATCCCATGAGCATCCATTCCACTGCTATCGTTGATGACGGCGCCCAAATCGGCACGACCAGCCGGGTATGGCACTGGGTCCATGTCTGTGGCGGCGCCGTTATCGGCGAAGGCTGCTCGCTGGGCCAGAACGTGTTCGTCGGCAACAAGGTCAAGATCGGCGATCGCGTCAAGATCCAGAACAACGTATCCGTCTACGACAATGTGACGCTCGAAGACGACGTGTTCTGCGGCCCGAGCATGGTATTCACCAATGTCTACAATCCGCGGGCGGCCATCGAACGCAAGAACGAATACCGCAACACGCTGGTGCGCCAGGGCGCGACGCTGGGCGCCAACAGCACGATCGTGTGCGGCGCCACCGTCGGACGCTACGCCTTCGTCGGCGCGGGCGCCGTCGTCAATAAAGACGTGCCTGACTATGCCCTCGTCGTGGGCGTGCCTGCCAAGCAGATCGGCTGGATGAGCCGCTATGGCGAACAGCTCGACCTGCCCTTGTCCGGCAACGGCCAAGCCACGTGCGCACATACGGGCGAAACCTACATTCTGAAGGATGGCGTCTGCCAACAGGCGTAAACACCATGCAATTCATTGACCTGAAAAAACAGTACCAAGTCCTGCGCGATCCGATCAACTCCCGTATCCAGAAAGTCCTGGATCATGGGCAGTACATCATGGGTCCCGAGGTCAAGGAACTGGAAACCGCCCTGGCCGCGTACACCGGCGCCAAGCATTGCATCACGGTAGCGTCGGGCACCGAGGCTTTGCTAATTGCGTTGATGGCACTAGGCGTGAAGGCGGGCGACGAGGTCATCACCACGTCGTTCACGTTCGTCGCCACGGCCGAGGTCATCGTGTTGCTGGGCGCCGTGCCGGTGTTCGTCGACGTCGAGCCCGACACCTGCAACATCAAGGTGTCGGAAATCGAAGCCAAAATCACGCCTCGCACCAAGGCCATCATCCCCGTCTCCCTGTACGGGCAGTGCGGCGACATGGACGAGGTCAACGCGATCGGCGCCAAACACGGCATCGCGGTCATCGAAGACGCGGCGCAGAGCTTTGGCGCCTCGTATAAGGGCAAGAAAAGCTGCAATCTGTCGACCATCGGCTGCACCAGCTTCTTCCCGAGCAAGCCGCTGGGCTGTTATGGCGATGGCGGCGCACTGTTCACGAACGATGACGAGTTGGCCCAGACCATGCGCGAAATCCGCGTGCACGGCCAGTCTGCCCGCTACTACCACACCCGCGTCGGCGTCGGCGGCCGCATGGACACCCTGCAATGCGCAGTGGTGCTCGGCAAGCTGGAACGCTTCGAATGGGAAGTCGAACAACGCGTGAAGATCGGCGCCCGCTACCAGCAATTGCTGGCAGATTTGCCGGACGGGGCGCGTACCGTGACGGTGCGCCCGGACCGCGATAGCGTCTGGGCCCAGTTCACCGTCATCGTTCCGAACCGCGAGGCCGTGATCGCGCACCTGAAGGAAGCCGGCATCCCGACGGCGATCCACTACCCGCGCCCTATTCACGCGCAACCGGCGTATGCAGCGTTCGCGGACGGCGAAGGCGCAACCCCGGTTTCGGACATGTTGGCGGAACGCGTCATGAGCCTGCCGATGCATCCCGATCTGGACGAGGCCACGCAAGACCAGATCGTCGCTACCGTCCGCGCCGCACTCGCCCGTTGAATATGACCAAGAAGATCCTGACTGTCCTGGGAGCCCGCCCGCAGTTCATCAAAGCCAGTGTGGTGTCGGCGGCAATGGCCCGGCACCCGCAGCTATCTGAAGTATTGGTGCATACCGGTCAGCATTTCGACGCCAACATGTCTGATGTATTCTTTGACGAACTCGGCATGAAGCAGCCCGAGTATCAGCTGGACATACACGGAGGCGGCCACGGCGAGATGACCGGCCGCATGCTGATTGAGCTGGAACGCGTCGTGCAGGATGAACGTCCGGACGCGGTCCTCGTCTACGGTGACACCAACTCCACCTTGGCCGGCGCCCTGGTGGCTGCCAAGCTGCATATTCCGGTGGCCCACGTCGAAGCAGGACTGCGTTCGTTCAACATGCGCATGCCCGAAGAGGTCAACCGCGTCCTGACGGATCGCGTATCACGTTGGCTCTATACACCGACTGATACCGCCACCGCGCATCTGGTCCGCGAGGGAATGGATCCTTCCCGCATCATCCAGGTGGGCGATGTCATGCTGGACGTGGCCCGGTTCCAGGGCACCCGAGTCAACGCCGAAGGCGGCGCGCTCGCGCGCTTCGGACTGACGCCGGGAAAATACATTTTGGTGACGATCCACCGCGCCGAAAATACCGACGATCCCCAACGACTCGGCATCATCGTTGACGCGTTGATGCAAGTTGGCGCCAACCACGAAGTCGTGTGGCCGCTGCACCCGCGCACGCGCAACATCCTGGAAAAGCTGGGCCTCAGGGACAAACTCGCAGGCCGCATCAAGCTGGTCGAGCCTGTCGGCTACCTCGACATGGTGCAACTCGAGAAATACTGCAAGGTGGCTTTGACCGACTCCGGCGGTGTCCAGAAGGAAGCGTTCTTCCACGAA
Source organism: Achromobacter sp. 18P8.1.1 (assembly GCF_057799415.1). NCBI lineage: Bacteria > Pseudomonadati > Pseudomonadota > Betaproteobacteria > Burkholderiales > Alcaligenaceae > Achromobacter > Achromobacter sp. 18P8.1.1. The sequence goes on along the minus strand of NZ_JBYOKH010000015.1, from coordinate 31,305 downwards.
CGCCCCTGTGTCACCGTACGCGACGAAACCGAATGGACCGAGCTGGTCGACGCAGGCTGGAACCGCTTGGCGCCGCCGACATCGGTGGAGGGCATCCTCTCGGCCATTGGAATTGCACTGACTCATCAGCCTACGCCTACCAGCCCCTATGGCGATGGCAGCGCAGCAGACAAAATAGCCGAGAGTCTGGCTGAATAACGCAAGGGCCTTCGGGCCCTGTTTTCCTTCCTGCGACCAGGAATTTTCGCTATCCATGATGGCACTATGCGTCAATTACAAAACTCCATAAGGCACGCATTCGTCAACCTGCCCCGTCGCATCAAGCAGATACTGGCGATCGGGCTTGACGCGTGCCTGCTGCTCTTGGCGTTTCAGCTTGCACTTTGGCTGCGCTTCGAACTGTTCTTTTTCGACGATCATTACATCCTGTTCTCGATTGTCGCCAGCGGCACCGGCGTACTTGCGCTTGCCGCGCTGGGCCTGTACCGGTACATCCTGCGCTACATGAACGAGCGTGTGGTGTTGTCGGTCATGGGCGGTATCGTCGTGTCCCTGATGGCCGTGGTCAGCGTCGACCGTTTCCTGGAAATCGGCCGCGGCCTGTCGCGCGGCGTGCTGACCATCTACTGCCTGCTGGCGTTGGTGCTGCTGCTGGGCTCGCGCCTGCTCGCGCGCCGTGTGCTGTTCCCGCGAGCCGGCATGATGTCGGCCGAGCGCTATGTACCGGTGATTATCTACGGCGCGGGCGGGGCCGGATCCCAGCTTGCGACCGCGCTGGACGCCGGCCCGCATTACCGCACGGTCGCGGCGCTGGACGATGATCCGCGCAAGCAGGGGCTAATGATGGCGGGCATCCGCATCCATGCCCCCTCGAAGCTACCGGAACTGATCGAACGCTACACCCCGCACCAACTGCTGATAGCGATGCCCTCTGCTTCGCGCGGGCGCGTTCGCGAAATCGTCGAAAGTGTCGCCGATTACCCATTACGGATTCGCCTGGTACCCAGCATCCGTGAACTGATCGTCCCCACCGACGGGCCGCGCCTGCGCGACCTGCAGATCGAAGACTTGCTTGGCCGCGACCCTGTGGCGCCGCAGCAGGAACTGCTGGGCCGCTGCGTGACCGGCCGGGTAGTCATGGTCAGTGGCGGCGGTGGCTCGATCGGATCCGAGCTATGCCGCCAGATCGTCAGCCTGCGCCCCCGCAAGCTCGTGATCCTGGAAGTTTCTGAGGCCGCGCTCTACCTCGTCGATCAGGCGATCCGTTCACTGCCCGACGCCCGGCTGCTGGAGGTCGTTTCGGTGCTGGGGTCGGTGCGCGACGCCAAGCTATGCAGATCGGTGTTCCGCGAACACGGCGTCGAGACCATCTACCACGCGGCCGCGTACAAGCACGTGCCGATCGTCGAGCACAATCCGGCCGAAGGTATCCTGACCAACGCATTTGGCACACTCACGCTATCGACGGCGGCAGTGGAATGCGGCGTGCAGGACTTCGTGCTGATCTCGACCGACAAAGCAGTGCGGCCCACCAACATCATGGGCACTTCCAAGCGCCTGGCCGAACTGATCCTACAGGCCTTGTCGCTGACACAGACCGGCACTCGCTTTTCGATGGTCCGCTTCGGCAACGTGCTGGGCAGCTCGGGCAGTGTCGTGCCCCTGTTTCAGAAACAGATCCTCGCAGGTGGCCCGATCACCCTCACCCATCTGGAAATCACACGGTACTTCATGACCATCCCCGAAGCCGCGCAGCTGGTGCTGCAGGCCGGGTCAATGGGCGAGTCCGGGTCAGTCTTCGTACTGGATATGGGCGAACCGGTGCGCATCGTCGACCTGGCCTACCGCATGGTCCGTCTGTACGGCCTGACGGTACGCGACGAAGACCACCCCGACGGCGATATCGAGATCCTCGTGACCGGCTTGCGCCCGGGTGAAAAGCTGTATGAGGAATTGCTGATCGGCGGCGATGTCACCGAGACAGAGCACCCCCGGATTCTCAAGGCGCGCGAGCGGGATATTCCGTACGCAGAATTGATGGCGGCGCTCGACGCTTTGACGGGAGCTTTGGCCGCGAATGACCGCGCTGCAATCGTCGCCATGCTGCAACGACTGGTACCCGAGTACCAGACCACACCTGCAACATGATTCAGATACTTCCACGCGCCAAGAGATTCAGATGAGCTTTCGCGCAAACATCCTCGCGATGCTGTCCGGCACGGTCTTGGCACAAGCAATACCGCTTCTGGTGATGCCATTGCTGACACGGCTTTACAGCCCGGAAGCGATTGGTCTTCAGACCTTGTTCATGGGCAGTACCGCCGCCCTGGGAGTGGCTGCCACTTGTCGTTTCGATCTGGCCGTAGTATTGCCGGAACGCGATGAAGACGCTTATCAATTAGGCGCCTTGGTTCTGCTCATCAGTGCGTTCACCATGCTGGTCGCGTTGTTGGCGATCTGGCTTTTCGGCCCCTTCATCACCAGCCGGGCCGGGTATCCCGAGTTGACAGCATGGCTATGGCTGTTACCCGCGATGATGGTGGGGACGATGCTGACGCTGCTGGGCACGGCCTACGCGTCCCGTGGGCGCCGTTTTACCCAAGTGGCCAAGGCGAACATCGCGAACCAAGCACTCTACGCAGTCGCGGCTCTCGCCATCGGCTATCTGGGAGCCAGTACGCAAGGCCTGGTCGTGGCAAAAGTACTTGGACAGTGGACGGCCGTGTTGGTCATCATGCTGGCGTGCGGTTACGGGGTCTACCGCTCCGTGTGTGACTTCGACTACCGCGAGATTAAGCGCTTGGCCAAGCACTATCGCCAGTTCCTCTACTTCAACACGCCGTACAGCCTGATAGGTACCGTCGCGCGCGACATGCCGATTTTCGTCTTCTCTTCCCTCGGGGCGACATCCGCCGCGGGGTTCTACGGATTGACACGTACCGTCCTACTGGCCCCTACCCTGCTGATCTCCGCCTCCCTAAGCCAGGTTTTCTTCCGAGAAGCGGTTGCATTCAAGGGCACGCCCCACCTACAATCCATTACGGTCGGGCTCCTGAAGCTGACATTGCTGGCTGGCGCGCCGCTATTTGCCTTTTGCACCGTCTGGGGCGACGTGTTCTTCGGCTACGTATTCGGCTCCAAATGGCAGACTGCCGGCGTCTACGCGATGATCCTGGCGCCCGCGGCATGGCTTGCCCTGCAAACCGGCTGGCCTGAGCGGCTGTTCGAAGTGGCCCACCGCCAGGATGTGTCATTCACGATCCAGGTCAGCGCAGATATAATTACTGTTGCAGCGGTCATTCTGCCCCTCGCACTCAGCAATAGCATCACCGGCGCCATCATCGGCTTCGCTGTTGCCAACGCCAGTTACCATATTATCTATTTGGTTGCAATTTTCCGCGTCAGCCACTTTACCATCAAGCCGCTGATACGTGCCGTATTGGCGGGAAGCGGCGTCTATTTGATGGCCACAACAGCCTTGTTTGTTTTGCGTCTGGCCGGCGGCCTGTCAACGCTATGGCTGATATTGGCCGCCATTCTGGCAACGGTTATTGCTGCGATGCTCGGCCTGGCACAGTGGCGCAACATCGCAAGAATTCTCAGACATCAGGAAGCAGCGACATGATCGCTATCGTCGATTACGACGTTGGTAACGTCGGTTCAGTGCAAAACATGCTGCGCAAGATTGGAGCTCAGGCAACGATCACGCGCGACCCTGCCGTATTACGCGCCGCCGACAAACTGATATTGCCAGGCGTAGGCGCATTCGACGAAGCCATTCACAATTTGCGTCGCTTCGAGCTTTTCGATCTGCTGAACGAATTGGTCCACCAAGAGGGAAAACCTATTCTTGGCGTATGCCTGGGTGCCCAACTGATGACCAAATCCAGCGAGGAAGGAGCGCAAGCTGGATTTGGCTGGCTGGACGCTCGTATCGTGAAATTCAAAGCCGCATCGCATCAGCAGTTGCGTATTCCACATATGGGCTGGAATCTAGTCAACCCGGTTCGGCCGGACATGGAAATATTCCAAAACGTGGCTCGACCAATGCGGTTCTACTTTGTGCATTCCTACCATATGGTTGCCGATTCGCCAGACATTGCACTGGCCCACACACCTTATGGCCATGATTTCTGCAGCGTACTGGGCAAGGACAATATTCTGGCCATGCAGTTTCACCCAGAAAAAAGCCACAAGTACGGCCTACAGGTATATCGCAATTTCGTAGAGCGCTTTCAATCGTGCTGAAAACCCGGATCATTCCATGCCTGCTGCTGCGCGGACGAGGCCTGTACAAAACGGTCAAGTTCAAGGATCCCACCTACGTGGGAGATCCCATAAACGCGGTGAAAATCTTCAATGAAAAAGAGGTCGATGAGCTCATATTGCTCGACATAGCCGCCACTCCAGAGAAGAAAGAGCCGCCATACAGCATCATCGAGGATATCGCCAGCGAATGCTTCATGCCACTTACCTACGGTGGCGGCGTGACATCCATCGACCAAATGCGGCGTCTTTACCGAATGGGCGTCGAGAAAATTTCCCTGAATACGGCTGCCTTCAACAATCGCCGCCTCGTGGAAGAATGCTGTGCGACCTTTGGAAGCTCCAGTGTCATTGCCGCGATCGACGTCAAAAAAACGTTTCTCGGAAAAAATGAAGTCTATATAGCAGGCGGCAAGATCAATACCAAGGAAGATCCTATCCGTTACGCCGAGCAACTGGCCAAGCTGGGCGTGGGCGAAATACTCATAAATTCGATCGACCGCGACGGCACGATGGCGGGGTACGATGTGGACTTCCTCAAGAAACTTGGCAATGCCGTCGATACGCCTTTGATAGCCTGCGGTGGCGCTGGCAATCTCGATCATATGTCCGAGGCCGTCACCCAGGCACGAATCCCTGCGCTAGCGGCAGGCAGCATGTTCGTCTTCCACGGCAAACATCGGGCAGTATTGATCAATTATCCAAATCGGGCAGAACTCGAAAGCAAACTGCCGTAGCAAAGAAAATCGATTCATGCACAAATCTTCTATGCAATCACGCCCTTATCAAATATGCACTCGGTGCGTGATGGACACGAGCGATCCGGACATCAGCTTCGACGAAGAGGGTGTCTGCAATCACTGCCGCCAATACGATGCCATGGTCCGCGGCATCGTTGACAAGGCTACTGCCGGTGGCCGCGAAGCCGAATTGACAAAGATTGCCGAGCAGATCAAGGCCTCCGGAAAGGGCAAGGACTACGATTGCATTATGGGCCTCAGTGGTGGCGTCGACAGCTCCTATGTAGCCTATACCGCCAAACGCCTGGGCCTGCGCCCGCTAGCCGTCCATTTCGACAGCGGATGGAACTCGGAACTGGCGGTGCACAACATTGAGAATATCGTGAAGCGCCTGGGCATTGACCTGCACACTCATGTGGTGGACTGGGAAGAAATGCAGGACCTCCAATTGGCATTCTTCAAGGCATCAGTCGCCAACTGTGACATCCCGACCGACCACGCCTTTCCCGCCATTCTGTATGCCCAAGCCGCGCGTCACGGTATAAAGCACATCCTTTCGGGTAGTAACTATGCCACGGAGTTCATCCTGCCGGCAGCATGGGGCTATCAATCCGGCGATGCACGCCATTTGCGCGATATCCACCGGAAATTTGGTGAACGGCCACTGCGCAAATACCCCTCGATCGGGTTCTTCAAGCAGTTTATCTGGTACCCGTATGTTCGCGGAATCAAGACGATCAAACTGTTGAATTATCTCCCGTACAACAAAGCTGATGCTAAGCAAACCATTGCGCAGGAACTGGGATGGCGCGATTATGGCGGCAAGCATTACGAGTCTGTGTTCACGCGTTTTTTTCAGGGATACTATCTCCCCGTCAAATTCGGGTATGACAAGCGCCGGGCCCACATGGCCTCATTGATCAATGCAGGCCAAATGACGCGTTCCGAGGCATTGGAAGAACTCGAGCATCCCACGTATGATGCGCAGCGACAGCAGGAAGACAAGATCTTCGTTGCCAAGAAACTGGGGCTGACCGAGAGCGAACTGGACGATATTTTCCAGCTCCCGAAGAAGGACTACACGGATTACAAATCCAACGCTAAGTTGATGGCCCGCGCCCTCAAGTTCAAGCGGCTATTCACCAAGCTCTGAGGACTTCCCCATGGTTGGGTTGCTGTCGCGCGAGCGTATCTTTTTTGCCTATCTGATTGCTTTGGCGGGCCTCCTTTGCTCAACCATCGCCAATCGGTACTACGAGAGCGCTGCGCTTGTCAGCCCGGCCACCTGGATAGTGCTGGCGGTGATCGTTCTGAGCGTAATCTTTTATGCGATGGGGCGCTATGCCGTCGACAGATTCTTCCCAACGAGGCAGATTCTCATCGGCGCAAACTGGACGGAATACGACGCCCAGCATAAACGCACTTTTTTTTGGGTGTTGGTCGGGATATTTTCCGCCACGGTGATCGGGCATCTCCTCATATTGCCGGGGATCCCTGGCTTGCGAGCTCTCGCTTCCCGAGATGATTTCGAGATAAGCGTTATACGCCAGGAAGGATATCTCGGAGTACCCATGTTCTTGCGTTATCTCAGCGACTACAGCGTAAAGGCCATCGGTCCCATGGTGCTGATTCTGGCATACTCGGCCAGATCGCGCGCATTCTACCCATTGATAATCCTGGCCGCGCTCTACTCGCTCGCGTTATACGCACGCATAATGCCGATTTTTCTTTTCGCTCCGCTGCTGCTCTACACAATCAGCCTGCGACGGTATCGGGACTCGTTGGGACTGGTCGCCCTGATAGGCGGCATTCTGCTGACTACCAGCGCAATCGCCAGCCCCAACATTCGCGATGCCTTTTTCCCGGCATATGCGGCCACGCTGCCTCAGGCCACTCAGCCGAGCACCAGTACCAGCACCATCCTGGCGGCTGCCCCTGCAATCCAGCCCGACCAAGCCCCTAAATTAAAGCCGCGGCACTATGAAACGTCTTCCTGGCAATCCAAATCGGTTCTCTACTCGCTATTTAGCAGAATCATCGTAATCCCCGGCGGCGTCATACTGCAGTGGTTCAATTACTATTCCGACCCGAAGTTTCGAGAATATGGCTGCGGCTATCGCCCCGCCAGCGTCCTGCTTGGCTGCCAGTATGTCAATGTACCAACCAAGCTTTATGCCCATTACTACCCTAAAAACGTCAATGAATTCAAGCTTCAGGGTAGTTTGAATGCGGCATTCTTCATGACGGAGTATGCAAACTTCGGGCCTTTGGGTGTGATACTTTCATCCGTCGCAATGGCGTTCGTGCTCCTACTGGCCACCCAGATATTTGGCTCGCATCCTTTGGCGATACCGCTGAACATTGCGTTCATAGTGGTCGCAATGGAAACCAATCTATTGACCGCGCTGAACTCCGGCTCCGGCTGGATTATTACCAGCTTTCTGTTCCTGTACTTTTTTCGCACCAGAACCAAATGACGAACACGACCGCGCAGCGCCCATATCAACAATGTACTCGCTGCCTTATGGATACCAGTGATCCGGCCATCACGTTCGACAGCGAAGGCATCTGCAATCATTGCACACGCTATTTCACGCGTGTACGCAATGAAGTCCATCACGGCCCCGCCGGCGATGCGGCATTGGCGCGCATTGTCGACCAGATCCGGAACGAGGGCCGCGGCAAGGATTACGATTGCATCGCAGGCGTAAGCGGAGGGGTGGACAGCACCTTTGTCGTATATAAGCTGAAACAACTGGGCCTGCGCCCGTTAGCGGTGCATTTCGACAATGGCTGGAATTCCGAAATTGCCGTGGCCAACATCAAGAAGACGCTCGATAAACTTGATATCGACCTATACACGTACGTCGTTGATTGGGAAGAATTCAAGGACCTCCAGATGTCCTTCATCAAGGCATCCGTTCCGAATTGCGAAATACCGACAGACCACGCAATTACCGCCACATTGGTGAGTACCGCAAGAAAGCACGGCATCCGGTATGTCATCAACGGCAGCAATGTGGTGACGGAAGGAATATTGCCGATATCGTGGGTCTACTACAGCCACGACTTGCGCCACATCAAGGCATTGCACCGGTTGCACGGAACGGTGCCGCTTCGCACCTTTCCCCGCATTGGCCTGCCTTCATTCACGTTGCGCATCCTCAGTGGCCGATACAAGATGGTCAACTTGTTGAACTATATCGACTACGACAAGTCGGCCGCCATGCAGACCATGCAGGACGAATTGGGATGGCAGTACTATGGCGGCAAGCACTATGAGTCCATCTATACGCGCTGGTACCAAGGATATTACCTTCCCACCAAGTTCGGTTTCGACAAGCGGCGAGCACATTTATCTGCGCTGGTTTGCGCTGGCCAAATGACGCGAGAGGAGGGGCTGCAGCAGCTCACATTCGACCCGTACGCGGAAAACGACCTGCAAGGCGACACGGATTTCGTGTTAAAGAAGTTCGGCATAACTGCAGATGATCTTCAACGTCTCATTGATGCGCCAAACCGCGCCCATACAGACTACCCCAACCAACGTTATTTCATCGAGGAATTGGCAACGTTGAAGAATTTCGTTCGACGCACTGCAAAATCTGTTTGACGACCAGCTGATATCGTATGACTCGCATCAATGCACACCTTTATCCGTCTGATCTGCTTAACGAAAGCAGAATCTTTCGCATCACTGACGCAATGGTCAAACATGGCATCGTCGACAAGGTGGAGATCATTGGCGTGCAAAAAGATGGCCTGCCGGCATGCGAGAGCATAGATGGCCACCGGAATCTCGTGCGCTTGAAGCGCAGTATCGCCCCCCAATCACAGGGGCTGCTGGGAAAAACGGCTAGAACAATCGAATGGTCTGTCCGCGCCCTAAATTACCTCCGGAAGCGGAACTTTTTGTATATCAACGCGCATAGCCTGCCAGTCTTGCCGCTGTGCTTCATTGCCAGCAAGCTGACCGGAGCACGCTTGATATATGACACACATGAGTTAGAAACCGAGACTCACAGTTGCCGAGGCATACGCCAGCGCCTGGCGCGGTTCATCGAGCGCCTGCTGATCAAACGCTGCACCGCTGTCTTCGTCGTCAGTGACACAATCGCGGATTGGTATGCTTCCACATATGGCATTGCACGGCCATACGTCGTTAGAAACATACCCGTTCCAGCGGGCAACAAGGCCGAACAACCGGTAGACCTGAAAGAAAAATTGGGCATTCCATCGCACCACAGGCTATACCTGTACCAGGGTGGATTTCTCGCGGGCCGCGGGATTGAACGCCTGCTCCGCGTATTCGCAACTTTGCCTGCCGGGTATCATCTGGCCCTGATGGGCGACGGTCCCTTGTTGGATGTGGTTCGCGCCGCCGTGGCCCGCACTGCAAACATCCATTTTTTTCCTGCAGTACCGCCCGCTGACGTGCTGCGCCATACCCGGGCTGCGGATGTCGGGATTTGCTCAACTGAAAGCACCTGTCTTTCTTATCACTATTCTTTGCCCAACAAGCTCTTCGAGTACTTGCATGCGGGGCTGCCGACCATCGCCACCCCACTACCCGAGCACGTCGCACTGATCGAACGCTTTCAATGCGGCTGGATCGCCCCTGCGGACGATGAAGCATTTGCCGAATTGCTTTCCACCTTGACACCCGAAGAGATCGAACAGGCTGGCCGCGGCTCGGCCGCAGCCGCAGCCCATTACACATGGGAGCAAGAGGAAGACACACTGGTGCGTGCATACGGGGAATTGCGTGTCGCCCAATAAGCCGAATATCTGGTACGTCCATCCGTATGCTGGCGGCCCCGGCATTGGCCGCTACAGCAGGCCTTACTTCCTGGCGCGGCAATGGATCCAGGCCGGTGCGAGCGCCACTGTATTCACATCGGCGTATCATCATTTGCTCGACACCCCGCAAATCTCGGGAGGCCGTAACGTCGCTGACGTCCCCTATGAGTTCATCGATTGCCGGCCATATACCGGCAATGGGTTTGGCCGCCTGTTCAACATGGCCGAATTCAGCGCCAAGTTCAAGCTACGAGCCCGCCGGCACGCGGAGAAGTATGGTCGCCCCGATATGGTGATCGCATCCAGTCCCCACCCCTATTGTTTTCTGGCGACACACTCGATTGCACGCCAGTTTGGCGCGCGCTCTGTTTTTGAGGTGCGGGATCTCTGGCCCCTCAGCCTGATCGAACTTGCCGGCCTCTCGCCTAGGCATCCCCTTACCCGGTTCACAGGCTGGATGGAGCGGCGCGCCTATCGCAACGCCGACTTCGTCGTCTCGCTGCTTCCGTGCACGCAAGAGTACATGGCCGAGCATGGCCTGCCTGCGGAACGGTGGCATTACATCCCGAACGGCGTGCATATCGACGAAGCCTCATCGGGCTGCGACGCGTCAAATCCGGGACTAGAACAGGCCCGTCGTTGGCGCGCCCAGGGCAAGATCGTCGTTGCCTATACAGGAGCCCTGGGACAACCCAACTACGTGGACTCCCTGATTGAAGCGATATCCATCCTGCACTCAAATGGCGAACCATCGGTCTGCGCAGTGATTGTCGGGCGTGGAGAACGCCAGCACGCACTGCAACAACTAATTCGCGAACGTGGCCTAGAGGATCGAATCACGATCCATGACCAAATCGCCAAACAGGACGTGCTCACCCTGCTCCGGGAAGTCGATATAGGCTACATCTCATTGAAACCGGAACCACTGTTTCGTTTTGGCGTAAGTCCCAACAAGCTGTTTGACTATATGTTGGCGGCGCTCCCCGTACTGTTCGGAGTGCGCGCCGGGAACGACCCGGTAGCCGAGGCATCCTGCGGCGTATCCGCAGATCCGGGCGACTCCGCCGGGATAGCTGACGGGCTTATGCACCTGGCACGGCTGAGCCCACAAGAAAGACAGGAGACCGGAGAGCGTGGCCGCCTCTACGTACTGAACCGACATACCTATGACGTGTTGGCCAACGACTACCTGAACCTTTGTCGGCACAAGGAATGAGCATATGCGCATCGCAGTGACAGGGGCGTCAGGCTATATAGGCCAAGCGCTGATCAGCCTCCTGCAGGAACGCGGCGTGGATACGCTCGCCTTGGTTCGCGGCCAGTCCGCGGAGACCGTCCCAAGCGGAAAACACGTGTCGATTGTCAACGCCGAACTGATGTCGCTGGAACCCGACGTGCTGCGGGGCTGCGACGCTGTCGTCCATCTGGCGGGACGCGCCCACACACGGGACAAGCACGCCGATGGCATCGATCTGTTCGACCAGGTCAACCGAAAAATGACCACGGTTGTCGCGCAAGCCGCTCGGCTCGCCGGCGTAGGCCGGTTCGTCCATGTCAGCACGATTGGCGTACATGGTACCTGGTCTGCGTCGGACGTCACGGAAACCTCGTCTTTGACGGGGGTTTCGCCTTATGCCCTCTCGAAGATCGCAGCGGAGAAGGAACTGCTCGAGATTTTCCGTACTTCGCCCGCTTGCCTATACATCGTAAGGCCACCAATGGTTTACGGTCCGGACTGTCCGGGCAACTTCTCGAAGCTGGTCAAACTCGTAAAGACCGGACTGCCCTTGCCTTTTGCATCGGTACGCGCCAAGCGCTCGTTCATTCACGTCAGAAACCTAGCGGACTTCCTGGCTAATTGCAGCGTCGGATCCATCGGAGCCGGCACGTTCGTTATAGCCGATGGCTCCGATTTCGCGCTGCCGGATCTGATCAGCGGTATTTGCGCCGAACTGCGCATACCCAACCGGCAGGTGCCTTTTCCACCATCGATGTTGCGCATCCTTGGCGCATGTATCGGACGGCGCCAGGAACTCGATAGCCTCACCAGACCATTCCATGTCGACTGGGCCAAGGCCCGGAGCCATGGATGGGTGCCTGTCCTTGCCGCGGACACCGCACTGCAGCAGTCACTTCAAGAGAACGCCCGCTAATTTGCCGCAATGACATGAGCAATATTTTCCTCCTGTACGTCATCATCTTCGGCGTGGCGGTCGGCGTCACCCGAGCAAGTATTGCCTGGGCGCGGCGAAAGAATATCCTTGACCATCCAAATCATCGCAGCTCCCACACGACTGCCACACCGCGCGGGGGCGGCATCGGGATTGTCGCGGCATGCGCCGTAGGCCTGCTGGCCGGATGGTATCTGGGCTACATCGACGGACGCAGCGCTGCGGCGCTGGCGAGCGGCCTTCCAATCGCGGTCAGCGGTTATATCGACGACCGCGTGTCATTATCCGCACGCACCCGGTTGACAGTCCAAGTTGCTTGCGCGGGCTTGGCTCTTTATCTACTGCCGTTGCCTGCGTTGGACCTGTTTGGACTGACCGTGCCCGCACAGGCCGCGTTCGGCATTTATCTGGTGGCCACGGTCTGGATGACCAACCTTTTCAATTTCATGGACGGAATCGATGGTATCGCCGCCGGCCAGACAATTGCGATCGGTATTGTCTGGCTCGCGCTGCTCGGTCCCGAATCGGCTTTTCCCGCGGTGCTTCTGGCAGTGGCGGCGGCAGGATTCCTGGCCTATAACCGCCCTCCTGCCAAGGTATTCATGGGAGATGTCGGAAGCGCTTTTTGCGGCTTCTATGTAATGATCGCAACGCTTAGCATCGGCCCGGCGACTATGAGTCCATGGCCCATTATCTGGCTGCTTCCGGCCGCGCCGTTCATCCTGGATGCGACACTCACGCTGCTGGTGCGGCTGAGCCGAGGCAAGAAACCAAATGTCGCGCATCGATCCCACGCCTACCAGATCGCCTCCCGGCGCGTCGGAAGGCATGGCCCAGTCAGCCTGGCGTATTTTCTCTTGGCTGTGTTTTGGTACGGTCCGCTCACCTTTGTGGCGATGGCCAATCCGGCGAAGTTCGGCGCCGCATTGTTCCTTATCGCAACTTTGCCCATGGTAGCTGCGGCCATCTACTTCAAGGCCGGCATCGACGACTAGGACAGGATCGATCGATGCCGTCAGGTATCAGCCGACCGCTCCATCGGCAGCCGCCTGTCTCCGTCGCGCGGTCCGGCATTGTGCGCCCAGCCCCCAGAACAACGCGATCTCTGCCCAGAACAAAGATTTGGCTCCCAGCACCATAATGATGCAGGCGATTGCAAAACCGACCGTGACCAGCCTCCGATAGCCTCTGGTCGCCCATATCAGTTCAATAGCGGCTAACAGGCACAGACTCACGTACAGTATCAGACCGACGAGGCCGAAATCGGTCAATACCGATAGGATATTGTGCAGGTAGAGACCTGTGCTGCCCGTTACATCGGCATAGCGCAAGATGTCGCCAAAGGCAAAGCTCAGATCGTTTTGAACAATCGGCAGCAATATCGGGAAGAACAAAGCCAAGCGTTCCGCCAACGACGTAGATTCGCCACTAAACAATTCCATGATCCGAAGGGTCGTATTGTCGAGGTTTTGGCCGCTCACGATCCAATAGGCCAGACCGGCGGCAATCGCTACGATGCCTGCACTGGCAACGACGAATAGAGCTTTGCGGTTGGCGAATACCAACAGCGAAATGGCGACCGCGCATCCGGCGGAAAATGCATAAAATTCGCTGCGCGATCCCACGACGCCCAGTGCCCCGGCGCCGACAATGGTTACGGCTACCATTGTCTGCGGCTTGTCCAACGCAAACAGAGCGAGCAGCAGGATCACGAATATGGACCGCCCGAATCCTTGGTAGCCGACAGTAGCAGCCCCATCCGCCCCGACTTCGTACGGAATGTATAGGTACGCCCAGTCTACCAATGGCAACAAAAGCAGCACGCACACCAACAACAGCATGACGAAAAATCGGCTGTTGTTCTGGAACTCGATGAAACGGCCGAGCGAGTATGTCCCACCATACCAGAGCAACATGATTAGGTAGGGAGCCAGGGCACCAAGGCTGCGGTGGCCAAGAGCATACGCAAGCGCTACTCTGAAAAACACCCACGCCATGAAGGCTGCAAACAACACGTCCATCGAATTGACCGCCCGCAAGCGGGTAGCCAACCACATCCCAGCCGCAAGCGCCAGCGCCAATCCCGCACTATAGAGAGCCGGAATCGCAAACCGGCCACCGAGCAGGTTCGCTACCACGCCGTTAAGCAGAAAAACGGGGTAGGCAAGTACGAATCCCGTGACCAGCACGGAACGAACTCGAAACTTGAGTTTCATGTCGGCCTATTTTCTTTGGCGACAGGCGACCAATGCTATACAGGCCCCGAGAATGATTCCGCCGAACAGACCGAGTGCCGTCAATAGCAGTCGCTTGCTGGCTGGACTGCTGGCCGCCATCGTATCCGACCGGTAGGTTGACAACGGAGCCGTTTCCATCGCCACACGCGCCTGCTCCACATACTTGAGCCGGCCCCGCAGGCCGGGGGCCTCGGGAAAATATGCGTCTATCGTTGCCTGGGTGGGCTGCTCGGCCGCATCCAGCTGTGCCTTCAACACTCGGGTCCCGCGCCGATAGAGCAGCTCGCCGGCCAATAAGCCCGAGTCAATTTCCGTGGTGACTTCCTTCTCCAAGCCCAAGGCGCTGGCAGTAGCATAGGCCACCTTTAGCTTCGTCGCGTAGCTCGCCAAGGCCAGCTTTGCCGTAATTTCGCCGGATTCCAGCCGTAGGCGCGTAGCGGTGAGTTGCTGCGCAAGAGCTTCCAGCACCTCATTTCTCAAACGAGCCTCACTGACCTTGCCCGCAAACTTTACGTACGCCTCAAGCAATTGAGCGGTATCGTTCCCGCCATCGCCGCGAATGGCGAGTGATATACCTGTCAGCGGCGCATTTTTTTTTGTCGGACTGATCTTCAGGGTTTCATAAAAAGCATTCACCTGAGCCAGAGTAACGTTGCGGGAGCCACCAGCGTCGCCCGCCATGGCCTGCAGAAAGTCCCGTTGCACACCTATGGATTGCACATCTCTCATATATTGACCGAACACATCCTTTGGCTCGGGTATAAACATGAGGACACCTGGCGCATACGGAAACGCAATCGTAAGCGCCGACAAATCACCTGCCGTGGGTGGATAGACTTCTATCGAATATTCGTTGCCCTGCTTCAGCGAGTAAAAATAACCGCTAGCGGCGCCGAGAATCATCGCTACGGCGATGATCCATTTCCCCCGCCATATACTGCGCATCAGCGCGCCCAAGTCTATTTCGTCGTCAGGTGCCGAAAGATCGGAATTCATGGAATAAGTTGTTCAGATATTTGTAGAAAACCGATGCGTTGTAAGCTCTCGGCATCTTGATGGATACTATTTCAAATTGACACATTGCGCCATATCATGTGTCAACCAAACTTCGCGATCGCGCGAGCCTTTCATAGGCACGCGGATCCAGCCGTGCTCTAAGACTGTATAGAGCGGGCTGGCCTTCCAGATTTCTGGGCTGTAGATAAAGGCAACCGCCTGTATCCGCATCTCTGTCAGCACGCCGCGCACCGCCTCCTCACTCTCGGCGAGTAACAGCGGACGCACCGGCTGGGTATATACGAACGCGGGAGGACGATCTGCAAAATACGGGTTCCATCCATCGTCATCGACCAGCCAGTTGCCCTGGGAACTTAGGCAATTCGCCGTCCGTTTCAGAAAATTTATCTGCGCCAGGTCCTCGGTGAACGGCTTGAAGCTCAGCCATCGCGGACTCAGTAGCGACTCGTGGGCAAGCCATGCCGCGAACAGAGTGACCAAAACCGCCGCCGCCTGGCGCCACCCCCCGCTCACCGGAAACCTCGCTGCCAGGGTGCGTCCCAGCATTGCCAGACCCGCCCCCACCAGCAATGCCGATAGAAGAAAATATGAAAGAGCGTACCGCTCGTTTGCGATCAAGGCATTGCGCAAGTTGATTCCCGTGTGATCGATCAGCCCGGACAGGGCGACCAGCAGTGGGCCGCACAATGCCAGGCCGATACAACGATAGGCGATTCGACCTCGCCCTTTCGCCAACAGAACTGCGAGCAACCCGATCACTACCGCCGTCAGCTGCAGATGCTGGTCATAGCGATCCAACAGGACACCTAGCGCCTCCCAACCATCGAAATGATTGCTCGTCCAGGCTGCTGCGAGCAGCGGCTCCAACCACGTGCCACGATAGATGGAATATTGCAGCCCATAGCCCATGAAATTACCGGTTTCCCGATAATATTCGACATATCTAA
Organism: Achromobacter sp. 18P8.1.1; assembly: GCF_057799415.1. Lineage (NCBI taxonomy): Bacteria > Pseudomonadati > Pseudomonadota > Betaproteobacteria > Burkholderiales > Alcaligenaceae > Achromobacter > Achromobacter sp. 18P8.1.1. The sequence continues at coordinate 15,127 of NZ_JBYOKH010000015.1, read as the reverse complement.
GCGTCGATAGCGCAACCAGGACAAGCACGGGTAGCGCATATTGGGCCGCGGCCTTCCATCCCGGTCTGTTACGGATGACGGCATAGCCCAGGATGAAGAAGCTGGTAAGCCCGATCAGCATTAGCCCCAGCGTGTGGGACATGACAGCCAAAGCTGCATAGGCGCCAGCAAGCAGTCCACGCCGCAGCATCGCGCTACGAACGTTCAGGCACAGCGAGCCCAGCAACACAAGGTAGCCCAGCACCGGCACCATGCGAAAACCATCCCGACTCAGCGCGCCGACGATGTAATAGACCCAGGGAATATACAGTGCTAGGCATACCGCCGCGACGGCCCCCCACCGCGCCCCCATGGCGAGGGCCGTGCCAAACAATGCGAAACAGAGATAGACCATCGTGAGCTGCTGGCCCAGGCGTGGCAGAAAGTCGAGGGGCGGGAAGGCCGTATCCGGACCAGCCAGCAGCAACGCATGCGAAAAATAGGATTCGTAGATAAACGAATGCGGATGGACGACAATAATGTCGCCCACTTTGCCAAAGAAGCTAGGCATCGCCTCCACGGATGGCATGGCCGCAAATTTCTTCGCTCCCGTCAAATATACGTTGAAGTCATGCGCCAGCGGATTCAAGGTCCGTGCATTTTCTACGATGATGAAAATCAGCTGGATTAGAACCAACGCTGCGACGCAGGCGATTATCGCTGTACTAATATTCAACTGCGAAACCGCCTGCCGGATCCTCCGGTACACAGTTCCGCTGCGGCTGCCCAACCCGATCAGGCCGAGGCCAAGTACGGTTGGCAGATGGGCATAGACGCCGGGCATGGACACTCCGGACATGGCCAACGCCATTACGCACAAGCCTATGACCTGCGGCGTCAGCGCAGCAGCGAGCAGCATGCGCGGCGCCATACTCACATGGAACCATCTCGCCCCAGTGCCAGCGCATAACGCCAGACCAAGCGCCAGGAGCATATGCTGCAGCAGATAGTAAGCGGTCATTTTTTTGTCGCCCTCACAACCAGGAATAAGCCGAAAAAGCAGACATCCGCCACGACCCAAAGGGCGCGATTCAGCAAAGCAGCATCCAGCATCATGGCTGCGGAAATACCATGCATCTGCCCGGCCAGCGCCAGCACTCCCTCGCGTACACCTGCTCCCGCAGGCGCAAAGATCGCGACCATGCCGGCAGTAAAGGCAACGGCATACGTGCCGACCGTCCATAGCCAGTCAATCCAGCCGCCGGATGTGGCCAGCAGCAGAAAAAAAGACGTGCCCATGGCAACCCAGCCCAGCGTCATCACTGCCAGCGCCAGGCCACCAATCCCGACGCTGGTCCGCGAGACCGCGATACCTCTGTGGCGCAGCAACCTCATTCCGGCCCAGACCAGAATGGCCATGACCGCAGCGATCGCCGACCATCCCAGACCGCCCAGCCAGCCGGCCTTGGACGCCATGGCTACGACGATCGGTGTTCCCAACACCAGGGCGGTGACACCGAAGCCCAGGTTTTCCAGCAAAAGGGCCTTCGAGATGGCACCGGCCGACAGGCCCAGGTTTCTGTAGTGCACCACCCGGCCAACGATTGCCCACACACCGCCAGGCATGTACTTCGCCACATCAGAAGAAACGTAGATCCAGGAACTGGCCCGCCAACCTGGCGCTGCAGGCATCGACATCCGTAACGACGCCTGCATCAGGAAGAGGGCCGAGAACTTACCGGCCAGGATGCAGAAGAACGCGGCGATTAGGTAGATTTTAGGAATAGCCGCGAGCGTCGCGGTGATGTGTGCGCCGTTCTTCCAGACGTAAAGTCCCAGGGCCAAAAGAACCACCCCGGTCCAGCATCGCTTTACGATAGACAGTGCATACTGAATTCGGCGGCGGTCTTTCATGAGCGTGCGGCAGGGCGTGCGGCGCGCAATGCTCGCTTGACACTGTTGGCCGCCAGATCCAACGCTTTCACTCCCCAGTAGTCGACAAGCGAGGCGCTCCATCTTTCCGGATGTGTGCTTATGTAAAGCGGCCTGGTCGCCTGCGTAATGAAGCGTTGAAATGCCTGGCCGGCGTCCGGCAAGGCGTCATGCGGCCATGCATCCCCGACGCGATCGCGCAGGTTCGACTGCGTAGCCAGCCATCGGCCACCGGTATCGGTAAGGTAGAAGGGGCTGAAGGAGCGCACAGAGGCGACGGCATCGCCAAGCAGGCCTGCGCGCTCCAGGTCACTGGCATGCAACAGGTCTTGGTTGTCATACCTGCTGAGCGGTGCGCCGTGCATGCTTACCGTCGTACATGGCGCCAGCTTACGGAGCTCGGCAAGATTGCGATGAAAGCGCGCCAACGCCTGTGCACGGTCTCCCCCGCATGCGCTCAGATCCTCGTAGTGGTAACCGATCTCGTGACCGTTGCCGGCGATGTCGGCAATGGCAGCAGCCGGAAACTCTCCTGCTGCGGTTACGCGGAAGTAATACGTGCTTCGAACGCCGGCAGCACGCTCCAGGCGAGCCAACGCACACGACTTCGCGGGGCGGCGGTCCACATCATGGCGCAGGATTACCCGCCCCTGCTTCTCTTCAGCTCGCAGGAAATCTTCCAGCCCACCCAGACGCTTTCGCGCGGCGCCGAGCGACTCAATAAGAGACAGGTAATCTCTGTGCCAGAACGACATTATTTATTCGAAAAAAGATTCATGAGACGTTTGACGAAAATACGTGGCGCCAAGGTTATGAACAGATATTCGAACACTTGCAATGGAATATAAAGCGGCCGCAGCATGCGAACATTCCTCAAGCGGATCTTGAGCAGATCCACAAAAGCATACTTGTAATGCTTGAAGGCAGGACGATCGAAGTCCTGATAGGTCGACAGATCCGGCACGGACATACCCAGCCATCCGGCCACCCGGACGTATGCCTTCGCATGGCGCCGGTTATCAAGCGTATAGCCTTGTGATTCAATCAACTCTTCGCGGCCCAGTCGTTCATCCTGCAGCACGCCCGCATTGAGCGCTCCTTCATACCAGCGCAATCCGCGTTCGTTCCGTACGACCACTGCCGAATAGCCCAACCCTTGCTTGGAGCGGAATCTGGGCAGATGCGGATCCCCCACCGCGATGTCTGCGAAGTCGCTGATCTGGTCGGGGCACATCCGGCACCGCGCCAGCATCCAATAGCCTTGGAACGCCACGACATAGCGCAGAATGTTCCAACGTGAATTTCCTCGGATGCGCGCAACCTCATGCGCTTTTCCGGCGTTATCCACCAGCCTGATCTTGCCCGGCCAAGCGCCATACCGATAATCGATGCCCTGCGACGCTTGCAGGGAAACACCGAACTTTCGAAGATAATAGTCAATGCCACCGAAGCGGTTTATACCGCCGCAGAACAAGCCGATGGAGAGAACATGGCGTGCGGCCAACCGTGCATCGACCGCTTTCATTCGCTCCAACGCGGCCACTTCACATGGCAAGCCCACGAACGCGAACCGTTCGTCTCCCTCGATCAGCGCCTGCAACTCGTTGCCTAGCACCGCGGGTTGATACACGGAGCCATGGATGCTCTCCAATCCGGCACGGTTGCGTATGATCGTCCCGGCACGGGTATTGGGATTGCCTTCCGATACGACACAGTAGGCCACATCGATCGCTCCCTGGTCGAACAGGTGTCCCAGAAGTCCTGCCGTCACACCGCCCGAAGCCGCCCTTCGACGTACGTCCGCATCTGCGGCATACGCCGCGCGAATCCGCACATGTTCGCCGACCCAGCTATCCGCGGGCTCATGGCCGTACTTCTGCCGCGCGATATCGGGCATATGCATTTCCGCGCCAGGACAGGCCACTTCCGGCGCTTCCCGCCCATCATCGACAACGATAGGTATCGCATGATCATGCTTGGCGCTGTATGTCATGCGAACCAGCGGCTGGCTGCGTCCGGCGTTAGCCGCGGTGCATACACCACAGCCGATACACAGGCCCTTATCCACCACAGCGGTGGGCAATTCAGTGACGCGCATGCGTTGTCCCCAATTCGCGTTCGACGATATCGAAATTGCGTATCGCCCCCGCCTTGATCATCGGACCATTGTTGACCAACCGCTCACGCGTGACCACTCGGCGCTGCCATGCGCTATCGAACATATCCGCCAGCGCATCCTTGGAAAAATTTGCGAAGTCCATGCTTGGAATATCGGCATCGAAGCCCTGCGCCATCTCGCGATACTTATGACTCCAGCCCAGTATCAATGTCGGCACGCACATGATCAGGGCCGCAACGACCGCGTGAAACCTGCAACCTATGAAGAAATCCGCCTGTCCGATCAAGGCGCGTAGCAACACCGGGTCCTGCCGAGGCACATGCATATATACCTGCGCATGCCCATGCAGACGTGCATGAAGCTGCTGGCAAAGGTCGATATCGTTGTTCTTGCTCGCCCCGGTACCAAGACTATGCGGCAATATCAGGACGTTCGCGTCATACCGCTTCAGAAGCGTCTCGACAAAGGCGGCCATCTGGCCCAGAAAATCGATGCCCCGGCTCCGGCACAACCTGCTCACGACCTGGCTGGGCGAAACGACAATCCATGGTCGCTCCTGCGCCGCCATATCCCGAAAGCAAGCTCGCGCCTCAGCCTCGATTTCTGGTGGGATATTCATCGCGAACGACACATCAGGCAGTGCCTCCGCATCCCGCATACCCAATTGCACCAAGAACTGCCGGCTCTGCTCGCCTCGTGCGATCACCGCAGCACAGCGGGGCAACAGCAGGCGCGCGGCCAGCCGATTCGCATAGGTGCGGAATGGCCCCAATGCTTGCGACAGCTTGAACACCGGCTTGCCCCACACGATGCCGGGCAGGGCGCACGACAGGTTGTACCAAAGCAATGGCAGGCCACGCTTGTCTACGAAGGCAATGCCCGATAAGTCGATCACAGCATCCGCTGCCGCGACTGCGCCAAAGAATGAGCTGTGCCGCGCCATCGACCGACGCAGCCACCCGCCTAGGCAGGCGAGAAGCGCCAGCGGCATGTACCACGCAAGCAGGCGCAGCGGCCGGGCATCAATGATTTCGAGATCCGCATCGCCGCCGATGGCGCGGTCCGCCTCGGGATAAATGCTGAGCAATTGGAAGCGTGCGCCGGGATAGCGGCGACGGAGTTGCTGCAATGCGGCTGAAAGCATGGCAGCACCACCCATATTGCCACTCAAAGTGACCCCTGTTATCACGAAACGGGAAATACTCATTTATACCTTTCTTGCCATCACCGTCAGGATATCGCCCAAGTTGACCGGAATCGCCCACGAGAACGAAGCGCCTGCCAACGGCGCTTCCAGACGCTTCAATCCAAAGCTACGCGCCAATTTCAATAGTAGAAAATTGGCAGAAACCCGCTTCGCCAGATACTCCATCCGCACAACTTCGAAACCATGCTTGTTCAATAGTGCGTTGACACTATTTTTCGAGAAATAATGCAGGTTCACGGGCGGGATCCACAGCGGCCAGCGTGGCCCTGCAATGCGGCAAGCAAGTGAATCCCCCATCGGCAAGGTAAAAATCGCATGCCCGCCTTGCCGCAGGAGCTGGACCGACTTCCGTATGGTCTCATGCACATTTGTCATGCTTGCGAGGACATCCCAGAATGTCAAGACGTCGAAGTATCCGGGAGCATAATCTGCCTCGAGGAAATCGCCGCTCGAAAGGCATATACCGAGTTCCCGCCCATACTCCGTGGCATTTTTCGAGTAATCGATGCCTTGAGCTTCGAAGGCTGAAGACGCCGCTTTCACGAAGTAACCGCGACCCGACCCTACATCCAGCAATTTTCCGCGTAGACCATTTTCCGTCAACCAGCGTACGCGCTGTCTCGCATTGATGGATATCGAGGAGCCCGGGCCCGCCGCCCGTTGCTGGCTGGTTGAATGAAACGCAGCGCCATATACCTGGTCAAGGATTTCCTGGGAAATCGGACCGCCCGCGTAGCGATGTCCGCAATCACTGCACTTGTATATCGTATAAAACAGGCTTTCGATATACGGCGACTGCAGCTCATGAACCTTTGCGATTGCCGTCCCTCGACAGACAGGGCAAGCCTTGCCCTCGGCCTCCCCACGCTCAATCGACATGCTGAGGCCTCGTCCGCCGGACCTCGACGCACAACTCCTTGTTAACTTGGAAATCAAGCGCAAACGCATTCAACAGCAGCTGGATCGTGACGCTGAATGTTGTGCTGAACATGATCATTGCCAGCATTGGGATGACACCTGTCATGCTCCATTTGACAATGAGATAGATGGACAGCGCGCCGGAAAGGGAGAAAAATAGCGCTGCGGCCAAGTAGTACAGGACAATAGGGTGGCCACTCAAGTATATGTACTTACGGTACATTCGGTGCAGAAACAGCCCCCACATCAACCCCAGGATGGGGAAAACGACGCGAGTGACCTTCATTTTGCTGCTCCAGTCGACGCCGTATCTGGGCTTTACATCGACTTCAACCACACGCATTTCCGCCACATTAAGGCGCGTCAGAATATCGTTCGGGCATCCATAACGAGGATATACGTCGTCCCAGCGCACGGCGGCCAACGCCGCCCTATTGATCACGGTGTAGCCGCACTGCGTATCGCTGACGTGCCAATACCCAGAGACGATTTTGGTCAGGGCGGACAATACCAAGTTGCCGAATAACCGGATCAGGGGAATCCGGTCGCCCGACGCAGCCTTGAAACGATTCCCCTTGGCGTAATCTGCATATCCGGCGGCAACGGGCTCCAGCAACGATTCCAGGTCATCAGGATCCATCTGACCGTCGCCAGCCATAACCGCTACTAGATCGAAATTATCCGCATAGGCTCGCTTGTATCCCGCGCAGATCGCAGCGCCAACGCCCGCATTTTTTTCCTGCTGCACGACAATCAAGGCCACGCCGCACTGAACGGCAGCCTCTTCGGCTCTTTGGACACTTGCATCACGCGACGCATCGTCGACGAGATAGACGCGGTCAACCAATTCCGGCATCGAGCGGAACACATCGGCAATTTTTTGTTCTTCGTTATAGCAGGGAACGACCACCGCTACCTGCAAGCCCTTGTACATAACGTCCCCTGAACAACTCTGCCGGATGACAGAGACAACGCCCCCCAGAATAGCGGGCCTAACCCTAAATTGTAGTTGGAAACGTTGATCCGAGGTGAGATATCTAGGCGGGGTAAACGGTCTTTTTTGCCCAACTTGCCCTGGGGGTGACAGCACTCTGCAATGAGCAGACAATATCCGCACAACGCCGGATAAGGAGACTGCCATGCGCATTGCCGATGCCCAATGGATTCCTTCGACGCAGCACCAGACATGGGATGCGTTGACCGACCCGAGAGTGTTGCAGAAATGCATACCGGGCTGCGTGGAAGTCGCGATGCGCAGCCCGACCGAGTATGCCGTCACCCTTCGAGCCAATATCGCGGGGATCGATACCGACTACGAGGGCGAGATCCTGCTCTCTGACGTCAATGCCCCCGACAGTTGTACCCTGGTGTTCGAAGGCAAAGGCCGCGCCGCCTGCCTGGCCATCGGCACCGCCCAGGTCAACCTCAGCACCAAAGACCAGGGCACCCGCGTGGCCTATACCGTGGCCGGCATGGCAGGCGGCAAATTGGCCGAATGCGGCGAAGGCCTGCTGCTGAAAGCGGGCGACAAGATCATCCAGAAGTTCTTCGCGGCCTTTATCGACCACATGGCCAAACAACCCCGCGTGGCGCCGCCGCCCCCTCCCCCCGAGCCCGAACCCCGCGGACTGTCCAATTCGCGCTGGTCGTGGGTGCTGGTGCTGCTGGTCGTCGCGGTATTCTGGGGTTACCACTCGTTCTACAAGTGAAAACCCTAGTGGGCCGGTGATATCCTAGGCGGCATGACGCCGCCGCCATCACCGACCCCGCCAGCCACCGACCCCGCACACTCCCGCAGGGACCTCTTGATGGCCATGGCGGGGGTGTCGGCGACCGTGGTGCTTGCCGCGCTGGATTCCACCATCATCAGCACAACGCTGCCGCGCGTGGCCGAAGCGCTGAACGGCATGGCCCTCTACGCCTGGGTCGGCACCGGCTACCTGCTGGCCACCGCGGCCTCCATCCTGATCTTCGGCCGCCTGGGCGACATGTTCGGCCGTAAGCCGTTGATGCTGGTCTCAGTGCTGATCATCGCGCTGGGGTCCATCGCCTGTGGACTGGCGCAGTCCATGACCCAGCTGATCGTGTTCCGGACCTTGCAAGGGATCGGCGGCGGCATGATGATCGCCACCGCGTTTGCGGCGCCCGCCGACCTGTTTCCCGACGCCAAGCAGCGCGTGCGCTGGATGGCGCTGGTGTCCGCCGCTTTCGCCATGGCCAGCGGCATTGGCCCCGTGCTGGGCGGTGCGGCCACGCAGGCGCTGGGTTGGCGCGCGGCGTTCTTCATTTCCCCGATCGCGGCGGCCGGCGCCTTCTTCCTGCTGGCGCGCTACTTCCCCCGCATCCGCCCCATTCATGACGGCAGCCGCCGGATCGACTGGTTGGGCGCCATCCTGCTGGTGTTGGCCGTCGGCGCGCCGCTGGCAGCCCTGGAGCTAGCTTTTGCGCGCGGCGAACACGCGCACCCGCTGCTGGGGGGCATCCTCGCCCTGATCGGCGTGGCCGCCATCGCCATCCTGATCCCCACCGAACGCCGCGTGAAATCGCCAATCTTTCCGCTGCGCGTCCTGGCCGGCGGCGATTCCCAGCTGCTGAACCTGGCCGCGATGATGGTCGGCGCGGTGATGTTCGTGCTGATCTTCTACAGTCCCCTGCTGCTGCAGCAGGTGCTGGGCTACACGCCCAGCGAGGCCGGCCTGCTGCTGACCCCGCTGGTCGCGGCGATCTCGGTCGGCAGCATCGTCAACGGACGCCTGTTCCCCAAGCAGACCGAGCCGCAGCGCCTGATGGTGTTCGGCGGACTGCTGCTGGCCGCCGGCACGCTGATGGTGCTGCTGATTTCTCCGGGCACCTCCGCCTGGTGGATCCTGGCCGCCTTCTTCGTCAATGGCTGCGCCCTGGGCTTCCTGTTGCCCAACCTGACGCTCTTCATGCAGATGCTGAGCGAACGCCGCGACGTGGGCGTGGCCTCGGCGCTGGTGCAGACCACCCGCGCCATCGGCAGCGCGCTGGGCACGGCCGTAGTGGGCATCATCATTTCCCACAGCACGGTACTAAACGGAGTGCGGGCCGGACTCGTCCTATGTATCGTCCTTTCATTGGCCTGTGCGCTACTGGCGTATCGGGTCAAGATGAAAAATCTGGTCACTAGCCGGAAATAGGCGCAAGCCCAGACACGCCCCCTAAGGGCAAACCCGAGACAAACCATGCGTCAACGCAATCTGCTGGACCTGCTGCTGCTTGCGGCGGTCTGGGGCGGCTCCTTCCTGTTCATGCGCGTCGCCGTCGGCGATTTCGGTCCGATCGCGCTGATCGAGCTTCGTGTCGGCCTGGCCGCGCTGTTCCTGCTGCCCGCCGCCCTATGGCGCGGCAAGCTGCCAGTGATCGCCCGGCACTGGAAGGCGTTGCTGGTGGTTGGCACCCTGAACGCCGCCATACCCTTCCTGCTGTACGCCTACGCGGCCCAATCCCTGGGCGCCGGCTTCCTGTCGGTGGCCAACGCGGTCACCCCCGTCTGGGGCGCGGTCGTCGGATGGCTTTGGCTGAAGGACAGGCTGCCATGGATGCGTTCCCTGGGCCTGATGATCGGGTTCCTGGGCATTATCGTGCTGGTGTGGGACAAGCTGAACTTCCAGGCAGGCGGCACGGGGCCGGCGGTGCTGGCCGCCGTATCGGCGCCCATCTTCTACGGCATCGCCGCGAACTGGACCAAACGCTTTCTGACCGGCGTGGACGCCCTGGCCAGCGCCACCGGCAGCATGATCGCCGCGTCGCTCGTGCTGCTGCCGCTGGCCATCTCCGCCTGGCCTGAAACACCCGCCTCGATGGCGGCGTGGATCTCCACCATCCTGCTGGCCGTCGTGTGCACTGGCGCGGCCTACATCATCTTCTTCCGCCTGATCGCCAACGTCGGTCCGACCGGCGCCGTCAGCGTGACCTTCCTGGTGCCGATCTTCGGCGTGGTGTGGGGTGCGTGGTTCCTGGACGAGCGCATCACGCCGTCCATCGCGGTGGGCGCCGCCATCATTCTGGTGGGCACCGCGCTGGCGCTGGGGCTGATCAAGCGGCGCGTGTGAACCTCGCGCTTGAGCCGCGCGCTCAGTACTTATCCGAGGTGCCCGTCAGCGCCACACCGATGCGCAGCAGGGTGTAGGACGCCGCATCCACCCAGCGCCGCACCCAGCCGCGGCGCTGGTATTCCAGCGGGCGGATGAAGTGGCCGCCGTCTCGGATGGCCGTCTCCAGGCGCTCCTGCAAGTCCCAGGCGAAGGGCTGGTCGTCCACGACGACGTTGGCCTCGCGCGCCAGCAGCAGGCTGAAGGGGTCCAGGTTGGACGAGCCCACGGTAGCCACGTTGTCGATGACCGCGACCTTGGCGTGCAGGTAGCTCGGCATGTATTCATAGATCTCGATACCGTCGCGCAGCAGTTGGTCATACAGCGACCGGGTGGCGTGGTACTGCATGCGGTATTCGACCTTGCCTTGCAGCAGCAGCCGTACCCGCACGCCGCGGGCGGCGGCTTTTGCCAGCGCACGGCGGAACTGGCGACCCGGAAAGAAGTACGCGTTGGCGATCAGGATGTCGCGGCGCGCCTGCGTGATGCCGTACAGGTAGGCGCGTTCGAACGTCTGCCGGTAGCGCAGGTTGTCGCGCAACACCAGCGCCGCCCGCAACGTGCCGCATGGGGCGACAGGGGCATGGTGCGGCTTGGTCAGCCGCATGCGGTTCCAGTCGCGCGGGTGGCGCCGCAGGCGCGCCCAGTTCAGGCGCACCCACAGCAGGTCTTGCGCGTAGGCCGCATCGGTGACCAGCGGTCCTTCCACCTGCACGGCGAAGTCGAAGCGCGGCGCCGAGATGCCGTCCGTGGGGTCCAGATCGTCGTAGTCGTCGATGACGTTGATGCCGCCGATGAACGCGATGCGTCCATCCACGATGGTGACCTTCCGATGCAGCCGTCGCAAGCGGCTGCGCGACGGGATCAGACGCGCGAACCACCGCGGTTCGGGCCGGAAAATGCGGCATTGCGCGCCGGCTTCAAGCAGCCTTGCGCGTACGGCGTCGACGTTCATCGCGCTGCCGAAGCCATCCAGCACGACACGCACCTTCACCCCACGGCGGGCTGCCGCGGTCAGGCATTCCAGCACCCGCAACCCGGTGCGGTCCAGCATGAAGATATAGGTTTCCAGATGCACGCTGAACTGGGCGGCATCGATGGCCGCGCACAGCGCGGGAAAGAAATCGGCGCCATTCTGCAACAGGCGGATGCTGTTGCCGTCGGTCCATTCCAGCTTGACCTGCTCGGCCTTCACGGGAGTTCCAGTTCGGCCAGCAACGGAGAGTGATCGGATAGCCGCGCCCATTCGCGGCCGCGCAGCACACGAGCGCTGCGCACGGCGAAGCCGCGCTGGTAGATGCGGTCCAGACGGAACCACGGGAACACGGCCGGGAAGGTCCGGGGCGGCGGCAGCAGCAGGCGCGAACTGCCCTCCATGCCCAGCTGATTGTTGCGTTCCATGACGGACAGGCCGCTATTGGGCAGACCTCGCAGCGCATTGCTCAGCCGTTTGACGGAATCACGCAGGCGCGGCAATTCACCGCCATGGCTGCGCGGTGCATGCGAGAACACTTCGTACAGGCCAAGCTGCTGCACAAACAGCGGCGCAAGCCGGTCATTCCAGTCGTTGAAATCGCCCGCAATCAGGATGGGCTCGCCGTCCGGCACCATGCGCCGGATACGCTCGGTCAACGCCAGGACCTGGCGGGTGCGGCTGCCGGCGAACAGGCCCAAGTGCACCACGAAGCAATGCACCGCCCGGCCATCGAGCTCGACGCGCGCATGCAGCAGGCCGCGTTGCTCCAGTCGATGGTCGGAGATGTCCAGGTTTTCGTGATCAAGAATGGGAAAGCGCGAGAGCAGCGCGTTGCCATGGTCCGTCGCGTGGCGGATGGCGTTGCGGCCATAGGCCACATCCAGGCGCAAGGCGGCGGCAAGGGATTCGTGTTGGGCGTCGAGCAGGGATTTCTGCTCGTTGCGGCCTTGGACTTCCTGCAGGAAGACAAGGTCGGGGCGCAGGCCGTAAAGCCCTAAGCGCAGTTCATTCAGGGAGTCGCGCCGGCCCAATGCCGAACGGCCCTTGTGGATGTTGTAGCTGACGACACGGATGAGCGACATAAAAGCGATGGCGCCTTTGAAAGCAGAGGAACCACTAGCCAGGCCCAAGAGCGACTCTGGCAAGCACCGCCGGAAAGCGGCGTTTGCCAGATTACTCCAATTCAGCGAACCCTTGCCGCAACAAAAAGATGCTCACCGCAAGGCCAGCCGCTCAAAGAGCGCAGCACTGCGCAAGCAAGTGCTGCCCCAAGCCGGGCCGCCGAGGATCCGGCTCCGCCGGTCCCGCGAGGCGCCCCCCTGGGGGGGAGGCGCCCCGGCGCCTCGGGGGGGGATTACTTATTGTCGACGTTACGCAACCGAATGTGCAATTCGCGCAGTTGCTTTTCATCGACTTCCGACGGCGCTTGCGTCAGCAGATCCTGCGCGCGCTGCGTCTTCGGGAAGGCGATCACATCGCGGATCGATTCGGCGCCGGTCATCATCGTGACGATGCGGTCCAGGCCGAAGGCGATGCCGCCATGCGGAGGCGCGCCGTACTGCAGCGCATCCAGCAGGTAGCCGAACTTCTCGCGGGCTTCCTCGGCGCCGATCTTCAGCGCGCGGAACACCTTGCTCTGGACTTCTTCGCGGTGGATACGGACCGAGCCGCCGCCAATTTCCCAACCGTTCAGCACCATGTCGTAGGCCTTGGCGAACGCCTTGCTGGGATCGGTTTCCAGGAAGTCTTCGTGGCCATCCTTCGGGCTGGTGAACGGGTGGTGGGCGGCGGTGTAGCGGCCGTCTTCCTCGTCGTATTCGAACATCGGGAAGTCGACCACCCACAGCGGCTGCCAACCGGCTTCGAACAGGCCGGTCTTCTTGCCGAATTCGCTGTGGCCGATCTTCACGCGCAGCGCGCCGATGGCGTCGTTGACGACCTTCTCGCGATCCGCGCCGAAGAAAATGATGTCGCCGTCTTGCACGCCGGTGCGCTTGACCAGTTCAGCCAGCGCAGCGTCGTGCAGGTTCTTGACGATGGGCGATTGCAGGCCGTCACGGCCCTTGGCCACTTCGTTGACCTTGATGTAGGCCAGGCCCTTTGCGCCGTAGATGCCGACGAACTGCGTGTAGGCATCGATTTCGCTACGGGACATTTCCGCACCGCCGGGCACGCGCAGGGCGACCACACGGCTGCCGGGCGCCGTAGCGGCGGCGGCGAACACCTTGAAGTCCACATCGCGCATCACGTCGGTGATGTCGGTGAATTCGAGCTTCACACGCAGGTCCGGCTTGTCCGAACCGTAGCGGCGCATCGCTTCCGTCCACGGCATGATGGGGAACGGCGACGCCAGCTCGACGCCCTGCACCACCTTGAACACGTGGCGGATCAGGTTTTCGAAGATTTCACGGATCTCGAACTCGTTCAGGAACGAGGTTTCGCAGTCGATCTGGGTGAATTCGGGCTGGCGGTCAGCGCGCAGGTCTTCGTCGCGGAAGCACTTGGTGATCTGGTAGTAGCGGTCAAAGCCCGACACCATCAGCATCTGCTTGAACAGCTGCGGCGACTGCGGCAGCGCGAAGAAGTGGCCGGCGTTCACACGCGAGGGCACCAGGTAGTCGCGCGCGCCTTCCGGCGTGCTCTTGGCCAGCATCGGGGTTTCGATGTCGATGAAGCCCAACTGGTCCAGGAACTTGCGCGTTTCGATCGACACGCGGTAGCGCAGCATCAGGTTGCGCTGCATCTGCGGGCGGCGCAGGTCCAGCACGCGGTGCGTCAGGCGGGTCGTTTCCGACAGGTTGTCGTCGTCCAGCTGGAACGGCGGCGTGACCGACGCGTTCAGGATCTCGACTTCCTTGCACAGCACTTCGATTTCACCCGAAGCCAGTTCGCTGTTGGCGGTACCGGCCGGACGCTCGCGCACCAGGCCGGTGACGCGGACGCAGAATTCGTTGCGCAGGCGTTCGGCGGTGGCGAAGGCGGCGTTGTCCGGATCAAACACGATCTGGGCCAGGCCCGCGCGGTCGCGCAAGTCGATGAAGATGACCCCGCCGTGGTCGCGGCGGCGGTTCACCCAGCCGTACAGGGTGACGGTCTGGCCGAGATGGTCACGGCAAACCTGGCCGGTGTAGCAGGTACGCATGCGGGATGACTCCGTTGTGTGCTTAGTTTGAGCGTAAGGGTTACGAATCGGCGCGAGGCGCGTCTTGCACGCCAGGCGCCGGAGAGAGCGGGGCCGGCCGGTCCACGGGCGCGGGCGCCTGGGCCGGGGCGACAACGCCCATGGAAACGATGTACTTCAGTGCCGCGTCCACGCTCATCTGAAGGTCGATCGCGTCAGCGCGAGGCACCATCAGGAAGAAGCCGGACGTGGGGTTCGGTGTCGTCGGCACATACACGCTGATGTGGTCGCCGGGCAACAGGCTGGCCACTTCACCGCTGGGCGTGCCGGTGACAAAAGCAATGGTCCAGGAGCCCGCGCGCGGGTATTGCACGAGCACCGCACGGCGGAACGCCTGGCCGTTCGGGGCAAGCACCGTATCGCTGACCTGCTTGACCGAGTTGTAGATCGAGCGCACCAACGGAATGCGGCCCAGCAGGTTTTCCCACTGGTCCACCATGGTACGGCCGATCAGGTTTGCCGCAAACACGCCCGTCATCAGCACCACCACAATGACCAGGACGAAGCGGAAGCCGGGGATGTCGATGCCGAATAGCGATTCGGACGACAGGAAGCCAGGCACGAACCCTTCCAGGGTGGCGACCAGCAGACCCAGCACCCACACCGTGATGACCAGGGGAACCCAGATCAGCAGGCCGGTGATGAAGTACTTTTTGATGAGGCGCATCCGCATGGCGTGCGATCTACGCCGTAGACGATC
>NZ_JBYOKH010000014.1:0-124361 GCF_057799415.1 Achromobacter sp. 18P8.1.1 | reverse complement strand
CAGCGCCGCGCCCGCCGCGCGGGCCGGCAATGCATCAGCCGAGGACATTGGGCACCACCACTTGCGCGTATTTGTTGATGTCCAGATTCGCGCTCAGCACCTTGATGGTCTTCAAGTCCTTGGCGTAGCCCACGATCTCCTCGCGCAGCGCGGACCCCGTGGAGGCATGCCCGTGGCTATGGCTGCGCAAGATCGCGGCCACGCGCTCGGCCGGCACCTTGCCCGGCACATAGGGTGCGAAAATGCGCGCCGTCTCATCGGGGTTGGACGCGGTCCAGCGTTGCGCGTCGATCACCGCACGCGTGATGGCCGCGGCCGCCTCGGGATCCTTGCGCACCAGGTCGCCGCGCAGGCCCAGCACGCAGCAGGTGCGGTTCTCGTAGTCGCCTTCGATGTTGGTCGCGATCTCGCGCAGCTTGTTGTCTTCGCGCAGCGTATAGATCAGCGGATCGTCGCCGGCGATGGCATCCACCTCGCCTTTCCTCAGCACCTCGCCGAACAGATCCTGCGGATACTGGCGCCAGTCCACGGACTCGGGGTCGATGCCCAGTTGGGCCACGCGGATCGCAAAAAAATTTTTCACGGGGCTGGCCTGATCCGACACTGCCACGCGGCGGCCCTTCAAATCGTTCACGCTCTTGATGGGCGAGTCTTCCGCGGTCAGCAAGCGCATGCAGCCGCCGTGCGTGCCCACCGCCAGCTTCACGTCAAAGCCCTGCTCCAGCGGCTTGAGCCACCGCAGCGCCATGCCGATGCCGCCGTCGGCATGCCCGGTGGCGATCGCTTCCAGCAACTGGTCGGTCGACCCGCTGAAATTGATGCGCTCCACCTTCAACCCATATTTTTCGAAGAAGCCGCGCTCAAGCGCCACCGACACCGGCGACTGGCAGACCGCGGTCTGGCTCCACGCGATCTTGAACGTGCGCGGCGCCGAATCGGCCGCCAGCACGCGGGAGCCCAGCATGCCCAGCGGCGCGGCCAATCCCGCGACGCTTGCCGCGCGCAACAGGGCGCGGCGTGAAACTCCCCGCGCCGTGAGCGCTGGAGCATGGACGTTCGTATTCATCAACCTTCCTTTTGAGCAGACTGTGAATGGCGATGATTGCCATGCGGCATCATCAGCCTGCTGTCAGGGGTTCGACAAATACAAAGTCGGGATAACAATATGGGGGCCGACGCCGGCAATCACCGTTGCCGACCCCGCTTCGCCCGCCCTCGCGCGCTATTCGGGCAGGGGGTCCGGCACCCCGTCCTCATCCACGCTTTTCACGCGGTCCAACGCGTTACGCGCCGCCGACATGGCTTCGATCGTGCTGCGAAACCGCCGGCTGACGAAGATTTCGAAAGGCTGGCCTTCAGGCTTGTCCGCTTCAGGTTGCGCCGGCTCGGCCGCCTCGGTACCCGCGTCTGCAGGCTTCGCCTTGGGCGCAAGACGCCGCGTCTCCAGGAACGCCCGCGGGGGGATGCGGCCCTCGGGTTGCGTCGCGTACGCAACCACCGAAAATCCGTTGATCGTCTTCTCTAGCATTACGGTTCCCTATCGCCGCGGCCAAAGTCGGCGCAGCTCGTTGTTAGCGACAACGGCCCGGCAGAAGAAAACTTAAATACCCGCAAACCCTGCTGCCACGCCGCTCCCGTCGACGCAGGGCCGCCGCCCCAGGAGCAAGCGCGGTTTACCTCGGACAACCCCGATTGAAAAAAAAGAACCGGAATTGATCTGCATCAATTCCGGCTTCCGGCACCGCATCACACACGCGAATCTATTTTGTCGACGTGACCGCATTCATGCGCACGCGCACATAGTCCGCCACCTGCTCCAGCACCTGCGACAGATGCCCGCGCAACAGCTCGAATCCTGCGTTGCGCTCGCGCGTGGCCTCGTCCATGTACAGGGGACGCCGGATCTCCACTTGCAGGCTGTGCCGGTTCAGCGCCGGTTGCCCGATCTGCGCGATCAACTGCACGCCCTTGTAAGGGTCGTTGCGCGCCACCGTGTACCCCAGATCGCGCAAGGCCTTCTCGATCAGCGCAATGAATTCAGGCTCGCAGGTCGTGCCGTCGCGATCGCCCAGCACGAAGTCCGCCAGCGGGTGCTCGCTTTGCCGGCCCAGGCGCTCGTAGGCGTCATTGGGCATGGAATGCAGGTTCAGATGCCAGACCGCGCCAAACCGCTGCTCGACCCGGCTGATCGCCTGCGACAGCGCCGCATGGTAAGGCTCGTAATACGCCTGGATACGGTGCCGCACTTCATCCAGCGTCAGCTTGCGGTCATAGATCGGCGTGGCCTTGTCCATCCGGCGCCAGATCAGGCCCTTGCCCAAGCGGGTCTTCTCGCCCGGCGCAAGCGGCACGGGCCAAGGCTCGGCCAGCAGTTCCGGATCCAGGTCCTGCAAGGTTCGGTTCGGATCGATGTACACGCGCGGGAAGTTGGCTGCGATCAGCGTGGCTCCCAGCTCAGGCGCCGCCGACCACAACGCGTCCACGTGCGTGTCTTCGCCCTGGCGCAGCTGCGAACGCGTCGCAGCGGCCCCGAAGTCATCCGGATAGTGCTCTCCGCTATGGGGCGAATCACAGACCAGCGGCAAGGCCGGCCCTTGGGGTTCATGCACGGAAACCGCGTTGAAATCGGCGTGTGTCATTGTCAGTCAGCCTGAATGTTGGCGGCCTTGGCCACCTTGGCGTATCGGGCCAGGGCCTGTTCGATCTGGACCTGGAACTCTTGCGGGGTCGTCGGCATCAGCGTACCACCCACATCCTCGGCCTTCTTGCGGAACTCGGGGTCCTTCATGGCGGCGCGCACGGCCTGGTTCAAGCGATCGACCACGGCGGGCGGCGTGCCTGCCGGCGCCACCAGGCCAAACCAGCCGCCCGTGCCCATGTCGGGGTAACCCAGCTCGATATAGGTGGGCACGTCGGGCAGCAGCGGCGAGCGCTCGGCGCCCAGCACGGCCAGCGCACGCAGCTTGCCGCCCAGCACTTGCGGCAAGGTCGACGACAGGTTGTCGGTGATGGCATCCACCTGGCCGCCCATCACGTCGTTCAGGGCCGGCCCCGCACCGCGGTAAGGCACGTGCAGCAGCTTGATGCCGGACAGCATCATGAAATTCTCGATGTTCACGTGGCCCAGCGATCCCACGCCCGGCGACGCGAAGCTGTACCGGTCAGCCGGGGCCTTCTTGGCCAAGGCCACGAATTCCGCCATGTTCTTGGCCGGCAGGTTCGGATTGATCGCAAAGATGCTGGGCACGGCCAACACATTCGCCACGGGCACGAAATCCTTGACCGGGTCATAGTTCATCTTGCGGTAGACGGCCGGGTTCGAGCCATGCGTGCTCATCGTGGCCATGCCGATGGTGTAGCCATCCGGCGTGGCCCGGGCCACCTGTTCCATGCCCATCGAACCGCCCGCGCCCGCCTTGTTTTCGACCACGATGGTCTGCTTCAGATCGCGGCCGGCATATTCCGCCACCAGACGGGCGACGATGTCGGTCGAACCGCCAGCGGCGAACGGCACCACGAGCTTGATGGGACGGGACGGATAGTCGGCGGCTTGGGCCAAACCGGCAAAGGACAACGTGGCGAACATGCCGGCAAGCGCGAAACGCGCGGACCGGCCCAACAGGCGGCGGGACATGGGGCTACTCCGAAAATGGAAGAGTCGTTATGGGTCTGCAATACGGCCGCCAGTGTCCAAACTTTACGATCACCTTTCAAACGACTATATTGCACTCCTTCATTACCAAAGATCATGCTCAATGCGCCTGCACTCGCCGTCCATGTCGGAGCTGCATGCCTTCATCACGGCAGCGCGCCTGGGCAGCTTCACGCAAGCCGCACAGACGCTGTGCGTGACCCAAGGCGCCATCAGCCGCGCCATCTCCCGCCTGGAAGCGCATTTCGGCCAGCCCCTGATGCACCGGAACGCGCACGGACTGACCCTGACCGACACCGGCCGCAAGCTCTACGAAGGGGCGCAGACGCCGTTACAGGCGATTGAAGCGCTCAGCACCGAGCTGCGGGCCGACGAGCGGCGCTTTCGCCTGACGCTGTCCACAGTACCCACGCTGGCCAGCGCCTGGCTGGTGCCCCACCTGCCGGATTTCCACCGGCGCCATCCCGAAATCCAGCTGAGTTTCGCGGCCTACCGCCGCAACGAAGATTTTTCCGGCGCAACGCCCGATGCCAGCATCCTGTCCGGCACGCCCGACCAGTGGCCGGGCTGGCATGCCGACTACGTCATCGGGCGGGAAATGGTGGTGATCTGCCACCCGGGCAGGCTGGCGTCAAGGCAGGCCCAAGGCCTGTGGAACACGCCTCACGGCCTGCTCGGCGAACCGCTGCTCTACCACTCCAACGGCAAGGACAACTGGACGCAATGGTTCACCGCGGCGGGCGTGCCGCGCGACGAAGTGACGCTGTCCAATGGATTCGACCAGGTGTCCATCCTGGTCCGTGCCGTCATGGCCGACATGGGGATCGCGGTATTGCAACGCTGCCTGGTGCGTGACGAGCTCCAGTCCGGCCGCGTGGCTGCGCCCTTCCCCGATCTGCCCATCCGGCTACGCCATGGCTACCACCTGTGCGCGCCGGCCCAGCGCCGCGACCACTACGCGCTGGCCTGTTTCCGGCAATGGCTGCTGGAGACCGCCAGCGCAGATCCGGATGTCGCGGCGGCGGAGCCCGCTCGCTAGAACCCGCCGGCAGCAGGACGGATGCACGAAGTTTCAGATGGCGGCCGTAATATATTGCAAAATGAAACGGGCCTCTTTCCAGAGGCCCGCTTTCAATGCGACAACGCAACGCGACTCAAGGCGCCAGCTTGAAGCCCAGGTCCACGCCCCACTTGTCGGTTTCACGCAGCCATTTCGCGCCGCAGTTCAGGCAGCGGAAATGGTCTTCACGGCTTTCCTCACGCCCTTTCTGGGTCGGATTGGTGAAACCTTGATGTCCCAGGTGCGAATGCGGCGCAACGCCCGACAGCCCCGGGTTAATGCGTTGGCAAGCCAAGCACATAACGCTCATTGATGCTTCCCCACAAACAGTGTTAGCAAATTGTAAGGGATTTCACCAATGTTTTTCTATCAATTCATGACAACACAAGGACAATAATTGTTAACGGGGCAATTAAACAACGCCCGGCAACGCCGCTAGACAGGTCGCCAAATGGTAGGGCGATGTCGACGGCATGTCGGCGCGCACCACCGCCCCGCTGGCATCCAGACACTCGAACCAGCCCCCGTCGTGCAGGAATCGAGCCCGGAAACTGGCCAACCCTGCCGCCAGCGCCGGCCAATCGCCCAGCACCGCCAGGACCCGCAGGTACTCCGTCTGGGCCCAGATCCGCCGCGTATCGTCAATGACCGCGCCGGACTCATCCAGCGACGCCAGCACGCCAGCTCCCCCGACATTCACGCCATGCCGACGGGACCACTGCACCGCGCGCGGCAGCGACTCCGCCAGATCCAGTCCGTCGAACACCTCGGCCGCGCCGTGCACCAGCGACAGCCACTCGAACTGGTGCCCCGGCTCCAGCCGGTTGTCTGCGGTGCCCTGCAACGCCTCGGAGATGCACTGGGTGGGCGCATGCACGAAGAACTGGCTGATCGCTTGCGCGAGCCCGCGCAAATGTTGGGCGAACAGCGCCGGCTCAGCCACCTGGGCCGCGGCCAGATAGGCCTCGGTCAGATGCATCATGGGATTCTGCGCGGGCGGGCGCAGCGGCTGACTCAGGTCAGGGTTGAGCGCGGCGTGGTACAGCCCGTCGCGGGTCTTGAAGCGCGCCTCGATCGTCGATGCGGTCGTCAGCATGAGCTTGCGCGCATCGGCGTTGCGGCTGCGCTGGAAATAGGCCGCGCAAGCCAGCACGACGAACGCATGCGTGTACAGATCCTGGGTTTCATCCAGCGGACGCGCATCGGCGTCCACGCTGTATCGCCATCCGCCGTGCGCCTCGTCGCGGAACACGCGTCGCAAGGAATCAAACAGGCGGTCGGCATGCTGGGCGCAAGCCGCGCCCGGCGCTTGCGCAAACACATACAACTGGCGTGCGCACGCCATCGCGCGATAGCGCACGGGCGCAAGCGGCGCACCCGTCGCGGCGTCCAGGGATTCATAGGGCAGACCGGTTGCGTCATTGAAGCCCTGCCCCATCCATAAGGGCAGGATGACACCGTCGAAATGCTCGCGCAGCGCGCGGATGTGCTCCGCGAGAGAATGATTGGTCTGTGCGGCAGTCATCTTGGAACGACGCATACCCGAATAGGGCCCCAGGTTTTGGAGCAGCAACGATAACCGAAATTTTCGTCGCAAACTTTCGAGCATTCTCCGCAGCGTCATGCGCGCACAGACCGGTTTGACCGCTTAGCTTCGCCCAGGGCGCAGTGCCCTATCGGAAGATATTTTCCTCGACCCAGTTCTGCGCGAAGATTTCCGCGCGATCACGTGCTTCGTCCAAGGAAGCGCAGTTGCCCAAGTGGGAAAATGCGGCATCCACTTCGGTGCCGCCCTCGGCCGTTACCGTCAGCAAAACGCCATATCCGCCGGTATCCATGGCCGCTGTGGAAACGTCGATCAGTACTTCCTGGTCACGATGCTGCATGTGCTACCTCCCAGTCGGTTACCTAAACGCGTGAACCACGCGTGACGTGGCGGGAGCAGAAATCCCGCATGAATGAATAGACCTGAAAGCGTCACGCAAGTTCATCTTACTGGCGACGCAGCATGTGCGATACGTCTGGAAGATGCCAAATCGAACATTCCGTCTCAGGAGATTCCCGTACTGCCCCGCCAATACCCATGAACTCGCGACATACAGCGAAATCATTCGCAAACTATGCGGAAATTCGGGTGTCTGCGCGCAACACGCCGCCTTGTGGAGATGATTGATTGGGGCCGGAATGGGGGCTTGAAGCGCCAGCAATCGTTGCCAGCGCCCTCTCCCGTCAGCGCACGTGGATAGCGCCCGGCTCTTCCATGCGAAGGGCGAGCTTGCCCTTTTCGGTGATCAGCCAGCGGCCATCGGGGCCCGCCTGAACGCAACGCAAGGTCACCAGCGCCTTCGCGACTTCGTCGGGCACGTCGACTTGAGCGGTATCAGGCTCGGAATTGTCAGCGACTAGTCGCAGCCAATGACCCAGTTCGCCCTTCTGGAAACGATGCAATGCCATGCGTGATTCTCTCTTGAATCCCTCAACGATAGCATGCCGGCGCTGGCGCTTGCCGCTAGGCCAGCAGCTTGGGCACCGACGAGGCCAGCAAGGCAATGCCCGACAGCGTCAGCAGGCCCAGCACGATCCGGCGAAAGGCAAGATCGCTGATGCCGACGTACAGGCGCGCCCCCAGCAAAGTAGGCACCAGCATCGCGGGCACGATCATGGCGAACAGCGGCAGCATGTCGCGCGTGACCACGCCCGTGAACACATAGGTCGCCATCGTCACTGCCAGCATGGACAAATTGAAATTCTGGATCACCGAGCGCTGCACGTCGCGGTCGAACCCCCGCAAGGTGCACCACAACGTCGGGATGACGCCCGTGAACCCGCCGATGCCGCCCATGATGCCGCCCACCGCGCCCGCCACGCCGTCGGCCACTTTGCCGCCAGCGGTGATCTTCGGCAGACGCGTCGCAAACAACATGACCGGGCACCAAATGCCCAGCAGCGCGCCGATGAAAGCCTTGAATATCAACGGTTCCAGATGCGGCAAGAGCATCACGCCCAGCGGGATGCCCAACAGCCCGCCTGCGATGAAAGGCAGCAGATGCGTCATCGCGAAACCGCGCCGTACCGTGAACGCGGCCAGCAACTGTCCGGTCAACGAGCCGAACACGGCCATCGCGGCTGCCAGCCTGGGGTCGATGGTCCACGCCCAGAACGACATGGCCACCATCCCGAACCCGAATCCCGACAAGCCCTGCACAAACCCCGCGGCCATGGCGCCAACCACGACCAGCACATATAGCGAATCCATTTAAGCCCTGCACCCGGATGACGTGGCAGGCCCTCCCCGGCGCGAAACCATTCTAGAGCGTTCTAGGATGGACGCAGCACCATCGGCCGCTTCAAGCGCGACGCCACGGCAGACGCGGCCACGCTCGCGCCGATCAGCGACAGGCCCAGCGCCAGGTCGGCCGAGATGCGCTCATGGAACACCACCGACGACACGATCAGGCCGATAACCGGTACGCACAGCATTGCGATGGACGTGGCCACGGGCGGCATCTTCTGCGTCATGCCCAGCACGACGATGAAGGTCAGCGCGGTGGCCAGCGGACCCGTGTAGAGGATGATGGGCCAGGCGTCCGGCACCGCCAGAAAGGCTGGCGCGCCGTCGCGCACCCAGGCCAGCACGGCCAACGGCACGGTGGCGATTGCGGTCTGCCACGGGATCATGTCCGCCCCCAGGCGCACATGGCGATTGCCGCGCAGCTGGATGATATTGCACGCCCACGCGAACGAGGCGCCCAGCAGCATCACCAGACCGATCACCGTATGCGCCTGCCACGGGCTGAAGGCCGGCGCGACGATCACGCCGATGCCCGCATAGCTCAGCGCGGTGGCCAGCCACTGCCCCGCCGACAGGCGTTCTTTCAGGATCAGCGCCGACAGCGGTATTACCCAGATCGAGGTGGCGTACGCGATGACGGACGCACGCCCGGGCGCCACGTATTGCAGGGCCCACAGCGCCAATGCCGTGAAGGCACCCATCTGCAGCAACGCCACGCCCGCCACCAGCGGCCATTCCTGGCGCGTCGGCAAGCGCAAGCGCCCCATTGCACCCAGCACCAGCACGCTGATCAGCGCCGCCGATCCGAAGCGGCTGGCGGCCAGCCACAGCGGGCTCATGTGCGCCAAGCCCAACTTCATGACAGGCCAATTCCCGCCCCAGACCATGACCGCCCCGATCAATGGCAAAAACTTGCGCAACGTGCTTTGCTGACTCATTACTGCTCGATCTACCGCTTGATTATTCTGCGCTTTGGCCGATTGACCAAAGGAAGAAATAGTCTATAGGGTAAACCCCGGCATATTTCACCTCAATTCACTTCTATACACTACATCCCCAGCACAAACGAACTGCCGATCGATAACACCTAGGTGTCTTATGCCGGAAATCAACCTGGATGCCACTGACATCCGAATTCTGAACGAACTTCAGCGCGATGCGCGCCTGACCAACGTCGAACTTGCCGCCCGCGTGAACCTGTCGGCCTCGCCCTGTCTGGCTCGGGTGCGCCGCCTGGAAACCGAGGGCCTGATCGATCGCCGAGTCACGTTGCTGAACGCGCGCAAGCTGGGGCTGAAAGTCAACGTGTTCATCCAGATCTCATTGGACAAGCAGCGCAAGGCGGCACTCGACGTCTTTGAACGTGAAATCGCGGTGCTGCCCGAAATCATGGAGTGCTATCTGATGTCGGGTGACGCCGACTACCTGATCCGCGCGCTGGTGCCGGATGTGGATGCGTTGGAACGCCTGATCGTCGAACACATCACGCGCATCCCGGGGGTCGCCAGCATCCGCTCAAGCTTCGCGCTCAAGCAGGTGCTCTACACCACCGCCGTTCCGCTCGCCTGATACCGGGCGACGCTTTCGGAAACTTGCGGGATGCCGCCCGCGCCCGCACAATGGACGCGTCGGCGCGATCGCGCGCCGGCATCCCTCCCATCGCTTAGCAAGGAGCAAACCATGCCCGAAACTGAATGGTTCCCCGGCGGCACGCTACCCGATCGTCAGGGCTACTTTGAAGTGGAATTCGACACAGGCGAAACTGAAATCACGCGCTACGGCATGCTGGGTTGGGAACCCGAGCAAGACCGCGGCCGTATCGTGCGCTGGCGCGGCCTGGACCCGAACATCGAAGAAGCCGAAATGCAACGCGAAAACGCCGTACGCAACAACGGCGACACCCTTCTCGGCTGAAGAGCCACGCAATAAAAAACGCCGCGGAAATTTCCGCGGCGTTTTGTTTTTCAGCGTTGCGCGCTTACCAGTCGAGCTTGGAGATCTTGGTGCCGGCCAGCGACACGCCTGCCATCAAGCCGCCGTTGTTCATCACGAAGCCGACAACGGGCTGCTGCGCCGTATTGGTGTCGATACGGCCGTTCGCGCCGATATTCACAACGGCCACCGTCGCGTCGGCGCCGACGGTCCAACCGCTGCTATTGCGGAACTTGTTCAATGCATCGTCCGTCATGAACAGCAGGACCATGGCCTTGGATTGCGCACCGGCCTGGAAGCCGACGGATCCCGCGGTCGTGCTGTAGTAGCCCGCATTGGCGCCGCCAACCCGCAGCACCCCATTGCCATGCTCAGCACCCACAATGAAGCTGCCGCTCAGCACGTCAGGGAACACCAGCACGCCCCTGGCGCGCGCCACCAGTTCCTTGGATTGCGGCGAGGCCGCGTACAGCTTGGTCAACGTGGCGTTGGCCGCGCTATTCATCGACTCGCGCTTCTCCGATGATGTCGCGGTGTTTTTGGGGGTGTTGGTGGTGCAGCCCGCGAACAGCAGGCCTGCCACACCGATGGTCGCGGCCGCCAGGCCAACACGACGCAGGACAGGAAAAGTATCAAACATGGAACTCTCCTTTATTGTTGTCTTCCACTACCACTGTACCGGCCAATCCAATCGGCACAAGGCACACGTTGTGATAAACGAAACAAAACCTACCTGTTGCCGCTTTCCACACGCGGGCAGCAACATTTGGTAGGGCAATCGCCCCGGCCCGCGCAGTTATAGGATGCCATAACGCGGCTCGCCCGTCGCTTCGTCCACCGAAACGATCCCGGAGAGGACCAGTTCGGCATGGCGCCTGGCCACCGCCGCATCTGCGAATGTCACGAATCTGGGTAATGACCAGCGCTGTTGAAAATCGCCATCGCCTGATCGGCGAACCGTGACCTCGATAGCCAGCACGCCGGCATCCAGACTCACGATCTCGCATCCCACTTGAAAGCCATCGATATGGCGCTGCGGCCACGCGCTCATGCTTATTGCTCCTGAAATCGGTGTATCCGGGCGCAATATGCCAAAAAAAAAAGCGCTTGAAAAGTGATCCTTTCAACGGGTCACATTGCACTAATCGAGGTAGTGCAAACGCATCTTGCAGACGCGAAAAAACAGGCCAAATCGGGCCTCGGAATGCCACTGGGCCAGTTTTTTGGATTACCCCAAACCAAGGGCGGGTCCTGTTATTTCGCGGCCGAACCCTCGCTCGCCGGCCGGATCCACTTTGACTCCCACAGGTCTTCGCCGCGCTCCAACGCCGCCCCCAGCTCTTTCCGGCGGCGCTGCGCAACAGCGGCCAGCAGGGCATTGCACACCGAGAAGGCCGCGGTATAGGAATCGAACGGCGATGCGCTGGAACTGCGCGCGACCAGCACGTGATGGGCGGACGCGGCCGCTGGCGCGGACGCCGCATCCGTGATCAACACCACTTTACCCCCGCGCTGCCGGAACACCTTCACCGCATTCGCCGTGGCAACCGAGTAGCGCCTGAACGTGAACGCCAGCAGCACGTCGTTGCTGTCGATCCAGAGCAGTTGATCTTCCAGAAACATCGGCCCTGCGCCGCCCATCGGCCTGACCGACGGCAGGCACAGGTTCAGGTAGAGCGCCACGTGGCTGGCCAGGGGCGCGGCCTGCCGCAAGCCCAGCACATGCACGCGGCCCTTGCGTTGGGTCAGCAGGCGCACGGCGGCTTCGAACGCGGCCACATCGATCGCCGCAAAGGTCTCTTGCAGATTGTGCTGGTCATGCAGCAACGCGTTGTGCAGGCAGGCCCGGGCCGAAGTATTGTCGCCGCTGACCGCATCCGCGCGTTCGCCCGGCGAGGCCAGGCGCGCCGTCACCTCAGAGCGCGCCTCCATCTGCGCCTGCGCATAGCTGTCGTAGCCCAGCTTGGCCAGCAAGCGAACAACCGTGGACGCGCTGGTGCCGACGCGCTTGGCCAGCGCGGTGGCGGATTCCAGCAAGCTTTGCGGGTAGCGCGCCTGCATTTCCTCCACTAGCAGACTTTCCGTCTTGCTGAGTTTCTTGGCGTAGGTGGCAATGCGTTGATTCAGATTCATGATGGCAGCGATTCCGCAAGGGACGGCTCTAGGTGATAACCCCAAATTTCACAATATTCATTGCATCTTATATTTCACTCTGCAATGCATATTGCAAAATAGACCAATCCGACCGCCTTCACAAGAGAGCTTCATGAAGCACCACTCCGCTGCGCCGTCCCTGATGCGCCGCAGCCTCGTCCTTGCCGGCCTGGGCGCCGCAGCCCTGCCCCTGGCCGCGCGTGCCAACGCCTATCCTTCCCGCCCCATTACGCTGGTCGTGCCGTTTCCCGCAGGCGGATCCGTCGATCTGATCGGCCGCATCTATGCCGAAGCGCTGGGCAAGGCGCTGGGCACGACGGTCATCATTGAGAACCGAGACGGCGCTGGCGGCGCCATCGGCAGCCAGCGCGTGGCGCGCGCCAAGCCGGACGGCTACACGCTGGTCGCCTCGTCGCAAAGCTCGCATCTGGCCAACCCGCTGATGCGCAGCGACCTGGGCTACGACCCGATCAAGGATTTCACGTCCATTTCGCAGTTGTCGCGCACGCCCAATGTGCTGGTGACCAACATCGACGTGCCCGCCAAGACCTTGGCCGAATTCGTGGCCTTGCTCAAGGCGCGGCCCGACGAACTGCACTACGCCACGGCCGGCATCGGCAGCATGGGTCAGCTCAACGCGGAACTATTCAAGAACACGCTGCAGGCCCAGGCCATGCACGTGCCCTACCGCGGCGGTGCGCCCTTGATCAATGCCCTGCTGTCCAACCAGGCGCAGTTCGCGCTGGACAACCTGGCACCCTTCCTGCCCCACATTCAGGTCGGCAAGATGCGCGCCTTGGCTGTGGCGGCGCCCAAACGCCTGGACGCGCTGCCCGACGTGCCCACGTTCGCCGAACTGGGCTACCCGGTGCTCAACGCCATGTCGTGGATCGGCTTGGCCGCCCCCGCCGGCACGCCGGACGACATCATCCAGACCCTGCTGGCCGCGGTGCGCACCGTCGCCGGCCAGGACGGCATGCCGCAAGCCCTGGAGAAGGCCGGCGCCCTGCCGCCTGAAAACCAGACCCCTCAACAGTTCACCACCATGATGAGCGAACGCCTGGCGCTGTATAAAGACCTGATCGACCGCGCCGGCATCCGCCCCGAATAGGCTTCCATCCCATGCAAAATCCCGCTTTCGAACCCGACACCGCCCCCCTTGAAGTCTTGCCCCGCGACCTCTCGGCATACCGCGAGGGCAACACCGGCATCCCCTACGTCCACCGCTTCGAGTCGGGCGTGCCCGGCCCGCACGTGCTGATCAACGCCATCACCCACGGCAACGAGATCTGTGGCATGGTCGCCGCGACCCATCTGCTGGACTCCGGCGTGCGACCCAAGATCGGTACGCTGACGGTCAGCTTCGCCCACGTCGAAGCCTACGAGGCCTTCGACATCAACCAGCCCTATGAAAACCGCCAGCTCGTTCACAACCTGAACCGCATCTGGTCGGCTGCCATGCTGGATGGCACTGAAGACAGCCCCGAACTGCGCCGCGCCCGCGAACTGCGCCCTGTGCTGGACGCCGCTGACTTCGTGCTGGACATCCACTCGACCCGCGCGCCCGTACAGCCTTTCTGGGTCTACAACGAGATGGACCGCAATACCGCGCTGGCCTCCGCCGTCGGCGCACCGCTCGTACACCTGGTGATGCCGCAGCACAAGTTCCCGGGCACGGGCGTCATGGGCTACGGCCATCACGGCGATCCGCTGTCCGACAGCGGCGGCGCGCTGGTGGTGGAATGCGGCCAGCACTTCGCCAAGTCCGCTGCTGAACTGGCAACCGACGTCACGCTGCGGTTCCTGGCGCACACGGGCCTGATCGATGCCCCGGCCGACGCCACGCCACCGCCCGCGCCGCAGCGGTACCGGCTGCTGGAAGTCCACATGGTGAAGTCCGAAGACTTCCATTTCACCCGCCCGGTCATCGGCTTCGAGACCTTCGACAAGGACGAGCTGATCGCCATGAACGGCACCGAAGAAATCCGCTCGCCGTGCAACAACTGCACGATCTTCATGCCGACCCGCATGCCGATCGTCGGCCGCGAAGCCGTCTACCTGACGGTCGCGATCTAAGCCGAATCGCCGGCAGCATGCTGCCGCGCACATGAAAAAGTCCGACACCAGCGCGTGCCGGACTTTTTCATTTCAAAGGTCCGGGATCAAGCGCTTGCCCAGGCTGATCACCTCGTCGCACGAGAAGCCCAGCGATTCGTAAAAGCCTTGCACCGCGACGTTGCCCGAGCGGATCAAGAGGTTGATCTTGGGGCACCCCATCTCCAGAAGCTTGCGCTCCACCGCGCGCATCAGCACGGTGGCATAGCCGCGCCGTTGATGCGCGGGCGACACCGCCAGATAGTTGATCCAGCCGCGATGGCCGTCATAACCGCCCATCAGCGTGCCCACGATCACGCCGTCCGCTTCGCCCACCAGAAACAGGTCGGACTGCACGGTGAGCTTGCGGGCGATGTCTTTCGCCGGATCGTTCCACGGCCGCGTCAGGCCGCAATCGCGCCATAGCTGGACGATGGCCGACTCGTCGGCGGGATGGTAGGGCCGGATGGATAAGGCTTGCTGGGTCATGCTTCGTTCCTTGGATGAGAGAAACGAAGGCCTTGCGATACGCCTCGCGAGCGGGAACGGATAAAGCACAAACAAAAAGGCCACGAGGGGTATCGTGGCCTTCAGGGTGAAGCGCCGAAGACTCGGCGCCTGAACGTGACTTGCCACTCAACGTAGTCGTCGAGTGATTCGTCGGTTATCTGCCCGGCATGCCGGTGCAAAGGGGATCGCGTTCATGCGAAAGAGCATACACGAGCCCCCGCGCGGCAGGCAAGATCGAGCTAGTGCCGATCAGGCGACGACAGGCGCGGGCAGCGTTCCCTCCATGGCGATAACCGCCTTCGCGTTGTGACTGTCGACATCATCACAGAATCGTAATCAACCTGCGTACAGATTGATTTAGAATTAGTCAACTGCCGTGGTTACGAGAACATTGAAGAACCGCTACACGGGCGCGCAGCGCTGCCAGCAAGGAAAATTCACCGAATGACAAACCGACGCACGAAAACGTCCCCACGCGCGCCCGACGAGGACGTCCAGGCCGCGGGCACGCTGGTCGATGCGCGCACCGCCGTCGAGCGCCTGGGCATCAAGATGCAGACGCTATATGCCTATGTCAGCCGCGGCTGGGTGCGCGTCGTACCCGCCGTAGGCGGCAAGGGTAACTTGTACTACGTGGAAGACCTGGATGCACTGGCCGCGCGCGGGCGTGGGCGTTCCATGACCGGCGCGGGCGCCGAGCGCATGATTCGCTGGGGCGGCAACGCCGTCATGCAGACCTCGATCACCGCCATAGGCCCCGAGGGCCCGCGCTATCGCGGCAAACCTGCGTCTGAACTGGTGCTCCACCATCGTACGTTCGAGGACTGCACCGAACTGCTGTGGAACGGCATGCTGCCCGAAACCTCCGTGGCCTGGCAGCCCGCCCGCCCCGGGGCCGGCTTCCAGGCCCTGGCCGAAGGCATCGTACAGGTAGCCCCGCGTAACCACTCGCGCCGGCTATTGTCTGTCGCCGTCGAGGCCTACGCGGCCAGCCTGGGGCGCAACCCGGAACTGGTGCTGGGCGCGCCGACTCTGGCTGCACGCCAGCTGATTCAAGCCATGTCCGCGGCGACCGGGCTGCTGACCGCCAAGCCAACCTATGCGCTGAACGACACGCCGCAGTCCATCGCGCAGATTCTTGCCCTCAACCTGCGAGTGGGCGATACGCCAGAACATCTGCGCCTGCTAGATGCAGCCTTGATACTGAGTGCCGACAACGAACTGGCGCCCGCCACGTTTGCCGCGCGCATCGCCGCGTCGGCAGCGGCCGACCTGTTCTCTTGCGTGACGACCGCGCTGGGAGCTTTCGAGGGCATGCTCACCGGATTGGGGTGCGAACAGGCAGAGTCCGTTCTTGTGCAAGCGCGTTCGAGCGCGGCGTATCTCGAGCATCTGAAAAGCCTGCTGGCGCGCAAGAGTCCCGTTCCGGGATTCGGGCATCCGCTCTATCCCGATGGCGATCCGCGCGCCACGCTCCTGCTGGACCTGATGCGCGAGGTCGGCCCCGCGGGTGCGCGCGGCAAGATGGCCCTGCAGGCGGTGAACCAGGCCAGCAACGAACTGGGCTTGAAACCCAACTTGCCACTGGCCCTAGCCGTATTGTCGGCAGTGCTGGACGCACCGGTGGGGACCGCCGGCGCGCTGATGTCCGTGGGGCGTGCGGCAGGCTGGGTGGCGCATGCACTGGAGCAGCGCCTGGCCGGGTTCCTGGTGCGGCCGCGCGCGCGGTACATCGGGCCTTCGTGAGACGGCCGCGGGCCCGGAGCATGCCGCGCATGCCGGAGCCCGCACCGTCCAACCTCAGTGGCCCCGCCCCAGCGCCTTGGCCATCGTCGCAGCGTACTCCCGAGCCACGCGCGCATCGATCACGGCGACCTTGCCCGCCTTTACGGCCGCGATCGCTTCATCCAGCGCCTTCGCCAGCTGGTCCGCGGTCTGCACCGGCCCCCAGCCCAGTGCCCCTTGTGCGCGCGCCATGCCCGCCAGATCGATCTCCGGCCCTTCGATGCGCTGCCCGATCCATTTGTTCTCGACTGGACGCGAGCGCATCTGCGCCACTTTTTCCTGGTGGACCTCGTCATTGAAGAACGACCGGTTGTTGGCCACGACCACCAGTAATGGAATGCCATAGCTGACGGCCGTCCACAGCGCCGTCGCCCCCATCAGGTAATCGCCGTCGCCCAGCACCGCCACCGGCAATCGCGGCGTGCCGCGCAGGCCAAGGGCCGCCCCCACCGCCATGCCCGGACCCGAGCCGATGCCGCCGCCGCCGTCATATCCCAGGTAATCCAGCGGATGCGACAGCGGGTGCGCATCGCCGGGCCAGCCCAGATTCGCGCGGATCAGGCAGGCCGGCGCATGGCGGCGCAGGCGCTGGCTGATCGTGCCAGCGAATACGGCCAGCGGCATGCCCTCGGCGGCGTCGCCCGATCCCTCCGGCAATATGTCGGGCTCGGCGGGCAGCTCGACCACGCCCATGCGCGGACCGCCCAGGTCGCGCAGCGCCCGGAGCGTCTGCGCCACGAACTCGTCGGGGTCGCACATGACGTAGGTGTCTGCGCCAACCAGCCCTTGGTGCTCGCCGCCGAAACC
Source organism: Achromobacter sp. 18P8.1.1 (assembly GCF_057799415.1). Taxonomy (NCBI): domain Bacteria; kingdom Pseudomonadati; phylum Pseudomonadota; class Betaproteobacteria; order Burkholderiales; family Alcaligenaceae; genus Achromobacter; species Achromobacter sp. 18P8.1.1. The sequence goes on along the minus strand of NZ_JBYOKH010000014.1, from coordinate 107,075 downwards.
GTTGTGCAGCACCTGGTCCAACGACACCTGAATCACATGGGCCGGCGTGTGGGCATCGCCCCAGGCCGTGCGCAGCGTGCCGGCCAGATCCACCCAGTCCAGACTAAGGACCACATCGGCCTCGCGCAAGGCCTGCAGGCCCTCCTCGGCCATGAAGAACGACGGCGTCGTCCCGTGCAGCCGATGGCGCGTCGGAAACGCCGCGCCCACCTTGAAGTCGGTCAGGACCGTGGCGCCGCAGTGTTCTGCCAGCGCTACGCGGCGGTCCCAGTCGGCTTCGGAGCGCGAGACCCGTCCGGCCAGGATGACGAGCCGTTTGGCGGCATACAACCGTTCCGCCGCCTCACGCGCCACGCAGTCTGCAATGCCCGGGCGCGGCGGTGGCGCATGGCGCGCCAGCGGCAGCAGCGGCGGCGCTTTCGCGCACGATGCTTCCTGCAGCGCGCTGTCAAAACACACGTATACCGGGCCTTGCGGCTGCGTCATGGCGATCTGCCGGGCGCGCAGCACGGCATCGCGCGCGCCTTCCAGTGAGGACGGCTCCGCGTCCCATTTGACGAACGTGCGCACAAGCGCGCCCTGGTCCTTCGACGTGTGCAACCAGTCGATCCACGGACGGCGACGAGCCGAATCGACCGGCCCCGTGGCGCCGAACACCAACACGGGCACCCGATCGCAATAGGCGTCGAAGATGGCCATCGAACCGTGCATCAGACCCACATTGGCGTGCAAGACCGCGCCCATGGGCCGGCCCGTCACTTTGGCATAGCCATGCGCGATCGCAACTGCGTGTTCCTCATGCAGAACCGTCAGCATCTTGGGCGATTCGTCGCCCAGGTAGTTGACCAGGCTGTCATGCAGGCCGCGATAACTGGCGCCCGGATTGAGCGCCACGTATTCCAGGCCGAGATGCCGCATCAGCGCGGCCAGGTAGTCGCTGCCCCACTGCGGGGCCGGGACGTCTTGGTGAAGGGTGTCAGGCGTAGGGGTAGACATCGGATGCATCAATCCAGGGTGACGTTGACGTTCTTGATCTGCGTAAATTCCAGCAGCTCTTCCTTGCATTCCTCGCGGCCGATGCCCGAGTGCTTATAACCGCCGAACGGCGCGCCGATGAAGTGCACCGAGGCGCCATTGATCCACACGTAGCCCGCCTGCACGCGCGCTGCGGCGCGATGCGCAGTGCGCAGATCCGTGCTCCATATCGAGGCCGTCAAGCCATACTCGACGCCGTTGACCGCCGCGTACAACGCTTCCTCGTTCGACCACTTCAGCACCGCAAGCACGGGACCGAAAATCTCTTCGCGCGCCACGCGCATTGCCGGCGTCACGCCGGCCAGAATGGTGGGCTCGACGAAGTATCCCTGGGCCAGTCCGGGATCGGTACTGCGCTTGCCGCCATGGACCACGCGCGCGCCTTCGGACACCGCCGATTCCACATAGGACAGCGCCTTGTCCATCTGCTGACTCGACACGAGTGCGCCCATGGTCGTGCGCATGTCCGTGGGCAGGCCGGGTGTGTGCATCTCCCCGGTCAGCTTCACGATGCGCGCCAGCACCTCGTCGTGGATGGACTCGTGCAGGAACAGCCGGCTGGTCGATCCGCACGACTGGCCACACCAGGTGAAGTTCATGCCGCGCACCGCGCCCAGCGGCATCTTGTCCAGGTCCGCATCGGGGTACACGATCATCGCGTTCTTGCCGCCTAATTCCAGCAGCACTTTCTTCAGGTCGTTTGCCGCCGTGCGCATGACCGCCTTGCCCGCATTGACGCTGCCAATCAGGGCCACCGCCGCCACATCCGGGTGCGCCGACAGCGCGGCACCCGTCTCGCGATCGCCGGTCAAGCAGTTCAGCACGCCGGGCGGAAAGATGTCGGCAATCAGTTCGAACAGGCGCAAGGTCGACAAGGGCGCCTGCTCGGGCGGCTTCACGATGACCGAATTGCCGGCGGCCAACGGGGCGGCAATCTTGCCAGCCGCGAACATGAAGGGATGGTTGAAGGGAATAATGCGCGCCACCACGCCCAGCGGCTCGCGCAGCGTGTAGTCCAGCGAGCCGTTCATCGTAGGGATGGTCTCGCCCTTCAGCTCCATCACCAGGCCTGCGAAGTACTCCAACTGCGTCGCGGCGAACACCGCGTCGTCCCGCATCTGCCTGACCGGATTGCCGCAATCGACGGCATCGATCAGGGCCAGCTCAAGATCGTGGTCGCGGATGACGGCCGCGGCCTGGCGCAGTAGCGCGGCGCGGGCCAACGGCGGCGTGTCGCGCCATGATTCAAAGGCCAGTCCGGCCGCAGCCACCGCGGCATTGACGTCATCGGCATCTGCCACCGCGTAGTGGCCCAGGTCTGCTTGGGTGCCCGGGCTGCGGCTTTGCTGGTAGTTGCCGCTACGCGGCGCGTGCCAGGCGCCGCCGTAGTACAGGTCGCGTCGGGTGGGCAACGCTTGGGGCACCTGCGCGGACAGGTCCGGACCCAGGTCGGAAGTGATCATCGATGAGCTCTCTGACTAGCCGGCCTGCGCTTGCAAAAAATGCGAGTTGTGCGCGGTCGGCGGGGTGATGAAGAGCTGCTAGGCTATTTCGATGGGTAGACGTTGGTCAATCTTGATTTCAAATCAATATATAAGCCTGGGCGGGCACGCAGGACGGCGATGGCAACGTGATTTACCGAGATCTTCCAGCCAGGTAAATTGATTGTAAATCAACCTATACACACATTGATCTGGATTCTAGGATAGCAACAAATACGAAAGCCGAATCTCGGCAGAAGAACCATAAAGTCAGGAGACAAGTCATGATGAAGCAGTCCGCCCGCCTGTGGCAGAAGGCCCGCCGCTATGCCCTCCCCTTTGCCCTGTGCGTAACACTGGCCGGCGTATGTCAGGCGGGCTACCCCGAACACCCTGTCACCATGGTGTCGGCCTTCCAGCCTGGCGGAAGCACCGACGTCATCGGGCGGCTACTGTCGCCGCGCCTGAGCGAGATCTTCAAACAGAGCTTTGTGGTCGAAAACCGCTCGGGCGCTTCGGGCAACATCGCCAGCGGCTATGTGGCGAGGTCCGCGCCCAATGGGGAGACGATCCTGATCGGCAACAACACCATGACGGTGAATGCCGCGCTGGGCGTGGCCCAGAACTTCGATCTGCAGAAGGACTTGACCCCGATCATGGCGATTGCCGAGACGCCGGTCGCGCTTGCAGTCAGCAGCAGCCTGCCCGTGCATTCCGTACAGGAATTGATCGCCTACGGCCGCGCCCATCCCGGCGCTCTCAGCTTCTCCTCGTGCGGCACGGGTACGGCACAGCATTTCGCGGGCGTAGAGTTTGCCTACCGGACCGGCCTCGACATGGTCCACGTGCCCTACAAGGGCTGCGCGCCAGCGCTGACAGATGGCATCGGCGGGCAGGTTCCGGTGATGTTCAACGCGCTCTCCATCATCAGCCCGCAGCTCAAGAGCGGCAAAGTGCGACTGCTGGCCGTCGCCACCAAGGACCGCGTGTCCTTCCATCCCGACGTGCCCGCGCTAGCCGAGTTGCCGGGGTTCGAAGACTACGACTTCGCCGTGTGGATCGGGTTTTTCGTGAGCTCCAAAACGCCGCAGCCCGTCGTGGACAAGCTGAGCCAGGAGTTCATGGCTCTGGCACGCGCCCAGGCAATGCAGTCCGCGTTGTCCGATCGCCTGTTCGTGCCGCTGCAGATGGACGGCCCGCAATTGCGCAAGCAGATTGCCACCGAACTGGTGAAGTGGAAAAAGATGGCTGACCAATACCACATCACCGTCGACTGACGCGACGCCATGCGTCAGAGAATCCAGGAGAAAGACCCATGCCAGCAACAATTTCGGAACGCGAGTTCGCTCCCATCGTCAACACCGCGCAGGAGTGGCGGGACGCGATGGCGGAGATGGCAAAACGCAAGACGCCGAGTTTCTTTCATATCCGCACCCGGCTGCCGCAGCAGGGGCGAACCAATCAGGTCCTGGGCGCATCGCCTTACATGAATGTCGTTCTGAAGACCTATGCCGGCGGCGGAGAGAACGAGATCCATGCCCATACAAATGAGGACCACGTCTTTGTCGTGCTGCAGGGCGGCGCGACGTTCTTTGGTCCGCGTGGAGAAACGCGGCGGGTGGGCCGCAACGACTGCGTGCTGGTACCGGCCGGCGCGTTCTATTCGTTCCACGCCGATGAGACAGAGCCTCTGGTGATGCTGCGGGTGGGCGCGGCCATGGACCCGGCGGCCGACGTGCTGGCGCGGGTCGACGAGCAAGGCAAGCCGTTTGACGGCTATTCCGAAAGAAACAAGGAGGTTGCGGCAGTCCTGAGCGATACCCGGATTTTCGAGTGACGCCGCGGCGGATGCCGGCCGCGCCATGTTGCGCATGCTACCCGGCTTCGGTTGCGTAACAGGCCTGCACGCGGCCGAACCCGCCCCGCTACGGGCTACCGCTGCTCCATAAACAGCTCTGCGATGACGCCACGCAACCAGCGCGTGCCCTCGTCCTGGTGGTTGCGCTCGTGCCAGAACTGCTTGACCTCGAAGCAAGGCGGATTTTCCAGCGGCAGCGGCAGGATCTTGATGCGTCGCTGCGGCGCCATGATGCGCGCCACTGTGCTGGGCAACACAGCCAGCAGGTCGCTCGTCTCGATGATTTCCGGGACTACCGTGAAATGTGGAACCCGCAGTGCAATGTGCCTACGCAAGCCCTGCTTCTCCAGGTACTGCTCGATCAATGTCGTCGTCGACGACTGCGGCGAGGCGCGACGATAACGGGAACCCGCAGGTTCGATCATCACGTGCGATTCCGCTGCAAATTGCTCAACACCCAGGCGCTGCCCGATCCGGGGATGGCCGGCGCGCATCAGGCAGACATAATGATCGCCGAACAGGCGTTGCTGGTAGAAACCTGCCGACAATGCCGGCAGGAAGCCGATAGCCAGGTCGGCGTCCTCCGCTTCCAGCGCGTCACGATAGCTTTCCCGCGGCAACTGCCGGATGCGCAGGCTGACCCCGGGCGCCACCGCCTTCAGATGCTGCATCAGCCGCGGCAGGAAGACGACTTCGCCCAGATCGCTCAGTAGCACCTCGAAAGTACGCGCGGACTGCGCGGGATCGAAAGGTACGGCGTTCTGCAATCCGGCCTGCAGGACGGCCAGCCCTGCCCGCACGGCCGGCGCAATACGATGAGCGAAGGGCGTAGGCTCCATGCCGGTCTTGACCCGGACGAACAACGGATCGCCACACAATTGCCTGAGCCGGACCAGCGCATGGCTCATCGACGGTTGCGACAGCCCTACCCGCAGGCCCGCCCGCGTGACATTGCGCTCTTGCATCATCGCGTCGAACGCCACAAGAAGATTCAGGTCGATGTTCTCGATATTCATCGCAATTGTCCGTAGCGCGGGTCCCGGCCCGCCAGCGGCGGCGCAAGAAGATCAGAACTCGTAGCGGTTCACCCCTTCCCTGCCGGACAGCACGCCCGTCGCAATGATCATCCGCTGCATCTCGGACGACCCTTCCGTGATGGTTCGGCTGCGAGCGTCGCGGAACATCAATTCCAGCGGCAACTCGCGCGACAGCCCCATGCCGCCGTGAATCTGAATTGCCCGGTCGACGACCCTGACCAACATGTCGTCCGCGTAGAGTTTCACGGCAGACGCTTCGAGATGATAGTTCAAGCCCTGCTCGGCCTTCCAGGCCGCATGGTAGACCATGGCACGGGCCGCGTGCAGCTCCACCATGGAGTCCGCGATCATCCACTGAATGGCCTGCCGCTGGGCCAGCGGCAGACCGAATGTGCGGCGCGAATTGGCGTAGGCGATGGCCAGATCCAACGCACGCTGGGCCCGGCCGATTGCCTTGGGGCCATGAGCCAGGCGGCCCGAGTCGAGAAATTCCCTGGCCAGTTGCCACCCTTTGCCGATGCCGCCGACGACCTGGCTGGCGGGCACCCTTGCATTCTCAAACAACAGTTCCCAGGGTTTATCCGGCGACATCATCTCGAACGACTGCCCCAGCCGCATGCCGGGGGTGCCACGATCGACCAGGAAGCAGGACACGCCGAGGTCTTTGCCGTCCACGATCGTTCGGGCAAACAGCTGCACGAAATCCGCTTTGTCGGCGCCAGTGATGAATATCTTGGCGCCGTTGATCACGAAATCCCCATCATCGGCCACCGCGGTAGTTTTCATGCCGGCGGGGTCCGAGCCGGCCTCCGCCTCGGTCAGCGCAAAGCAGGTGCGCTTGTCGCCCTGCACGACCGGCATCAGGTAATGCGCCTTCTGCCGGTCGTCGCCGTGGAACAGCACGGGCCCCAGGTATGGCGTGAATACAGTCGGGGCGCGAAACGCAGGCACGGTACATCGCGCCAGTTCTTCGAAGACGACGCACATCCCGACCGGGCCGACGCCACCTCCTCCCACGGCCTGTGGCAGGTCAAAGGCCCAGAACCCAAGCGCCTGCGCTTTGTCCTGCAAGGACCGGCGCACATCGTCCGGAATATCGGGCGCGTTGCCATAGCGGGCCTCAAGCGGCATCAGCATCTCGGTCACGAAGCGGCGGGTGGAATCGCGTAGCTGGCGCAATTCAGACGGCAATTGGAAATCCATGGGAGGCTCCAGCGCTCAATCCAGCCTGATGTCCAGGCTACGGATGACGTGTTCGTATTCCTGGCGGTCGCGCGCAAGGAAGCGCGCAAATTCGTCCGGTCCGAGATCCAGCGGTTCCAGTCCGACGCTGGTGATGAATTTTTCCTGGAAGGCAGGCTGGGCTGCTACTTTGCGCACCGCCGCGGCAATATCGGCCACCACGGCGGGCGGGGTGCCGGCCGGCGCAACCAGACCAAACCACGACTGCGACACCATTTTCGCAAACCCCAATTCGGCGAACGTGGGGGTATCAGGAAATGCCGCGATCCGCTGCGGCGCGGCCACGGCCAGCAGGCGCACCTTGCCGCCCTTGACCATGGGAATGGACGGCGGCACGCCCACCATCGCCATATTGATCTGCCCGCCCGCCAGCGCCGTCATGACATCGGCGACGCCCTTGTACGGCACATGGTTCAATTCGATCCCCGCCTGCGCGGAGAATGCGGCGGCGTCCAGGTGCGCCTTGCTGCCATGGCCATAGGAGCCGTAGGTCACCTGGCCCGGGCGGGCTTTTGCCTGCGTCACCAAGTCGCCCACCCCACGAGCCGGGAACTCGTTGCTGACCAACAGGATTTCGCGCGTTTGTGCCACACCCGCGACAGGCGTGAACCCATTGACCGGGTCATAGGGCAGCTTGCGATACAGGAATTGATTGGACGACACCGTGGGGTCATTGGCCATCAACAAGGTGTAGCCGTCAGGTTGCGAGCGCGCCACGTACTCCGCCGCGATAATGGTATTGGCGCCCGGGCGATTCTCGATGATGACCGGTTGCGACCACTGCATGCTCAGTTCCTGCGCCAGTCCCCGGGCCAGCACATCGGCCAACCCGCCCGCCGTGAAAGGCACGACGATGCGCACCATCTTCGTGGGAAACGCAGTGGCCGGCGCAGCCTGCGCCGTGCCCAGCAACAGTGCGGCAACGCCTGCCGCCAGCATCTTGAACCTGGCCATGTCTGTCTCCTCTTGGGGTTGCGGGTCGACCGTCAGGCCACTTGCCTGCCCGCCTTGACCCAGTACGGCGCCCGCAGCGCCTTCTTGTCGATCTTGCCGGTGCTGGCCATGCGCGGCAGCGCATCCAGAAATTCGACGCTTCGCGGCTTCTTGTAACTGGCAATGTGATCGCGGCAATGCTGTATCAAGTCGGCTTCGCCGGCCTGCGCATCCGGCTTCAGCACGACGAAGGCCTTGACGGATTCACCCCACTTCTCGTCCGGCACGCCGATGACAGCGGCCTCCCTGACGGCAGAGTGCCGCAGCAGCGCCTCTTCGACCTCGCGCGAATAAATGTTCTCGCCGCCGGAGATGATCATGTCCTTCTTGCGGTCGACGATGAACAGGTAACCGTCCGGGTCTACATAGCCGATGTCACCCGTCTTCATCCAGCCGTCGACCAGCACCGCCGCGGTCTCCTGGGGCTTGCGCCAATAGCCCTGCATGACCGCGGCGGACCGCAGCTGGATTTCGCCGATGCAACCGTCCGCCAGTGCCCCCCCACGGTCATCGACAATGCGGAGGTCAACGCCGAGGATGGGCTGCCCGGCCGACGCCATGCGCGCCGCCTCTGCCGGCGAACCGTCCGGCACGTGCTGGTGCTTGAGCAGGACGGTGCCGGGCCCGTGTTCCGTCATACCGTAGGTCTGCATGAAAATCGGCCCGAAGGTCGCGCGGGCCAACCGCGACAAGGTCACCGACATGGGAGCAGATGCATAGCACACCACTCGCAGACTGGACACGTCGACGGGCGCCTCGGCCTGCGCGTCGACCAGTGCCTGGATCATGACGGGCGCAAAATGCGCGGACGTCACACGGTGTGCAGCGATGCTGGCAAGTACTTCTCGGGCATCGAACCTGCGGTGCAGCACGATCGTCGCGCCACCTATCAGATAACTCAGCAATTCCGTGGTGCCGCCGATGTGATACAGGGGCATGACGATCAGCATCCGATCATCCTGCCCCGAGGCGTGGGTCAGCGCCAGCATTCGAGCCTGCTCCACCTGCCCGCCGTTGGCCAACATGACCCCCTTTGGCACGCCCGTGGTGCCGCTGGTGTAGATGAGCAGCATGGTGTCGTCTGGCCGGGCCCGCCACCGCGGCGGCTGCATGCCAGCGCCGGCCAGGGCGCGCTCGTAGCTGCCGTCGCCCTGTCCGCCCCCCAGGGACAGCACCTTGGCGTGCGCCGGCAACGCCGGGCGCAAGGCCGCCACGCTCTCGGCATACTCGGGCTCGTGGATCAGCAAGCCAGGTTCGCAGTCGCGCAGGATGGCGGCCTGATCGGCCACCGCCAGCCGGTAATTGATTCCCACGGCAATGAATCCGCAGGTCCCCGCCGCGGCGTAGATCTCCAGGTACTGCGGGCAATTCTGCGCCAGGATTGCGATCCGGCTGCCCCGTTCCAGCCCCAGGCTGATCAAGGCGTTGCAAAGCCGCCTGACACGTTCGGCGAATTCGCCGTGGGTGATATGGCGCCCCTCAAACAGAAAGGCCGGATGATCGCGATAACAGCGCGCATTGCGCTCGATGACGTCGCCAAGAATCATGCTTTATTCCCTCCCGTAGCCAGGAGCAGCAAGGTGCTGCCGAAGCCCTCCTGGACGATTCGCGACTGGGTATCCAGTAGCTCGAAATGCCGCTCGACGATGGCGCGCCCGCCGTCAGAGACAAGCCGCTTCGCGCTGATGGACGCGCGCACGTGCACGGTATCGCCCGCCAACAACGGGCGCCTGTAGCGCCACTCCCGCAGGCCCAACGCGCCGACGACCGGCTCTGCGAATTCCGGCAAACGGGTCGACATCCCCAGCGCCAGCAGGATTCCGTAAGGCCCGTGGAACATGGGGCCCGGAATGCCGTGATCGCGGCAATAGTCCGCGTCGGCATGGATGGGGTGCCAGTCGCCGGTCAGCATGCACGACAGAGACAGATCGGCTTGCGTCAAGGTACGAGCAGTACTGGCATAGCTCGCGCCGACCTCCAGGTCGTGAAAGGACACCGGATTCATGACGCCACCTTGAAATCGGCCATCGCCGCCCAATCGACGCGTTCGCACACGGATGGCCAGTCGGGCATGGCGATCGCACCATCGACCACGGCGGGCTCGTCGGCGATCATTTGCTCGCGCATCGCCAGGAACCAAGTCAATTCGGCCGGCAATACACCAGGCGGCAAGGCGGCGGCGAATTGCAGGCCTGCCCACGTACCCAACGCGCTCTCGCCCATCAAGCCCGCCACCGCCGCAGCGTCGGCGCCCTGCGTCAGTTGCAGCATTTGTAGCGCGTCCGACAGGCCAAAACGCCCCGGCTTGATGCTCAAGGCCTTTGCCCCGCGCTCCAGGAACAAATGCGCATCGCGGACCCCGGTCATGCCGAAGTCGACCAGCAGCGGCACGTCTGCCGCGAGCTGCAAGGCGGTGAACCCGTGGTCAGGCACGAAGGCGCAGGGATCCTCGACCATGACCGCGCCAGCCTTGCTCAGGGCTGCGACATACCCCGCTGCCTCGGCGGCCGGATAGGCGCCGTTGGCATCCACATACAGGGCGACGTGGTCGCCGACGGCCTGCCGGACGGCATCCAGGCAGGCCAGGTCCAGCGCCACCCCCTGTCCGCCCTTGATCTTCAGGGTATGAAAGCCGTGGCGCGCGACCCGCTCACGCGCCTCGTTGGCCATTGCGGCGGGCGGCTGGCGGGTTACCGCCCACGATACCGGCACCTTGGCCCGGCCCCGCATCCGGCGCCAGAGCGGCATGCCCGTGCGGGCGCCCAGCCAGTCCCAGCAGGCGTTGTCGATCAGGGCTTTGGCCGGCTGGTTGCCAGGAATGGCGTCCAGCACGGCCCGCAGCTGACGCGGGTCGGACAGCCGCTGCTGGCGCACCAGCGGCTCGAACATTTCGGCCAGCACGCAGACCATGCTGGCGGCCGTGGCGCCGACCCAGGTCGGCTTGACCGCCAGCTCGGCGGCTCCCGCACAGCCGGATGCCGTTTCGATGCGCAACACCACGAACGTGGCGGACGTCTCGCTCAGGTCGCTCCATTGCACAGCGTGTTCATAGGCCAGGCGGCGCACATACACGCACCACCCGGTGATGGGTTCGGGATCGGGGAAATGGGCATCCATCAGTCCTGCTCCGCACCGAAGGTATCGATCAAGGCTTTCCATTTGGGCGACTCCACCGCCACGAAGGCCTTCACCTGCTCGGCGTCCAGGTAGTGCGGTTCGGTGCCCAGCTGGGCCAGCCTGGCCTGCATGTCGGGTTGCTGCACGATCCGCCCGATTTCCGCGCTTAGCCGGGTTACCACGTCGGGCGGTGTGTCCTTGGGCGCGAACAGGCCGTACCAGGCCAACGCCTCGAAATTCGGAAAGCCCGCTTCCGCCACGGTCGGCACCGCCGGCGCCAGCGGGGTCCGCACTCGAGAGGTCACGGCCAGGGCCCGCAGCTTGCCCGCCTGCACCTGCGGCATTACCCCCGGCAGCGTGAAGAACGTCATGGACACATTGCCCGCCATGACCGCCGTGACCGCTTCCGGCCCGGTGTTGTACGGCACGTGCTTGATCTTGATATGCGCCAGGCTTGCGAGCATGGCGCCCGCCAGGTGGCCGGACGTGCCGCGGCCCGCGGACGAATACGTCAATTCCTCGGGCTTTTGCCGGGCCAGCGCGACCAGTTCGGCCAAGGACTCGACCGGCAAGCCGGACCCGACCACCAGCATGTTGGGCGCCACCGCCACCATGGCCACGGGCGGCACATCGCGCATGGGGTCGTAAGTCAGATTCTTATAGAGATGCGGTCCGACTGAATGTGTCGGGCTGCCGCTGACGAGAAAAACGTAGCCATCAGCCCGCGAGCGCGCCACCTGCGACGCTCCCAGATGACCGCCCGCGCCAGGCTTGTTCTCCACGACGAACGTCTGGCCAAACGTCGTCGCCAGTTTCTCGGCCAGGGCCCGGGCCAGGATGTCGGCCGTGCCGCCCGCCCCCGACGACACCACCAGGCGGACGGGCTTGTCGGGCCAGGCGGCCAAAGCGACCGCGCAGGGAAATCCCAGCGCCAGCGCGGCCAGGCCGCGCGCGCATTGCATTCGAGTGAACATGAGAGCCTCTCTTCGTTGCGGATCAGACCACGCCGGCCTGCTGCAAAATGTCCAGTTCCTGATCCGACAGCCCGGCCTCGCGCAGCACCTCGCCGGAGTGTTCGCCCAGGTCAGGCGGCGGTCGGAAATCGCTGCGGTTGTCGCCGTCGTACCGAACGGGCCGATGGGCGGCGCGCAAGGTGCCGTGGCGCGGATGAACCTGCTCGTAGAACACGGCCTGATGGCGGACCTGGGGATCATCGGCCAGCTCATCCAGGCGGCGTTCCGGCATGAACGGCACGTCGTGCTGCTCCAGCCGCGGCTCCCAATAATCGCGGTCGTGCCCGGCGAACACCTCGGCCAGGGTCGCTGCCAGCGCCGAGTAGCGCTCGACTCGTTCCAGGCGCGTGGGGTAGGCCGTCAACAGGTCGGGGCGTTCGATGGCTGCCACCAGGCCGAGCCAGAATTTCTCGGGCGACGACAGGTGCAAGCCGATGCGGCGCTGATCGCGGCAGGTCACGATGTATGACTGCGACATCGCGGCCCGGCCATGCAGGGACGGCGCCTGGCCCGTCGCCATCATCGCGCCCAACGGCTCGCACGCCAGGGCGATCATGGCCTCCAGCATGCTGACTTCGACCTTGCGTCCGCGCCCGGTCCCGGCACGCTCGACCAGCGCGCCCAGCAGACCCAACGCGGCGTAAAGGCCGGCCACCGCATCCGATACCGCCGGACCGGCCACCTTCGGATCCGTGCCGGCATGGAACATGGACAGCCAGCCCGATGCGGCCTGGCCCACGTTGTCGTAGGCCGGACGCGAGGCGTAGGGTCCGCTGGCGCCAAAGCCCGTGATCGAGCAGTACACCAGGCGTGGGTTGAGCGCCTGCAGGCGCTGTGCGCCCAATCCCAGCTTTTCTTCCACCCCGGGGCGCATGTTCAGGATGATGGCATCGGCCTGCAGGACAAGCCGGTCCAGCACGGCCAGTCCTTCCGGTCGGGTGTAATCCAGCGACAGACTGCGCTTGTTGCGGTTGTGCGCCTGGAACTGCGAACTGTACAGCCCCCCCTTGAAGGCACGGAACGGGTCGCCCGTGCCCGGCCGTTCGATCTTGATGACGTCGGCGCCCAGCTCGCCCAACAGCATGCCCGCCAGCGGCGCAGTAATGAAATTGCCCAGGTCCAGGACCCGCAGGCCTTGCAGCACTTTCATCGCCCTTCCCCCAGCGCGTCTTGCAGGAATTGCTGCGTGCGCGCGTGCGCCGTGTCGGCATCCGGGCCGGCGCCGCGAGTATAGAAGCCGTGGTCGGCATGCAGGTAACGGTGCAGCACGGCCTGCGGTGCGGGCGGCAACGCCGCTTCGATGCGGTCGACGGCGTCCGGCGGCGCATAGCGATCACGGTCGCCGTAGTGCAGCATCAACGGGCACGCCAGTCTGGCGGCTTCGTCCAGATGCGCTTCGACCCCCACGCCGTAGAACGTCACCGCCGCGTCGATGTCCAATCTGGCCGCCGCCCGATAGGCCAGCTTGCCGCCCAGGCACAGCCCCACCACCGCCACCTTTCCTGAAAACCCCGGCATGGCGCGCACATGCGCCACCGTCCGCCCGATATCCTCGATGCCCGCCAATTCGTCAAAGCGCTCCAGGTAGCCGAAAGCCCGCGCCACGCCAGCCTTGTCGTGCGGCAGTTCAACGCCAGGCTCCATGCGCCAGAACAGGTCCGGCGCCAGCGCAAGATAACCTTCGGCCGCGTAGCGGTCCGTCAACGCGCGGATGGTGTCGGTCACGCCGAATATTTCCTGCAGGATGATCACCGCGTTGCCGTTGGGTTGCGCAGGCACGCTCAGGTAGGCGGAAAACGTGTGGCCGTCGCCGGCCGCGATAGGTTCAAATCCGGAGTGCATGGAATCCTCGTTGGCCTCAGGCCAGGTAATTGCCTTTCAGTATTTCGCGGGCGATCGCATTGCGATGGATCTCTGTCGTGCCATAGCCGATGGACATGCCGCGCGCGTCGCGGAAATAGCGCTCGAAGGGATACTCTTCGGACAGGCCAAAGGCCCCCGCTAGTTGCATGGCCTGGTTGGTGACCCGTACCGCCATTTCATTGGCAAAGGTCTTGGCGATCGACACCTGGGCGACCGAATGCTGGCCGCGGTCCAGGCTGGCGGCCGCTTCGTACACCAGCGCCCGCGCCGCCTCCAGATCGATCGCCATGTCGGCCAGCTTCCATTGCAGGCCCTGGTTGTCAGCGAGGGCTCGGCCGAATTGGACCCGGTCTTTAAGATGCTGCACGGCCTGCGCCAGGGCGGCGTGCGCCAGGCCCAGGCAAATGGGCGGATTGCCGATGATGCGATCGGCGTCGAACACCTGGAGCAGATCCTTCATCCTGCCGGCCGGCAGCAACAGGTTTTCGGCCGGCACCTGGCAATCCTGGAACACCAGCTCGGCCATGCCTGTGCCGCGCAGGCCCAGCAGGTCCAGATGGCGGCCCACCGAAAACCCCTGCGTGCCCCGCTCGACCAACAAAGCCCCGACGCCCTTCATGCCCGGCTCATCGGATAGGCGCACCAGCACGAGGAAGACGTCGGCGACCTGGGCACCGCTGCACCATAGCTTGCTGCCATTCAATACATAGTGATCGCCACACAGGACAGCCCTGGTCTGCACGTTGCCGACGTCCGAACCGGCATTGGCTTCGGACATGCTCCACGCCGCGTAGCGTTCCGCCTTGGCGAACGCCGGCAGATAGCGGCGCTGGATCGCCTCCGAGCCGATATGCAGGATGGCGCGCGGAGTAGCCCCGTCAGTGCACGAGAACAACATGGCGGTGTTGGCGCACGAACGTGCCAGTTGCTCGACGATCAGCACGGTTTCCAGCATGCCCAGGCCAGCGCCGCCATGGGACTCGGGCAGGAAGGCGCCCGTGTAGCCATGCTCGGCCAGGACCTTCAGGTTCTCGATAGGCGGTCGGTATTCCTTGTCGGCATTCGCGGCCGTCGGCGCGAATCGCGCCTGCGCCAGGGCACCTACCGTGTCGCGGATGAGCCGCTGCTCTTCAGTCAGTTCCACTATTCACCCTTTGCGCCCGTCAGTTTGATGATCTGTTCGTACCTGGCCGATTCTTCGTCCATGAAGCGGGCGAACTCCGCCGGGCTGGACGGCGCCGCCTCGACCCCCAACTGGTCCAGTTGTTCCCGCAGCGTCGGGTCCTGCATCGCCTTGCGCAGTTCGGCGCTCAAGCGCTCGATCCGGTCGGGCGGTGTGCTGGCGGGCGCCACCACGCCGTACCACGTCATAAAGGAAAAATCCTGCAGGCCCGACTCAGCCACTGTCGGAATGTCCGGCGCGATCGGCGAGCGCTTCGGCCCCGACACCGCGAGCGCCGTCAACCGCCCGTTGCGCACCTGAGGCAGGCCGGTGGACATGCCGGTGAACATCACGTCCACCTGTCCGCCCAGCAGGTCGGCCAGCGCCGGCGCAACGCCCTTGTAGGGCACGTGCACCATATCGACGCCAGCTAGCGCGCGGGTCAGTTCCATGGCCAGGTAATGCGGGGTGCCGTTACCGATCGACGCGTAGGTAATCTTGCCCGGCCGCGCGCGGGCGGCCTCGATCATCTGGCTGGCATCGGTCCAGCCTGTCTTGGGATTGGCCACCAGGATGAACGGCACGGACACCAACTGGCCGACGGGCGCGAAGTCCTTGCGCGCGTCATAGGGCTGCCGCTTGGGGTAGAACAGCGGATTGAGCACATGCGAATCCGTGACCAGGCCAATGGTGTAGCCATCACCCTCCGCACGGGCCACGGCGTCCGTGCCGATGATCGTGCTGGCCCCGGGGCGGTTCTCGACGATGACGGGCTGTCCGAGACTATCGGACAGCCGCTTGCCCACGGCGCGCGCCACGATGTCGGTGCCGCCGCCGGGAGGATAGGGAACGATGAAGCGGATGGGCTTGTCGGGCCAGGCGGCGCACGCCATCTGCGCCCCCAGCAGCAAGCCGACGGCGGCCACCGCCAGGACCGCGTTTTTCCTGAAGAACATGGCGCCTCCTAGCAGCCGGAGCCAACAGCGGTATCGTCCTGGCGGCTCGTCTCCGCTTCGGTACGCTGCCAGATTTCGCGTGCGATGGGGTTGCCCTGCTCTTCCACCAGATGCCCCACCAGGCCCACCGCCCGTCCGATCACCGCGATCCCGCGGGCAGCTTTCCAGGAGATGCCCAGCTCACAACACAATGCGCCAATGGCGCCCGTGGCGTTGACGGGCAGCGGCTTGCCATACGCCGCCTGGGCGTGCGCACCGATCGCGCTCATCAACGCGACGTAGCGGCCCGCAAGCCCCTCCTCCGAGGCGACGGCGAACAGCCGCGCAGTGCGGGGGTCTTGCGGCTTGTGCAGGTTGTGGCCCAGGCCAGGAATGGACTGTCCCCGGGCGCGGAAGCCGGCCACGATGTCGCGAGCGAGGGCGTCAACATTCTGGTCGCCATGCTCGTCCCAGGCTTCGTGCAGCATCCGCGCAGCGCCTTCGGCGGTTCCGGCGAACGTCGTGCCCATCCCGCACAGCCCGGCCGCAACCGCCGCCTGCAGGGACTCCGGTGCCCCCAGGTAGACGAGCCTCGACACAATAGCCATCGGCGTCATTCCATGCTCGACCAGCGTCACCAGGATGGCATTGAAGACGCGAGACTGGTGCGCATCGGGCAGCCTGCCTGTCATCTCCAGATAGGCCATGTCACCCAGGTTGATGCTGCCTATGACGTCATGGACCAGATCGTGTCCTCGGACGAAAATGCGATCAGGCGTACTGCGGCCCATGCCGCTGCGAATAGGCTTGTGGTCGTGATTCATTTTGTCTCCTGCCCCTTTTTATGATGGAGCCTGTTTTGGATGACCTCGGTCACCTCATGGAGACGAAAGATAGGGCCTGGCTTTGGCGGCTGTCCAATAGATGGCCCTAATCCACCCTATGCGAGAAACGCATAGTCCTCTTTGCACCGTCGCCGCGCCGGAGCGAAGTGCGAATACGCAGGCGAGGCCAAAGACGACATCAGCCGCGTGGATGCGCATGCAGCAGAACGATTGAGATGCTCGACGCTTCCATCGACACGCCCATCGGCGCCATACTTGTAGTGCATTGATTGTAAATCAACGCATGCAAGCATTGATTGCGGATATAGAATTCGCACTTCATGAGCCCATTGGGATGGAGTGCGCATGTTTTCCGCCGACCTATTGAATAAGCTTGCCCAAGATCTCGATATCAGCGAAAAAACCCGAGTACAGATCGAGCACTTTTCCAAACAATATCCCGGGATGACCATCGAAGATGGGTACCGGGTATCGCGCGCTTGGGTACGCTTGCAGATCGAGGCCGGGCGAAAGGTTATTGGCCACAAGATCGGTCTGACTTCGCGTGCCATGCAAATGGCAAGTCAGATAGATGAACCGGATTTCGGCACACTGCTCGACTCCATGCTCTATACCTGCACGCCAGGAGCGACTCTGGACATACCCGCCTGTCGATTCATTGCGCCTCGTGTTGAAGTTGAGTTGGCATTCGTGCTCAGGTCGCCTCTACGCGGCCCAGGCCTGCCTGATGGAAAGACGGTGACCCTGGAAGACGTGCTGGCCGCCACCGACTACGTAACGCCGGCGGTGGAAATCATCGACGCTCGCATCGAACAGTTCGACCGTCACAGCAAACAGATGCGCAAGGTCTACGACACGATCAGCGACAACGCCGCCAATGCAGGCGTGGTCGTAGGAGGAAAGCACGCGCACCCTGCCTCGCTCGACCTGCCTTGGTGCGGGGCAGTCTTGCGTCAAAACGGGGTGGTGGAAGAAACCGGGTTGGCGGCCGGGGTTCAGGGGCACCCCGCGATAGGAGTCGCCTGGCTGGCCAACAAGCTTGCGCCCTTGGGCGATAGCCTGGAACCCGGGCACCTGGTTTTGGCTGGCTCCTTCACGCGTCCGGTGGCAGCCCGGCCTGGCGACGTATTCGAAGTCGATTATGGCGCGCTGGGCGAGCTGCGCTTTCGTTTCGTGTAAGCGCGCAAGCGCTATCAAACGCCGCGCCATGATGGCGCCCGCGTTCCGCCGGAAGCCACCGCCGAGTCGGTAACCCCTCTCGGCAGGCCTGGGCTGCCCGCGCAGATCGTCACCGGACTTGACATTGATTGGCACGGTAAGGGGCCTGTTGGCGACGCCGATAGGCATGCCCCGCTTTATCGTGGCTGACAGGGCGGCTTCAGGGAATTCAAGCACCCCACGTCTGTCGGCATTGATTGTAAATCAAGCTATACGTACATTGATTGACTATCTAAGATCCATGCATCCGCCCCTCGGCGCCTCCAACCGGCGCCGATAGGCAAGAAGCGGAATCCATAAAGCCAAGGAGACATGCATGTGGGTCATTGAATCTGGCGTCCCGAGACGGGCCGCGGCGGCAGCAAGGCGCATTTGCGCGCTGCTTGCGCTGGGCGCCGTCAGCGTCGCCAACGCGGCATACCCCGATCATCCGGTCACGCTGGTGTCCGCCTTCCCCGCAGGCGGCAGCACCGATGTGATCGCGCGCCTGCTATCGCCGCGCCTGGGTGAACAGCTAGGCACAACGTTCGTGGTGGAGAACCGCGCCGGCGCATCGGGCAACATCGCCAGCGAGTACGTGGCGCGCTCCAAGCCGGACGGCTATACCGTGCTGATCGGCAACAACACCATGACGATCAACGCGGCTTTGGGCGTGCGGCAAAGTTTCGATCTGCAAAAGGACTTGCAGCCGATCGCGGCCATCGCCGTCACGCCGGTGGCGCTGGCCGTCAACGCCGACCTCCCGGTGCGCACCGTGCAGGAACTTATCGCCTATGGCCGGGCGAATCCGGGCAAGCTGAGTTTTTCGTCCTGCGGCAATGGCACCGCGCAGCATTTTGCGGGCGTCGAGTTCTCGCACCGCGCGGGGATCGATATGGTGCATGTTCCGTACAAGGGCTGCGCGCCGGCGTTGAACGACGGCTTGGGCGGAACGGTGCCGGTCATGTTCAACGCGATCACCAATATCAGCCCGCAGGTCAAGGGCGGCCGGATCCGCTTGCTGGCCGTCGCCACGAAGGACCGTGTCCCGTTTTATCCGGACGTGCCGGCCATCGCGGAGCTTCCCGGCTTCGAAGGCTACGACTTTTCCGTCTGGTTAGGCGTGTTCACGGCGGCTAACACGCCCGCCGCGGTCACGGAGTTGCTGCAAAAGAAGACGCTGGAACTGGCCTCGACCCCCGAGATGAAAACTGCCCTGACCGACCGGCTCTTCGTGCCCGTCAGCCTGGACGGCCAACAGTTGCGCCGACAGATCGCCGACGAACTGGTCAAGTGGAAGAAGCTGGCCGATCAATACCGCATCACTGTGGACTGACGCCATGAGCACCGCCCTTACCCGTTTACAAATGCCCGAGTTCACGCCTGAGTTGGCGCATTACCTGGCGCCGCGCGTCAAGCGCCTGGGCTATCTGGGCGAGTTGTTCCAGGTGGCCGGCCATGCGCCGCAGGTGCTGCTGGGGTTCATGCAGTTCACGGACGCACTGAAAGCCGCGCTACCCGACAACCTGGCGGAGACGGCCGTGCTGACTACCGCCACGCTGATGCAAAACGCCTATGAACGCAATCAGCACGAGCGGCTATGCGTACGCACCGGCATGTCGCGAGACTGGGTGCGCGATGTCGAACGCCTCGAACCCGACGCGCCTTCCCTACTGTCCGACAACGAGCGGGC
This sequence comes from Achromobacter sp. 18P8.1.1, assembly GCF_057799415.1. Lineage (NCBI taxonomy): Bacteria > Pseudomonadati > Pseudomonadota > Betaproteobacteria > Burkholderiales > Alcaligenaceae > Achromobacter > Achromobacter sp. 18P8.1.1. The sequence continues at coordinate 87,604 of NZ_JBYOKH010000014.1, read as the reverse complement.
GGTGCAACGTTACGCCATTGCCGCCGTCGAAACGCGCGGCTTGAATGCGCACGGCGCGTTCGAAGAGGTAGTGCGGCGTCTGCCCGCCGAAGAGGCCGTGGCCATTGCCATGCTGATTGGCCGCTACATCACCCACGCCATCATGGTCAACACGCTACGGCTTTCTCCACCGGTTCCCTCCATCTGGGAAGACGGCTTCGGATCCGACACGCCGGCGCCTTCCCCGTCCCTTTAGGAAAAACGATGTCCCCTCCCCTCTGGATCAGCGAATCCCAGGTCACCCAGCTGCTTACCCTCGAGCAAGCCATTCCTGCGCTCGAGCGAGGCTTGCGGCTGCAAGCCGAATCCAGCGCGGCCAACATGGCCAAGACGATGCTGCAATTCGATAGCAACAATCTGCACGCGTTGGGCGCACGCGTGGGTGACTACGTCGGCACCAAAACGTGGGCCCATACGCAAGGCGGAACCTGCCCGCTGCTACTTTTGTGGAACGCCTCGGATGGACAATTGGCCGCCGTGATCGAAGCCTTCGCGCTGGGCAACCTGCGCACGGGCGGCACGTCGGGCGTCGCCACGCATTGGCTGGCGCGGCCCGACGCCCGCATCATGGCGATCGCCGGCACGGGCAAACAATCGTTGTCACAGGTGGCCGCAGTGCTGGCCGTGCGCGATATTGCCGAAATTCGCGTCTACAGCCCCACCGAAGCATCGCGCATCGCATTCGCCAATTTGCTCGCCACCGAATTCGCCGGCCGCAACGTGCAAACTCGTAGCTGCGCCTCGATGGAAGCGGCGGCTGACGGCGCCGATGTCGTGACACTTGTCACGCGCGCCAGCGAACCCTTCCTGCATGCCGCCCTGCTCGGACGCGGATCGCATCTGAACGCCGTCGGCGCGATTGCGCCGGATCGGGAAGAGTTCTTTCAAGATGTCTTCGACCGTGCCCGCGTGGTGGCGGTTGACGATGTGACCAGCGTGAAAAACCTGTCGCGCGAATTCCGCACGCGCTACGGCGATGCGCAAGACGGCAATTGGGCCAGCGTCAGCCGCCTGGCCGACCTCGTCCTGGCGGGCAAGGGCCGTGCAGCCGATTGCGACCTGACTCTGTTCAAGGCGATGGGCATGGGCATCTCCGATGTGGCGCTAGGCGTCGAGGTCCTGCTGCGCGCGCGCCAGTCGGACATCGGCCGAGTCATCGCCATGCCCGTCAAAAGCAAACCCCGATTCTTTGGCGCGGCCGACGCGCCGTCAACTTCATACTCTGGAGCACAATCATGAATCCATTGCGCCGCGACTTCGATCGCCTGAACGGCCGTTTCCTGGATCTGGGAGGCGCCGCACCGCAATCGCGCAATACCCAGTGGGCCCCCATCGTCATCACCAAGGAGGAGATCGACGCCGAGGTGCAGCGTCTGGCCAGCGTCGACCTGCCCCCATCGGGACGCCGCGAATCGCTGATCGTGCATCCGAACAGCCGCGACTTCGCGCCAGGCATGGCCCCTGGCATCCAGGTCCGGTTGTCGGTGCTGAAACCCGGTGAACGCACGGCGCCTTTCCGGCACAACGCCACCGAGGTGAACTTCTGCATCGCAGGGTCGGGCCGTTGCGACGTCGGTGGCCGTCAGATCGCCTTCAAGCAATACGACGTCTGGAACCATCCCAGCTACAGCGACTATTCGCACGTCAACGACGGCGATACGCTCCAGGTGCGGCTGACCTACTCCAACGTGCCGCTGCTGCAGTTCATGGACGTCTACGTGGCTGAAAGCGAATGGGCCGCACCGGCACCCAAGGCCGAAGCGTCCGGGGATGCCGCCGACCCGCGCCGCCGTAACCCTTTCGGCACCTTTCCGGTGTCGGAAGACGGCGGCCTATTGATGCCGTATGAAACGCTGATCAACCCGACCGCCGTGGAATCGCGGGCGCTGCATTTCGCCTGGGACAAGGTCAAGCCACAGCTAGACAAGCTGGAAGCGCTGGGCAAGGACTATATCGGCCGCCGCCTGTACATGTACTACAACCCGGCGACCGGGCGCTTCAATGGGATCACGCCCAATTTCTTCGCGACGATGACGATCCGCCCACCGAAAATCGTGGACCGTCCGCATCGTCACGTCTCGGCGGCCATCAACTACTACTTTTCGGGCAGCGGGTACAGCATGGTGGCCGGCAACCGCTATGAATGGAAGGCGGGCGACCTGATGCTCTCGGCGCCAGGCTGGGCAGTGCACAATCATGCTTCGTACGACGATTACGTCTACGAGTTGACGGTACAGGACCAACCGCTGAACATCTTCATGGAATCGCTGCTGTGGCAAGAAGACCTGCACCATCCGGCGGCGGTGCTGGGCAAGCAGGACGGCTTCAGCACCAATCGTAAAGTGGCCTGAACCGCCTGGGCAGCTATCCGGATTCAGGTCCGTCATGCGCCGTTGCCTCTGCCTGCCCTCCCGCAAGGGGGGCAGCAGAGCTATCGTTACCACGCCAGCGCAACGCAGGCGATGGCCCTCATTGCAAGTCATGCCGCAGCGGGTTGTCGCCGACCCATTCGGCTACAAACCACCACGCCAAGCTAGGCCACCACCTCGGCAAGCGCCTTGGCCAAGGCGGCTTCCACCCTGTCGACGTCAGCCGTGCCGTTGTAGCCATGGAAACTGATACGCAGGCGTCCCCGGCCGTTCCAGGCCAACACCTGTTCGCGGTCCAGGAACCCGTGAAGCGCCTTGGCGTCCGCGCGGGCAACGCAGACGCTCGCGCCGTGCCGGGCGGGATCGGCGGGCGTGGAGGAGTGGATGCCCAAGCCGGCCAGCCGCGCCAGCAGGTCCGCCGTCAGTCGTTGCACGTGCGCCTGGATCGCCTGGGTGTCGAATTGCGACAGGTAATCCAACGCACTGGACAACACGTACAGGCTGGCGTGTGCCGGATTGCCGCGGGTGAAGCGCAACGCGTCGCCGCGCAAGGTGATGCCGGCGTCAAAACGGGTGTTGTCGTTAGCCAGCGAATACCACCCTGCGGTAGAAGGCGCCCAGTCCGGCTGGCGGCGGCGGTTCCAGCAGGCCGTGGCCACGCCGGTCATGCCCAGCATCCATTTGTAGCTGGCGCTGAATGCAAAGTCCGCCACGTCGGCCGAAATGGGTAGGTAACCGGAGGCCTGCGTATAGTCCACGACGAGTAGCGCGCCCACCGCATCAGCAGCCCGCCGCAGGATGCCGAGGTCGAAACGTTCGCCATTCAGGTAGGAAACATAACTGACCAGAATCACGCGGCTGCGCTCGTCCACCAGGGCTGCCACGTCCTCGGCGGTCGCCGGATCGGCGAATTTCACCTGGTAAGGGGCTTGCTGCCGCGCCAGGAAGGGCGCCACCAGCGAGGGATACTCGGTGGACATGGCGCAAATGTTGTCGCCCGGGCGCCAATCGATGCTCTCCAGCACCAGGGAAACGCCTTCGGCCACGGAGCCGACCCAGCCGATGTCACCCGCATCCATGCCCCACAACGCCGCGAGCTGGCGGCGGCTGCGCTCGACAACCTCCTCCTGGGCAGTGCGTCCTCGCGCGCCGGCAGATTTATCGCGCACATAGCGGCCGTAGGCCTCGTCGTGCCGACGTAGGAACGCCGTTTCGCCTGCGGCGCAGACATGGGAAACGCCCTCGGGGATACGGAAATCGCAAGGGTCGAATAAGGGATGAACGGTCATGTTGATAGCTGTGAATTGAAGGAACGGCGCCCGATCGAGCGCGTAGGCATTCGGATCGATCAATGCGCCGCCGGCGCGTATTGGGCCGGCGCGACAGGCCGCATCAGCTTGCCCAGGAAGGCTTGCAGGCGAGGTGATCGCGGGTTATCGAAGAGCGCGTCGGGCGCACCCTCCTCCACGATCTGCCCCTGGTCCATGAACACCAGCCTGTCGGCGACCTTGCGCGCAAATCCCATCTCGTGGGTGACGCAAAGCATCGTCATGCCGCTTCCCGCCAGCTCCATCATGGTGTCCAGCACCTCGTTGACCATTTCCGGGTCCAGCGCGGAAGTGGGTTCATCGAACAACATGATGCGCGGCTGCATGCACAGGGCCCGGGCGATCGCCACCCGCTGCTGCTGGCCGCCCGACAACTGGCTGGGGTATTTGGCAGCCTGGTCGGGAATGCGGACTTTTTCCAGGTATTGCATGGCAGTCTGCTCCGCCGTCTTGCGGTCCAGGCCCCGCACGCGCATCGGTGCCAGGATGCAGTTCTCCAGGATGGTCAAATGCGGGAACAGGTAAAACCCCTGGAACACCATGCCGACTTCCCGTCGGATGCTTCGCAGCGTCTTCGGATCGTCGGACAGTTCGATCCCTTCCACGGTGATACTGCCGCGCTGGTGCGCTTCGAGCTGATTGATACAACGGATCAGCGTCGACTTGCCGGAACCCGAGGGGCCGCAGATGACCAGCTTCTCGCCTTGCGCGACGTCCAGCGTGATGCCGCGCAGCACGTGCATGCGGCCATACCACTTTTCGACATCCTTGAGCTTCACTGCCAGGGCCCCGGCTTGCTTGTTGTGTTGAACCATCGTGTTCTCCATTACGGCGTCTGCCCCGCGGCGGGCGCGGAGCCAATGACGGCCACCCCGCCGCGACGTCCTTCCAGCCAGGCCGAATAACGGCTCATGGCGAAGCAGATGCAAAAGTAGGTGGCGGCGGCGAAGGCGTAGCCCTCAACGTCGAATCCGAGCCATTCGGCGTCACGCGACCCTGCGGACACGGCGCGCAGGAAATCGGTCAAGCCGATGATGACAACCAGAGAGGTGTCCTTAAAAAAACTGACGACCGTGTTGACCTGCATGGGTAGCGAATTCTTGACGCATTGCGGCAGAATCACATGCCGCATCGTCAGCCAATATCCCATGCCCAGTGCGCTGGACGCTTCAGTCTGGCCACGCGGCATGGCCAGCAGCGCGCCGCGGAACCCTTCGGCGAAATACGCGGCCGCCACGAAGCTATAGGCGATGTACGCACGCAACAGCTTGCCTGGTGTGGCCGCATCTGGAAGCAAAAGCGGCAACGTCACGCTTGCCATGAACAGGATGGCCACGAAAGGCACACCCCTCAGACCCTCGATGAAGACGACGGCCACGTAACGCAGAAGCGGGATGCTGCCGGTACGAGCCAGCGCCAGCAGGATGCCCAGCGGATAGCCCAGTGCCAGGCCGTAAGCGGCCAGCAGCAGCGTCAGCGGCAGGCCTCCCCAGCTGTCGGAAGCGACAGGAGCCAGGCCTGCCCCGCCCCCCATCAGCCACAGCACCAGCACCACACTGCCCGCCCAGGCTGCGAGCAGGGGTGCGCGCCAAAACCGCGGCAACAGACTGGCCACCACGACCAGTGCCAGGATCGCCATGGCGATGCCGGCGCGCCATTGCTCCTGCTGCGGAAAAAAGCCGAAGAGGAAAAAGTCCAGCTTGACATGTACGTAGCTCCAGCACGCGCCCGCCGCGGCACGGCACGCCTGGGCATCGCCCGACCAGACGGCGTCCGCGATGGCCCAGCGCCACACTGGCAGCGCCAGGCCGTAGAGGACGATCAGGCTGCAGACCGTTAGCGCCGTACGCCCGGCCGTGCCGAAGTACGGCCGCAAGAAAAGTGGAAGCGTCATGGATTCATCCTTTACGGCGCAGCCGCGCGTACCAGAGGTTCAACGCCCACGACGTGCCGAGCGTCAGCACGAGATATGCGCCTGCCAGGAGCAGTACGCCCTCGATGGCGTGACCCGTGATGTTGATGGTTGTGAACACGGACCAGAACAGGTCGGGATAGCCGATGGCGATGGCCAGGCTGGAGTTCTTGATCAGCGATACGTATTGGGCAATGAGCGCGGGCGCCATCATGCGCAGGGCTTGCGGGAACACGACCTCCCGCATCGTGGTCATGCCGGACAGGCCCAGGGCCTGGGAAGCTTCCCATTGCCCGCGCGCCACCGACTCCACGCCATTGCGGACGATCTCGGCGATGAATGCCGCAAAATACAACGTCAGGGCGATCAGCATGGCCGCGAACTCGGGCGACAGACTGGCGCCGCCCTGGAAGTTAAAGCCCCGGCGCACCGGAACGCTGACCTCGAACACGCCCAGCGCCGCGCAGCAGAGCGCCAGCATCCCGAGCCCCGAGGCAGTCGCGCACACGGTCCACATGCCACGGCCTGCGCCCGGACGCAAGCGGCGCAACAGGATCCGCACCGCCGCCGCGCAACCCAGCGCGGCAGCAAGGCTGGCCGCCAGCGCCAGCCCGCGCTCCGGCGCCAAGTGCAGCACAGGGAAATAGATGCCGCGCTGGCTCAGGGTCAGGCCGGCCCACTCGGTCGCCTTGGCGGCGGGCGGGAGTTTCAGCAGCACGGCCGACCACAGCAGGATCTGCATCAGCAGCGGCGTATTGCGCAGCAGCTCCACATACCCCAGCGTCAAGCCGCGCACCATGGGATTGACACTACGGCGCGCCAGGCCGATCGCCACGCCCAGCACGGTAGCGCAGAGGCCCGCCAGCACCACCAGCATCACTGTATTGAGCGCCCCGACCAGGATCGCATACGCGATGGTGTCCGTCGGGACGTACGGCAACAGCGATACGCCGATCTGGAATCCCGCGGGCCGCTGCAGGAAGTCAAAGCCGACCGACAGCCCCAACCTCTGAAGATTCTCCCGCAGGATGAAACCACTGGCGATAAGCAACAGCGCCAGCACCGCTCCCACCGCGCATTGCCACAGCTTGCTGCGCAGCGCGGCGGGCGTACGGAGCGCGGCGCGCTCCACCGGCGGCGGCATCGTCGTCGCATCCGTCATGGCACGGTTCACAGGAACGGCGGTGCATATTGCAGTCCGCCCTCGGTCCAGAGTTTGTTCAGGCCGCGCGGCAGATTGAGCGGGGATTTCTCGCCCAGCGAGCGGTCATAGATCTGGGCATAGTTGCCCACCTGTTTGACGATCTGGTAGGCCCAGTCGTCCGACAGGCCAAGCTGCTTGCTCAGGCCCACCGTCTTGCCCAGCAGGCGCGAGACTTCAGCATTGGAATCCGAGGCGCGCCTGGCGTCCACGTTGGCGCTGTCCACGCCGTTTTCTTCGGCCAGCAGCGTTGCGTAGATGGTCCATTTGACGATGTTGAGCCACTGGTCGTCGCCCTGGCGGACGATGGGGCCAAGCGGGGACTTGGCCAGCACTTCGGGCAGGATGACGTAGTCGTCCGGCTTGGGCGCGACAGAACGGTTGGCCGCCAGTTGCGCCCTGTCGCCCACGTAGACGTCGCAGCGGCCCTCGAAGAAAGCGCGGCGCAGGGCGTCGGCATTGTCGATGGAAATGGGCTTGTAGCGCATTCCATTGGCCTGGTAAAAGGTGGCGATGTTCTGTTCCGTATTGCTGCCCGGCAGCAGGCAGATGCTGGCGCCGTCCAATTCCTTGACGGATTTCACGCCCATGTCTTTGCGGACCATGAAACCCTGGCCGTCATAGACGGTGATGCCGGCCCAGACCAGGCCAAGCTGTGTGTCACGCGTGAACGTCTGGGTGGTCTGACGGATCAGCACGTCCACGTCGCCCGACTGCAGCACGGAAAAGCGGTTCAGCGGCGAGGTGGCCACGAAGGTCACCTTATTGGCATCGCCGAGCGTGGCGGCGGCGATGGCGCGGCAGAAGTCCACGTCGATGCCGCGAAGCGCGCCCTGGCTGTCCGGTGATCCAAAGCCCGGCATGTCGTTCAAGGCGCCGCAACGCACGGTGCCCCGGCTTTTGATTGTGTCCAGCGTAGAGGCCGCGTTCGCGGACACGGTGATGGCAGCCAGCGCAAGGCCGGCCAGAAGAGTAGGCAGACGCATGAATTCCCCTTGTATATGTGTCGTCTCGGCATGTGAGAACGTGGAGGAAGTCTACGGAGCGCCCTGGCCTGGACCTAGCCTGTTACGCTACTATCAGCCATGCATTATTTGCATAGCTTGCAGCAAACGTGGTCGCGTCGACCCGGCATGCATGGCGCAACGGGCTCGGCACTCATGAATACGCAGCAACTCGAATATCTGAAAGAGGCAGTGCGCCTGGGCAGTTTTTCGCGGGCAGCCGACGCGCTTGGCCTGAATCAGTCGGTTCTGAGCCGGCAGGTCGCCGCCCTGGAACAGGAAATGGGATGTCCGTTGCTGCGGCGGCATGGCCGCGGCGTTGCCCCGACGCAGGCCGGCGAGCAGCTGCTGGAGCTGGCGGGCGTGTTCCTGCAGCAAGTGGCGCAGATCAAGGCGGCCGGCAAAGCCGCCGACCGCGATCTGTCCGGCGTGTTCAAGCTGGGCGTGCCGATGTTCTTTTCGCAGTCCATCGCGCCCAAGCTCATGGCCAGCGTCCAGCGCCAGTACCCCGCCCTGACCTTCGTGGTTCGCGAGGGGCACAGCGGCGACCTGCACGACTGGCTGCTTGCCGGTGAATTGTCGGCGGCCGTCATCTATGAACCGAAACGGCCACGCCAGCTGGCCGGGGACCTGCTGTTCCTTGAGCCGGTCTTTGTCGTGGGGTCGCGCGAACTGGCCCGGCGCTATGGGTTGGACCTGTCCCAGGGGCTCACGCTCGATCAGTTGGCGAGGCTGCCTTTGCTCATTCCCACTCGCCGCCATGGCACGCGACTGGATCTGGATCAGGCGATGAAGCAGGTGCCGCTGGCGCCGAACATCGTGCACGAAGTCGATGCCCTGGGCGCTCGCATGCTGCTGGTGCGCGACGGCGTGGGCGTGACCATCTTCGAGTCTGCCGGGCTGCTGAGCGAGCGCCGCGACCCGCACTTGTTCGTAGTTCCCGTCGTATCGCCGCCCTTCTTCCACAAATTGATGTGGGTGGACGGCCGCCAACAACAGTCCGGCGCCGCATGGCGAGCGTTCACGCACGCGGTCAAGCGCGACATCGTGCACTTGCGCGCCGGCTTGGGTGATGACGGCGCGATTACGCCTTGATTTTGATCCGCCTCGCGAGCGGACATGGCTGGCAGGCTCAGGCCAATGCCGATCAGGCGAGGTCAGGCGCGGGCAGCGTTCCTTCCATAACGATGACCGCCTGGCCCGCCACCCCCGCCCATACGCCGTCGGCGCGCGGCTCGGCATGCGCCAGCAACAGGCTGGCGCGGCCCATGTCCACGCCCTGCCCCACGCGCAAGTGCAACGTCCCCTCGCCGCGCAGCGCCGCGCGCAACGCCGTCATCGCCGCCGTTGCGCTGCCCGTGGCGGGATCTTCCGTCATGCGTCCGGTGAACATCCGAGCCTGGATGTCCGTCGGCGCGTCCACGGTGTCCCCACCGGTATCGGTCGTGTACACATAGATGGACTTCGCGCCATCCAGCGGCAGCAGGGCCGCATAGCCATCAGAATCCGGCGCCGCGCGGCGCAGGGCATCCCGGCTGCGTAATTGCACGACCAGGAAGATCAGCCCCACCGAGACCACCTGCGGAGCGTGCTCGGACGTGTCGATATCGGACGGCGCAAGCTTCAACGCCCGGGCCACCGCCGCCACTGGCGCCTCGCTGGCGCGGGACAAGGGCTGCGGCGCCAATAGCTCTACGCCTTCCACGCCCTTGGCGCCCGCTTTCAACGAGATCCGGACCAGGCCGGCAGCCTCTTCGAAAATGAACGAGTCCGGCGCCGGACGTCCGGCAGCGACCATCTCACGAGCCAGCACCACGGCAGTGCCCACGTTCGGGTGCCCGGCGAAAGGCACCTCACGATCCGGCGTGAAGATCCGCACCCAGGCGGTATGCGCAGGGTCTTTCGGCGGCAGCACGAAGCTGGTCTCCGAATAATTGAATTCACGCGCAATACGCTGCATCTGCGCGGTTTCCAAGCCGTGGGCATCCAGCACCACCGCCAACGGGTTGCCGCTATAGGGCTGGGTGGTGAAAACATCGGCGGTGACGTATCGGTAGCGCATGGGAGCTTCTCTTGTCCAAGGGGAAAGACCCAGTATGCAAGGGGCCCCCAGCGCGCGACAGGCACAGATCGAAAGAACTTTCGTCATAACAGCTCCGTCCCCGGCCCCCGCAAACCCCCGGACCAGCGCCCCGGTCGAGTAACCTGTCCTCCAAGGACGCATCTGCGCCCCAATGCACGCTTACCCGAAAGGAATACACCATGGAAAACCCTTTTGGCGACTCCGACGAACCCTCCAGCGACCACCGGCAATATCTGGTCCTGATTTCGGCTTCGAAAGACAACGCCTCACTCGCCCAGAAGCTGCTGGAAAACCTGAAGAAACACGTCGACGAACGGGCCGCGCCCTTGTGGATCGACGCCAAGGGCATCGGCGTGCTGTTGACGACGGATCTGGTCGCGTCCGACATCTGGCGTGAAATGTTCCAGAAGGAACCGGGCCAGGACTACGGCGACACCCGCAACATGCTGGTGCTGGAAATCGGCAAGGATTGGGCCGCCCGCCGGGACGACAAGATCGAACACTGGTTGGCCAGCCATGTCGGCAATCCGCTGCCGCCCGCGCCACGGCGGGCAGACAAGCGGCGCTAAATGAAATCCGCCAGCAGGCGTGAGATCACTTCGGGCTGATCCAGGCTGGGCAGATGGGCGGCGTCAGGCACTTCCTTGCCTACGCCCGCCCTGATCAGCGTCGACACCCGCCGCGACCGCTCCTGGATGTGGGGAAAGTCAAAACTTCCCCACATCACCAGCGTCGGTGCGGTGATCTCTCCTAATCGGCCAAACGTATCCAGGGCATCCAGGCTGGCCCCTGCCGGCGTCGATCGGATTGCGGTGCCATGCATGTCCAGGAACAGTTGCCTGGCTGCGCCACCCACTCGTCCTTCGGCTTCTCGCGGCCCGTCCAGAAACAGACGCGCCTTCATCGCATTCACCTGGTCCAGGTCCCCGCTGACTTCGGCCTGCTTCAACGCCGCCATTTGCGCCTGCACGCCGGGCGGACACGCCGCCTCGGGCGCGCCCGGCACCGTCGGTGCGATCAGCGCCAGGCGACGGACACGGGCGGGATGCAGAAGCGCCGTGTCCAGCGCGATTCGCCCGCCTTGCGAGCACCCCACCAGCGTCACCGCCTTGCCATCTGCAACGGCATCCATCACCGCCAACAGATCGCCCACGGCTGAATGGTCCTCCGTTTCTGCGCGCGTCTCGCCGAAGCCGCGACGGTCGTACGCAATGGCTTGATGCGTCGCGCCAACGGCGGCCATCTGCGCTCGCCACATCCGGCGGTCACAAATGGCCGCGTGCAGGAAAATGACCGGATCGCCGGCGCCAACAACTTCCACGGCCAACAGGGCGCGGCCGGATTTGATCTGATGCGTGAAAGCCATAGTGGATGACGTCAGGCGTTGGGAGGGAGTGCGAAGCGACCAATATACCGCTGCCCCACACAACACCTCTGGCTCATGGGAAACTGGTGCCCAGCGCAACTTCATCACACACCACACCCATGATCCGCCCGCTGACCGCCCTTGCCCTGATGTTGATGGCCACCGCCACCCACGCCGCCGGCGCGAAAGACTACACCGCCCAATACGACCGCTGCCTGTCGGAGGCCGGCGCCACCAACAATACTTCGGTGCTGAATTGCTCCAGTACGGTGTCCGCGTCGGTCAAAGCGGAAATCAATGCGCTGTACAGCAAACTGCATGCGCGCCTGGCTCAGCAATCGGCGGAAGACGCCAACAAGCTGGAGCAAACGCAAAAGGCATGGCTCGCATACCGCAATGGCCAATGCGACCTGGCGACATCCTATGTGGGCTCACCGATGTTCGGCTATTGCCCCATGCTGTTGAACATTCAAAGGGCCGACGAATTGCGCGAACTGCTGGGGGAATAAACCCCGGTGCGTACGGCGTGAACTGCTGGCGAATCAATTCCCGGCGCCCGCGACCCCGGCCGCCTGCTCGCGATACGCCACGGCGGACATCGTCGTGGCCATCATCACCAGCGCGATGCACAGCAGGATGCCCGCGAGACCAAGTGCGATCGCGGCCGCCGACATGTCAGAAACGGCGGTGGATAGAAAGGCGCCCGTGATCACCACGAACACCGCCAGCAGGAACAGCATGCTCATCATCGGCCACGCATGCACACGCCGCGCCTGACGCGTCCGCCAGAAATCGTACTGGCCCGATACCGCAACGCGTGCAAGGCTCGGCGCAAACGTGCTGACCCCATACAGCACAGGCGCCCATATCGCCGCAAGCGCCAGAAACAGGCATACGAAGAACACGCTATCGGCGTTGGCGTCAAATGAAAAATAAAGAAGGATCGGCACTCTAGCGGTGGCGTACATCAACCCCATGCCTATCGCGATAAGCAGCGCAAGCAAGGCAACGACCTTCCACTCCGGTTTGCCCAAGCGCCAATCCGCATCATCCGCGTGGCCGCCCGCCACGGTCTGCCGAAGCCACGAGACCGACAGGCGCGTCAACGCCAGCACGTTCACGACAACAAGCAAGAAGAATGGCGAGTACACCAAGGACAGGTGCGGCAACAGCAGCGCGATGGGCAGCGTCAGGACGAACACGGCGAATGCCCAAGGCGTAGACCGCCATAGCGCGCCGCCCCGTTGCCGGAGCGTACTTGCCGTCAGTGCGAAATAGCGGCTTGCCGGAAGCTTGGTCGTCACGGGGATCCTTTGCGCGAAGATATTTGACCTAATCCGCTGGTGTTATACCAGCACTTCCCGTGTTCGGCATGTCGACGCGATTCGCCCACAATACTGACAATGCTAAGCGTTGATAACGCGCACAGCAAAGAGCTGAGTGAATGCTCGTAATGTCTGCGACATCAGCAATGCTTGTCCATCAATATGAAGATTCCGAAGCGCCAATGAGAAAGGGGGTTAGTGATTTTCATCACTAACCCCCTAGGGTATTGCTGGTCGGGACGGCGGGATTCGAACTCGCGACCCCTTGCACCCCATGCATGACGAAGGAACTTAGTTCTTTATTTATCAAGCAGTTAGCGAAATCAGCCGCAATTACCAAGGTCAACGCCGCCACATGATGTTCAACGGACTCACGCAAAAGTCACGCAGGCCAAATTGGCCGCCGTCCTCTATGCGATCCAGGCGGCGTATGTCGCTGCTTACACAAATTTAGTAGTCGGAATTGGAAGCGGAAGCGCAGCACAGGACATTGACCACAAAGGCTCTAGGCCTCACCCGCCTGGCCCTTGACCCTCATCTTTACCCCTTACTTGCTCTACGACAGACAGAGCGATCGCGCCACGACTACTGCGACCATTTTCTTGCCGCCTGGACGCCTCCTCCTATCCCAGCATTCTACCCAGCTCGTTGGAGACGCTTTCCGACGGAGACCGGCGCATCGTTGAGGTCCCAAGATTCGAACTGGCCCCAACAAATTATGACTCAACGGGCACGATTATCGCGGTGCCGCGAGTCGATGATATGTTGACCTTCAAATCTCGTAATCGCCTGCCTGATACTAGGAATTGCGCATACTGCCAACATTTCCCCGACATGAACCCGACGTTACTGCGTGGCAAAATTCCCCAATTTTCGCGCATACCTACGGTCGAAGCAGGCGACGAGCCAAATAAACTGACACACGTTGCCTAGCTTTGCCTTCCGCAAGTCGCGTGAGACGTTATCCACGCTGCCTCACAACCTAAATATCAAAAATAAGACTTTAGTCCACATCCAATAAACCACGGCTATCCGCTTTTATCGCCCATTCAGACCAAACCAAGCCAGGTTCCGTCAAATCTGGATGCACCCCTTTATTTTCTCATTGCTCTAGGGGTGTGTTCGTTGTAGAAATACGAACACAAGCTTCACACATCAACATCCGCGTCCGCGGCGGCCAAACTTGAGGTGAACCATGATTAAATCGGTTAGGGTGCTTCCCGATGAGCTAAATTTTGATGATGCTCATCAGAAATTAACACTTCCTGCCTCGCCTGCTCTTACTGAGCTGTTTGTAAAGGCGACTGCACCAACAGTTGATTCTGACTTTGGACCCTTGAACCTTAATGACGTTGAGGTCGATGGCGATGGCCATTTAGTGATCGGCGGGAAATCAGTCGCAAGTATTTTTAAGAAAGTACAGGCTATCCGAACGCCGGAGGATGGCGGAGGGCCGGAACTTAACATCGGCCAGTGTACGACTGGTGTAGCATGCTAGCAGCTCTTGAACATTGGCTTCAAAATGTCGATCAAGCCCGACTAGGAGCACTGAATCCGAATCGGCTTCACTTAATCCTGCTGCCAACCGAGCAATGCAATTTTCGTTGTACCTACTGCTATGAACGGTTTGAACGAGGAGAAATGTCCGAACAGGTTGTGTCCGGCATTACTTCTTTGATATCCCATCGCGCTACAACTCTCAATGAACTTGCGATTAGTTGGTTCGGCGGTGAACCCCTGATCGCCCCCCGTGTGATCGAAGCGATTTCAACTCATGCATTGCGCCAAAGTCGAATTCACGGATTTTCCCACTTCGGTCAAATGACTACAAATGGATATCTATTAGACTTAAAAACTTTGTCGTGGGCCCTGAGCCTCGGCATCAAGAATTTTCAAGTCACACTAGATGGACCGCAGGCGCTGCATGATAAGAGCCGCCATAGGCGTAATGGTAGCGGGACATATTCTAAAATAATGCATAACCTGAGGGCAGCCCTGAAGTCGAATCTCGACTTTCAAATATCCCTTCGCTGCCATTTCACACCATCAAACTGGGAAGACATCGCAGAATACGCAGAAGAGCTGAGCAAGTTATTTCTGACCGACAGCCGCTTCTTAATTTTGCCACACTCAATAAACGCGCTAGGCGGTCCAAAAAATGAATCCATTGATCCGTTCTCATCTGAAGAAGCAAAGCTCAGGGCATACAGAGAAATTATATCTAGCGCACCACAAAAATCACACTTCCCGTTAGAGGACAGTTCCAAAATTTGCTACGCGGCGGCAGTCAACAGCTTTGTTATCCGATCAGATGGAATCATTGGAAAGTGCACCGTTTCGCTAGACGAAGAAAAAAATATAATTGGAAGACTGGCACCGGACGGCACAATGATAATTGACGGAAAAAAATTTCAGAGCTGGACTTCGGGAGTATTTTCCAACAACAAAGAATTGCTTTCCTGCCCCAATGCCGCGCTCAAGAATAAACCTGTGGACTCTCCCATTTTTTTCGTTAAAACCATATCAAGGCATGTTCTTGCTGCAGCCCGCGGAACATGATGCTGCCGACGAAGCAGTACAGGAGAGCGAAGCCGTTGCCACACGATAGGGCTTTATCAGCGCCATGGCAAAACCTGTCAGCTTGGACAAGGCTTGCAACTGTCCAAGGTCAACGCGCGCAGCAAGATAACGCCCAAATCCTTCACCTGCGGGAACGCCTGGCGAGGTGTGCAACACCGCGTCATCTCGGCCGACGCAATTTTTGAACCAGACTGGCGATCCGGCTCAGTGATTGTTTGGACCTGCTCAAGGTTGGCGAACAGATGTGCATCGTGCACTTCAGCGCGATAAGTGCGATTGAAGCGCTAGATAAAGGGGGTTTGGTTCGGCTTGCCAGGTTGGATATAGCGGATCGAAATGCCTTTGGCAGCGGCCCATTCGGTAAAAGCGTCAGAAATCATCTCCGGGCCGTTGTCCAGGCGTATTGCGTCGGGAGGCCCATAACAATCGATCAGGCGGCTCAAGACGCGAATCAGGCGCGCCGAAGGAATGGACAATGCCAACCTCGATGGCCAAGCATTCCCGATTCGCCTCGTCGATTACGTTCAGTGTCCGGAACCGTCGGCCGCAGTAGAGCGCATCATGCATGCAGTCCAGCGCCCAACAGCGATTGGGTTCCATGGCCAGATCTAGCGGCTGTCGAGGCCGCTCTGGTAGCCGCTTTTTGCTGCTCCGAGGCAAGTTCAAGCCCATATCGCAGTGGTCGGATCTTCCGGTCCTTTTTATCGCCCATCAAACCGTATACTCGTACAGCTTTTTCGACTATGCCGTTCAAAGCCCCCCCCTCATCCATGCCGATCTTCGGGCCATCCGCGAGCGCCAGCCCGCGAATCCTGACGTGATCACCCTGCTGTGGGAAATCAAGCAGATGCGCTCGGTGCTTCTGCGCGCCCCCCCAGTTCCCCAACGACTTCAAGCGCCCGCCCTGCGTGACGGCGGTGCTATATGACGATTTCATGGCGGCCCTGCGCATGGAGTCCTGTGTGATTGAGCGCGACCGTGACGTGTCCGAGCGAGTGGAGGATTGCGCGAGGCGCAACAAAGGCATGGCGCCACGGTAGGAGCGGAGCCGCGCGCCCCGCAGTTTCAGACCGGTTTCCTGTCGTTGAACGTGCCGGTCATCTTCCACGTGGTCGCGACGTGCTCTCGGAAGGTGCCCCCGAGGTCTAGGCCCGCTTTTTCGAGCTTTACTTTCAATCCTGCGTTGACGTTGTGATCTTCGTCGTAGGTAATTGCCAAAGAGAAGCTGCGCATGCCATGCTTGAGCCGCCCCTCGACTACCTCTTGCCACAGCGGCTCATGTGCATACCAATGCAGGTTCTTCGGCAATGCCGGTGGGTCGACATTGTCGAAGGTGGCCTCAAACCGCAGATTGGACGACGAGGTCGCAGTACGGCCGGCTTCCGCGCCCGCATCGACGCCAGCAGCCTGTGCTGTGGCACTGACGCTAAAGTTTTTGTCCCATCCGTAGACGTGCTCAATCGTAATGCTAGTCGCGCCCAAGCTCATGAGAAGCCTCTTCGCCTCGGCGACCTTGTCCTCGAAAACCTTGCTGTGAAAAGAGGCAATCGCGTAATAGCGGCTGTCGAGACACGGATGAGCAGCATATACAGTTCCCAAGACAGGATGGCCAGGCGGCATCTGGAGAGCTTTTGCTTCGGTGTAACTGATCCGCTGAACGCTCGGGTCGCCTGCGCGCCCCGAATTCCATGCATCCATGACGGTAGAAGTAGCGTCCCTCGCGACCTTCAGTCCTAGAAATGCAGGAACCGTAAGCGCGTACATTCCTAAAAGAAGAGTTTTCGGACTTTTATCCACGAGATCGGAAAGTGACGAATAGGGTCTCTCGCGAGCAGCAGCCACGATTTCGTCTGATTCGACAACGATCAGCCTGCGGCCGCCACGTTGGTTGCTTGACGGCTTGCCACTGTTTTGTTTTGGTATGGGCACTTCTCGACTCCGTGATTTCGCGCAGGTGCCAATGTATCGAAAATTTACGTACTGTGCAGAGGCACGGCCGAAAGGCAGTCGTGACGGGCGCTGCGGGGCCGTCCAGGATACGGCCGCCGGGGGGCAGCGCGAGAATATGGAGCAAGCGACCTTTAGGCCGGCCGTTAAGAATCTGGCGCACGGTCCAACAGGGGCCAGAAATTGGGGAAGATTCAAGCGGGCACTTGGCCCCTGCCGAGAAGCGCCGACACAATGCCCCTCGCCTGCCCGTATAAGGCCAGACCCGCATGTACTCCATCATGCGAGCGCTACATCCACGTCATGACCATGGGTGACCTGCCCCCAGACTTAGTACGGCACCGACATAGAGTCCAGGGTTAAAAACCGTTGTTGCCGATGCGCCTGAGCAAACTGCTCTGGCGTTAAGTATCCCAGCGCGCTATGCGGGCGTTCGGTGTTGTACTCGACGCGCCAGTCTTCGATCAAGGATTTGAGTTGACGCAGCGACATGAACCAATGCTCATTCAGGCATTCATCGCGGAATTTTCCGTTGAAGCTCTCGATGTATGCATTCTCCACGGGCTTGCCTGGTCTGATGAACGACAGCTTCACGCCGACCTGATAGGCCCAAGCGTCCAAGGCCCTGCCGGCAAACTCCGGGCCGTTGTCCACGGTGATGGATTTGGGCAGCCCACGCAGTTGCGCAAGCCGTTGCAGCACCTGCGCCACCCGCAATCCCGGCAGTGATGTATCGACCTCGATGGCAAGACACTCGCGCGTGTAGTCATCGACGATGTTCAAGCACCGGAACCTGCGGCCATAGGCCAGACCGTCGGACACGAAGTCCATCGACCAGCTCTGATTCGGCGCCGTCGCAACGGGACGAACTACTCGTTCTGCGGGAGCGATGCGCTTGCGGCGACGCTTACGAACGCTCAAACCGGCTTGGCTGTAAAGCCGCCAGACCCGCTTGTGATTCGTCTGCCAGCCTTCACGGCGCAGCAGAATATGGATGCGCCGATAGCCGTAGCGTCGCTTGAGCGCTGCCATCTCCTTCATGCGCTCGGTCAATGCCACACGCCCGTACGCTTACTTTCATAAGCGAATAGCGACCGGGAAATGCCTACCAGCCCGCAGGCCCGGGTGATACCCATGCCGCGCTCGGTCATCAACGTCCTGACCGCTTCGCGTTTGGCCTGCGGGCTTGCTACTTTCGGCTCAAAAGGTCCTGAAGCGCAGCCTTGTCCAGCATCGATTCAGCCAACAGCTTCTTGAGCTTGTTGTTCTCTTGCTCCAGCTCCTTCAGTCGCTGGGCGTCCGAGACGGTCATACCGCCGAACTTCGCCTTCCAGTTGTAGTAGGTGGCCTCCGAGATCCCGTGCTTGCGGCACAGTTCGGCCACCTTGGCCCCTGCCTCGGCCTCCTTCAGCACCCCGATGATCTGTTCTTCCGTAAATCGTTTCTTCATTGCCGTTCCTTTGTGAACGGACTCTACATCTATTTCGTACTAATCACGTGGAGCAGGTCAAGGCAACAGTCGCCGTGCTCATAGCAAACGAGGAAACGACCTATGGCACGAAAGACGATCACGGGCCTGCAACTCCGTGGCGGCCTCTGGCACATCGACAAACAGATCAAGGGGTATGGACGACTTTGCGAAAGCACTGGAACGAGCGACCACGAAGAAGCCGAGAAATTTCTAATTTTTCGCTTGGAAGGTATCCGCCAGAGCACTATCTATGGGGTGCGCCAAGACCGCATCTGGCGCGAGGCAGCGACCAGATTTTGGGAGGAGTATGCCGACCAGCCCTCTATCTGGCATTCGGCCATCTACCTCAAGCAGCTAGACCCCTATATCGGAGATCTGCCAATCCGGGAGATCGACAACGAGAGCTTGGAGTCCTACATCGAGGACCGACTGGAAGCTGGTCGGGCGAACCGAACGATCAACATTGCATTGCAGCGCGTGGTTCGAATCTTGAACCTATGCACTCGCAAGTGGCGTGATGAGCGCAAGCGGCCGTGGTTGGACTCAGTGCCGATGATCGAAATGCTGAGCGAGAAAAACAGCCGACAGCCCTACCCTATTGGCTGGGATGAGCAGGATGTGTTCTTCCGTGAACTACCTGCCCATCTACGTCGCATGGCGCTTTATAAAGTTAACGCCGGCTGCCGCGAGCAAGAGGTCTGCAAGCTGCGATGGGAATGGGAAATCCCCGTACCAACGCTGCGGACCTCGGTCTTTTTGCTGCCTTCGGACTTCGGCGGTCGGTTCGACGATAGCGGGGTGAAGAATCGCCAGGAGCGTCTGGTGATACTAAAATCGCGTGGCGCTGACAGTGATAGAGGGCCAGCGCGGCCAGCACCCCGAGTGGGTGTTTCCGTATGACGGTGGCGCGCTGCATCGCATGAACGATAGCGCCTGGCGCAAGGCCAGGAAGCGGTCCGCAGAAAAGTGGGAAAAAATCCACGGCCAACCGGCTCACGAGGGATTCAAGCGGTTGCGCGTGCATGACCTGAGCACACCTTCGGGCGCCGGTTGCGGGCTGCGGATGTACCGCATGAAGACAGGCAGGTGCTGTTGGGTCACACCAATGGCAGCGTGACGTCGCACTACTCTGCGGCAGAGCTGGGAAAGTTGATTGAGTTTGCTGACAGAGTTGCAGCCACTGCAACCCACACGCCTGCGTTAACGATGCTAAAGCGCCGACTCGCCTGATGGAGACGTCACGCAAAAGTCACGCAAATGAGAAAGGGGGTTAGTGATTTTCATCACTAACCCCCTAGGGTATTGCTGGTCGGGACGGCGGGATTCGAACTCGCGACCCCTTGCACCCCATGCAAGTGCGCTACCAGGCTGCGCTACGCCCCGAAAGAAAAAGAGTATAGCAGAACAAAAATAAGTTTGCACGCATTGGTGCAAAAAAGTGCTGAATACTCAAAAAAATTTGCGCCTCATCTTCGTCGCCTGCACGAGCTTCGTGCAAGGCGGCGCGCGCGAGGCGCAACGTACTGCTTGATGCAATGCGCGTTGCTTCAAGAGCCACGCGCGTTGCAGATACTGCGTTCAATCAAACAATCTTGGACGACAAGAATTCAGCGCTTAAACGGCCGAGCCCGCATTGCTGGGGGTGACGCTGGCGGCGGCATTTGCCGGCATGCCCAACACGTCGGCCAGCATCGTCGAAACGTTGCCGAGCTCGTTGCGCAAGGCTTGCATTTCGGCGCCCGACAAGCGCACGGCGGCGTCTTGATCATGCGGCATGTCGCGCGCGTCGCCTAAGCGATTGCGCGCGCCGCTGATGGTGAAGCCTTGTTCGTACAGCAACGAACGGATGCGACGGATCAGCAGCACTTCGTGATGCTGATAGTAGCGACGATTGCCGCGGCGCTTCACGGGTTTGAGTTGCGTGAATTCCTGTTCCCAGTACCGCAAGACGTGGGGCTTGACGCCACACAGCTCGCTGACCTCACCGATAGTGAAGTAACGCTTGGCGGGAATGGGCGGTAAGGTAACGGTGGGTTCAGTACGTGTCATAAGCGAATTTTATGCCGCGCGGGCGCTGGAAGCCGATAACAATTACCGACAAAGCGTATCACTCCGCGGCGTCGGGTGCAGCAGGGGTCGCCTGCTCCACCACGCTCTTGAGTTTCTGACTCGCGTGGAACGTGACCACGCGGCGTGCGGCGATGGGAATGGTCTCGCCGGTTTTGGGGTTGCGGCCAGGGCGCGGCGGCTTGTCGCGCACCTGGAAATTGCCAAAGCCCGAAAGCTTGACCGAGTCTCCGCGAGCCAGGGCATCGCGGATTTCCTCGAAGAACGTATCGACGATGTCCTTGGCTTCGCGCTTGTTCAGGCCGACCCGCTCAAAGAGCAGTTCGGCCAGCTCAGCCTTGGTCAGAGTGCGCGGCTCGGCAGCAAGCATACTGTTCCCCATGGTTCAAGCACGCTGGCGCGCGCCGTGAGCACTGACCAATGCATCCTTGATGCGGGACAGGCAATCCGCCACACGGGCTTCGTCCAGCGTAACTTCAGTGTCCTGTAGCCAGAAACGGAAAGCAAGGCTTTTCTCGGTGACGGGTTCGCTGCCCTGGGCCTTCTCGCGCCACACGTCGAACACGCGCACATCCTGCACCACGGCCAGTTGCGCATCCGCCTTGACGGCCGCGTCCACGGTGTCCAGCATCGATTGCGTGGACACGGGAGCATCGACCCACAACGCCAGATCGCGCACCACCACCGGTTGGCGCGACAGCTCGCGCACCTGCGGCAACTCGCCTTCGGACAACGCATCCACGTTCAATTCGAACACCACGGGCGCGTGCGCCAGGTCGGCTTGCTGCGCCCAACGCGGGTGCAGTTCACCGATCCAGCCAATCGCGCGACCGTCGAGTTCGATGCGGGCGCTACGGCCCGGATGCAGCGCCGGATGCGCAGCGGGTTCGAAACGCAGGCGGCGGCCGCGTGCGCCGAACAGCGCTTCGACATCCATCTTCACGTCATAGAAGTCCACCTGGCGCGTCGGAACGCCCCACTGCTCTTCCATGGCCGGACCCCAGGCCGCACCCGACAGGCGCATCGGCTGATTCACGCCCGCCACTTCCAGCGGACCGTCCTCGACGGACGCGTCACGCATGAATACGCGGCCCAATTCAAACAGGCGCACGCGCGACTGCTTGCGGTTGGCGTTGTGGCGGATGTTGGCGACAAGGCCGCCGATCAGGCTAGACCGCATGACCGACAGGTGGCTGGCGATCGGGTTCACCAGACGAACCGGCGTCTCGTTGCCTGCGTAATCGCGTTCCCAATCCGCTTCGACGAAGCTGTAGTTCACGACTTCCTGGTAGTCCTGCGCGGCGGCCAGGCGGCGCAGCGCATGCGCGCCGCGATGCACTTCCGGCTGCGAGAACATCTTGGCGCGCGCCATCGGCGGCACGTCGGGGATGCTCTCGAAACCGTAGATGCGGGCCACTTCCTCGATCAGGTCTTCTTCGATCACGAGGTCGAAACGGTACGACGGCGGGCTGACGACGAAGTCATCGCCTTCAACCGTGAACTCCAGCCCCAAGCTGCCGAAGATCTTGGCGACCTGCTCTTGCGTGACGGGCACGCCCAGCACGCGATGGCAGCGCGCCAGGCGCATGCGCACCGGCGGACGAGCCGGCAGGTTGACGATCTGGTCGTCGATGGGACCGACTTGGCCGCCGCAGATATCGACGATCAGGCGGGTGATGAATTCAAGGTGCTCGGGAATGCTGGCGTAGTCCACGCCACGTTCGAAACGGTGGCTGGCTTCCGAACTGAACTTGTAGCGGCGCGCGCGGCCGGCAATGGCTTGCGGCCACCAGAACGCGGCTTCCAGATAGATGTTCTGCGTGTCCAGCGTCACGGAGGTGGCTTCGCCGCCCATGATGCCGGCCAGGCTTTCCACCTGATCGCCCGCCACCACCACGCCGACCTTCGGGTCCAGCGTGACGGTCTGGCCGTTCAGCAGTTCCAGCGTTTCGCCTTCATGCGCCCAGCGCACGCTGATGTCGCCGCCGATCTTGTCCAGATCGAACACGTGCGACGGGCGGCCCAGTTCCAGCATGACGTAGTTGGAGATGTCCACCAGCGCGGACAGCGAACGCTGGCCGGCGCGTTCAAGACGCGACTTCATCCAGTCGGGCGTTGCCGCGCGGGCGTTCACGCCGCGGATCACGCGGCCGCCGAAACGGCCGCACAGGTCGGGCGCTTCAATCTTGACGGGCACGCGCTCATCCAGCGTGACGGGCACGGCGACGGCGGTCGGCACCGACAGCGGCGCGCCGGTCAAGGCCGCGACTTCGCGCGCCACGCCCAGGATCGACAGGCAATCGGCGCGGTTGGGTGTGAGCTTGAGCGTGAAGAGCGTGTCGTCCAGGTCCAGCGCGTCGCGGATGGACTGGCCGGGCACCATGTCGGCAGGCAGTTCCAGCAGGCCGGCATGGTCTTGCGACAGACCCAGTTCGCGGGCCGAGCACAGCATGCCCGACG
Source organism: Achromobacter sp. 18P8.1.1 (assembly GCF_057799415.1). NCBI lineage: Bacteria > Pseudomonadati > Pseudomonadota > Betaproteobacteria > Burkholderiales > Alcaligenaceae > Achromobacter > Achromobacter sp. 18P8.1.1. The sequence goes on along the minus strand of NZ_JBYOKH010000014.1, from coordinate 64,452 downwards.
ATTGCACGCCGCGCATCTTGGCCACGCCGATCTTCATGCCGCCAGGCAGCTCCGCGCCCACGCGGGCCAGCGGAACCTTCAGGCCGGCGGCCGCGTTCGGCGCGCCGCACACGATCTGCAGGCGTTCGCCGGAACCGTCGTCCACTTGGCAGACGCGCAGCTTGTCCGCGTCGGGGTGCGGCGCGATGTCGACGATATGGCCCACGACCACGCCGGTGAAGGCGGGCGCGGCGGGCACGGTCTCTTCGACTTCCAGGCCGGCCATGGTGAGCCGGTGCGCGAGTTCATCGGTTGCGATCGGAGGGTTGACCAGCGTACGCAGCCAGGATTCAGGAAATTGCATGATCAGCCGTCTGTTATTCGTTGAACTGGCGCAAGAAGCGCAAATCGCCTTCGTAGAACTGGCGCAGATCGTTCACGCCGTAGCGCAACATCGTCAGGCGCTCAAGTCCGGAACCGAAGGCAAAGCCGATGTAGCGCTCGGGATCAAGACCGAAATTGCGCACCACTTCGGGGTGCACCTGGCCCGAGCCGGAGATCTCCAGCCAGCGGCCGCGGTTGGGACCCGAGGTGAACATCATGTCGATTTCGGCGGACGGTTCCGTGAACGGGAAGAACGACGGACGGAAACGCACGACAAGATCGTCGCTTTCAAAGAAGCAACGCAGGAAATCGGTGTACACGCCTTTCAGATCGGCAAACGAGATGTCCTCGGCGATCCAGAGCCCTTCCACCTGATGGAACATGGGCGAGTGCGTGGCGTCGCTGTCGACGCGATAGGTGCGCCCCGGCGCGATGACCTTGATGGGCGGCTTGTGCATGCGGGCGTAACGCACCTGCATGGGGCTGGTGTGCGTGCGCAGCAGCAGCGGCAGGCCGTCGGCGTCGTTCATGTCGACGTAGAACGTGTCCTGCATGGAACGCGCAGGATGGTCCAGCGGGTTGTTCAGCGCGGTGAAATTGGTCCAGTCGTTTTCCACTTCGGGGCCGTCGGCCACATCGAAGCCAATGGAACGGAAGATGGCTTCCACGCGTTCCCAGGTCCGGATCACCGGATGGATACCACCCGGCGCGCGACCACGGCCAGGCAAGGTGACGTCAATGGTTTCAGAGGCCAGTCGGGCGTCCAATTCCGCCTGCGCCAATGCGGCGCGGCGAGCAGTCAGAAGCTCTTCGACTTTTTGCTTGGCCTGATTGATCCGGGCGCCCATTTCGCGCTTCTGCTCGGGATCGAGTTTGCCCAGGCCTTTCAGCAGCACCGTCAGTGCGCCTTCCTTACCCAGGAATCGAGCCTTTGCGTTCTCAAGCGCGGCGGCATCCGTAGCCGCGGCGAACCGTTCTTGCGCCTGGGAGACCAGGTCGTCAACCAATAGAGTCATGAAATCCAGCCTTCAAAACGCAAACGGGGCTATTACAGCCCCGTTTGCAGCGATGCGCGATGAGTTAAAGCGCGCGATCAGGCAGCCAAGGCAGCCTTGGCTTGCTGCACGATGGCGGCAAAGCCGGCCTTGTCGCGCACGGCCAGATCGGCCAGGACCTTACGGTCGAGTTCGATCGAAGCCTTCTTCAGACCAGCGATGAACACGCTGTAGCTGACGCCATGTTCGCGGACGGCGGCGTTGATACGCGTGATCCACAGAGCACGGAACGTGCGCTTCTTGTTACGACGGTCGCGGTAGGCGTATTGGCCAGCGCGCATGACTGCTTGCTTGGCAATACGGAACACATTACCGCGGCGGCCACGGTAACCCTTGGCGGCGGCAATGACTTTTTTGTGACGTGCGCGGGCAGTTACGCCGCGTTTGACGCGAGGCATATTAGATCTCCCTTATCAAGCGAAAGGCATCATGGCCTTGACGGAGGCCACGTTGGATTCATGAACCGCTGCCGAGCCACGCAGTTGACGCTTGGCCTTGGTGGTCTTCTTGGTCAGAATGTGGCGCTTGAACGCCTGACCGCGCTTGATGGAGCCGCTGCCGCGAACCTTAAAGCGCTTGGAGGCGCTTTTCTTGGTTTTCATCTTGGGCATGATGATTCCCTAAACTTAAACTCGTAGTTGATTTGACATGACGCGAGGTGCTTGGCGTTGCTGGCAAAAAGCCCTAGGGCTAGCACCGATGCAACGGCAAAACTTGTAGACCTGTTGTCACTTCTTGGGGGTACTTCGGGGTTACTGCTGGGTCGATTCCCCCCGGGCTATGGCATCGCTGCCAGGCACGGGTTCCTCCCGGTTCTTGGCAAAAAGGTACGCCAGATCCGGGAAAGCCTTTGATTATATGGTGATTTCCTGGTCTTTGTCGAGTCGGGCGCGGCAAAAAGAGGAAGGGACTGCCTCTGACGCCCAGCCAGGAGTTTCAGCCGCCCATCATACCCCCGGGCGCCGGTACTGCACCGCCTGCGCCACATGCCCCGCGCCCAACACGTCCGCCCCTTCCAGATCGGCGATCGTGCGGGCCACCCGCAACGTCCGGTGCAGGGCCCGCCCGGAACCCGCCATGCGGCGCATGGCCTGAAACAGCAGCGCCTGTGCTTCGCCGTCCATGACGCAATGCTGGTCGAGTTCCGCCCCGGCCAGCGCCGCGTTCGGTTTGCCTTGGCGGGCCTGCTGGCGGTCGCGACAACGGATCACCCTCTCCTGAACCGGGCGGGAGGCCTCGCCGGGCGGACCACCCATGGATTCGGGGTCGGATGGCGGCAGCGCCACGTGCAGGTCGATGCGGTCCAGCAAGGGGCCCGAAATCTTTCCCGCATAACGCGCCACCTGGTCCGGCGTGCAAACGCAGGCGCGCCCCGGGTGCCCGCGCCAGCCACAAGGGCACGGGTTCATGGCGGCGACCAACTGAAAGCGCGCGGGGAATTGGGCGGCATGCAGGGCACGGGCGATCACCACCCTGCCCGTCTCGAGTGGCTCGCGTAGCGCCTCCAGCGTGCGCCGGCTGAACTCGGGAAGCTCATCCAAAAACAGGACCCCGTGGTGGGCCAGGCTGATCTCGCCCGGACGCGGACGGCTGCCGCCACCCACCAACGCCGCGACGGACGCGGAATGATGCGGCGACCGGAACGGACGATGGCCCATCAGCGCCTCGGACAAGCCCGCCAGCGCAGCCACGGCGGCGGCTTCGAGCGCCTGGCTGCGCTGCAGGGGCGGCAACAGGCCCGGCAGGCGAGACGCCAGCATGCTCTTGCCCGCGCCAGGCGGCCCGATCATCAACAAGCTATGGCCACCGGCCGCGGCCACTTCCAACGCCCGCCGCGCGCCGGGCTGACCCCGCACGTCCGACAGGCAGGGCGCGGGCGGCGATGCCGGCCACGCCTTAGGGACCGCATCCGGCAACCGGCAGGCCCCCGTGACGTGTGCGGCCACGTCCGCCAGGCTTCGCGCCGACAGCACGCCAAGCCCCGGCACCCAAGCCGCCTGCTCCGCACTGCCCGCCGGCAGGATCAAGGTGGCGTCCGGCACCTCGCGCGCCACGCTCAGCGCAATCACCAAGGGAGCCGCCACCGGCACCAGCGCACCGGTCAAGGACAGCTCGCCTGCCAGCACCAGGCCAGCCAGGGAAGGATCAGGCGCGGGCAGATCGGGCCCGCCGCCGTCGGTGGGCGCGGCCAACTGGCCAGAGGCCAGCAGCAGCCCCAGCGCAATGGGCAGGTCGAACCTGCCCGATTCCTTGGGGATATCAGCGGGCGACAGATTCACCGTGATGCGGCCGGCCGGAAACTCGAAACCGCTGTTGAGAATGGCGGCACGCACGCGCTCACGGCTTTCGCGCACCTCGGTGTCGGGCAACCCCACGACGTTGAAGCTGGGCAGCCCAGGACCCAGATGCGTTTCAACCCGGACGGCGTGCGCATGCAACCCACTGAGCGCCCGGCTGGCAAGAACGGCAAGCGTCACGACGCTCTCCCGAAGGAACAAGGCCGTCAGTATCGGCAATCAGCAGAACGCCGTGGCCAAGGCAGGGACGTATTCGTCCCTTGCCCGCCGGGATCCCAAATGAAAAACGGCCGCGCTTGGCGGCCGTCAATGCAGCGATGCAGACAGGCGGGAGCTTACTTGTCCAGCGCCGAAAGACGCTCTTCCAGTTGCTGCACTTGCGCCGCCAGCTGATCCACGCGGGCGCGGGTGCGCGCCAGCAGATCCGATTGGACGTCAAACTCTTCGCGCGTGACCAGATCCATCTTGGTGAACGCCTGCGCCATCATTGCGCGCACGTTCTTTTCAACGTCGGCAGCGGGGCTGCGGGCGATCAGGTCGGAAATGTTCTTCTGGATGTCTTCCATCCACTGGGTGCGATTGTTCATAGCGGCCTCTCGGTGTTCTTGATGCCTCAAGTGTAGTGCTTCGGGCCCCGCGCTGCAGGACGAATGGGCAAAAAAAGAGGGCGGGCCGCATGCGGTGACCGCCCATCAAAGCACAGGAGAAAACCGGGCTGCCATGGCGGCAACCCCCTACCAACATCGTTACGGGCAGCCCATCTGGGATGCCGACTGCGAGAACAGGTCAGACGATTGCTTGCACTGCGCCGCCAATTGGGTCTTGTCGGGGATCGCCGCCCACTGTGACTTGGCCGATTCGAGCTGCTGCTTGATGCTGGCCGCTGCCGGGTTGCTGCTGCCGAGCTTGTCCATGCACGCGTTGACCTTGGCCAGATACGCTTCGCACTCCGCAGGCACGGAAGGCGAGGTGCTGGCGGTCGGCGGCGTGGAGGCGGTGGGTGGTGCCTGCGTCGTCGGCGCGGGCGTCGCCGCAGGCGGCGTCGACGCCGGCGGGGTGGCAGTCGGTGCCGGAGTCGTCGACGCGGCCGGCGGGGCCGCCTTTTCGTCGCTCTTGTTGCAACCCGCCAGCACGCCCACCGATGCGGCCAGCGCCAGGATGCCGATCATCTTGCGTTGAATCTTCATGGTGTCCTCTTTCCGTTCTTGCTTCTTATTAGGGCGGGCCGCCACACCGGGAACGTCTCCAGCGACCCGATTCGCCCTGACCCTTTTGGATGAGCCATGAGCTGTTGCTGATTCTTCTTCAGTGGCCCCTTGGCAACAAGCGTATCCGTGTAAACCCCGGTATCAAGCGCATCCCCATTTTCGGGCGGCCAGCCCCTTGGCTGGCAGGCGGCTGAATCGCCCCCTGATTCAAGCCACACCCACGGCCTGTAACGCTGTGCGGCCCGAAGCGCGTCAACGTGCGACAAGCCCGCCCGGTCCGAAATTCACGACAAACCGCAACAATGGCAGCATCAACTGGCTACAAATGTCAGGCTTGAAACATATTTCGTTGCAAGCCCTGATTCCCCGCTTTACGCACCATCTTGAGGCTGATGTGTGGTGCATGACGCACCGCATTGGTGCAATCAAGCACAACTCGAGCGCCTCCACCCCGCTTCCCCGGGTTCAACAAACATGGCATGGAACTTGCTTGATAGACGGAGCCAACGTGCAACCATGAGAGGAAATGCCATGAAACTCATCATCGCCATCATCAAGCCCTTCAAGCTCGACGAAGTGCGGGTGGCTCTATCCGGAATCGGCGTCCAAGGTCTGACTGTTACCGAAGTCAAAGGGTTTGGACGCCAGAAGGGTCACACCGAGCTGTATCGCGGCGCTGAATACGCCGTCGACTTTTTGCCCAAGCTGCGGGTTGAAGCCGCGGTGCCCGACCACCTTGTCGATCAGGTCATCGAAGCGATCGAACAAGCCGCCCGTACCGGAAAGATCGGCGACGGCAAGATCTTCGCCGCCCCCCTGGAACAGGTGATCCGTATCCGAACGGGTGAAGCTGGCGAAGCTGCGCTGTAAATAAATAAAGAAGACTCATTGGAGCCTGAAAATGGATAAAGCAGATATCTCCTGGTTGCTCGTCTCTACCCTGCTTGTATTGATGATGGCCGTACCCGGTCTGGCGATGTTCTATGGCGGCCTGGTACGCAGCAAGAACGTGCTCTCTGTGTTGCTGCAAGTGCTGTGCACGTTCGTGCTGGGCCTGGTTCTCTGGTTCATCTACGGCTATTCCCTCGCGTTCACCGAGGGCAACGCCTTCTTCGGCGGCCTGTCGCGCGCCTTCTTCTCTGGCATGTTCACGCCGGCTGACGGCAAGTACGCCATGTCGAACACCCTGACCGAGCTGCTGTTCGCATCGTTCCAGGCCACGTTCGCCGGCATTACCTGCGCGCTGATCGTCGGCAGCTTCGCCGAACGCGCCCGCTTCTCGGCGGTGCTGGTATTCACGGTGATCTGGTTCACGTTCGCCTATGTGCCGATCGCCCACATGGTGTGGTTCGCCTCCGAAACGGCGCCGGGCCTGCTCAACGCCAAGGGCGCGCTGGACTTCGCCGGCGGCACTGTGGTGCACATCAACGCTGGCGTGGCCGGCCTGGTGGGTGCTTATGTGGTCGGCAAGCGCGTGGGCTATGGCCGCGAAGCCATGCAGCCGCACAACCTGCCGATGACCTTCGTGGGCGCTGCCCTGCTGTGGGTGGGCTGGTTCGGTTTCAACGCGGGTTCGGCCCTGGCAGCCAACGAGAACGCCACCCTGGCCTTCTTCAACACGATGATCGCCACCGCTGGCGCCGTCCTGGCCTGGCTGTTCACGGAATGGGCCGTCAAGGGCAAGCCCTCGATGCTGGGCGCCGCTTCGGGTGCGATTGCCGGCCTGGTGGGCATCACCCCCGCCGCTGGCCTGGTGGGCCCGGTCGGCGCGCTGGTCATCGGTGTGATCGCCGGTGTCGTCTGCGTCTGGGGTGTGAATGGCCTGAAGCGCCTCTTGCGTGCCGATGACGCGCTGGACGTGTTCGGCGTGCACGGCGTGGGCGGTATCGTCGGCGCCCTGCTGACCGGCGTGTTCAACGCGCAAATCCTCGGCGGCCCCGGCCTGGCCGAGCCCGGCATGATCGCCCACCAACTGTGGGTTCAGCTGGAAGGCGTGCTGCTGACCATCGTCTGGTCCGGCGTGGTGGCCTGGATTGCCTACAAGATCGCCAACGCCCTGTGCGGTTTGCGTGTGCCGGAAGACCAGGAACGCGAAGGCCTGGACGTCACGAGCCACGGCGAATCGGCGTACCACAGCTGATTCACCTGAAGGAAGAGAAAAAGCCCGGACCTTGCGGTTCCGGGCTTTTTTTATTTCACTGACTTTGCGTTGCCGAAGCGTGATTCAGGCGGGATCCAGTGCGTCCAGATCCACGGGCAAGGCGCGGTTCAGCGCGGTGGCCACTTTGATCCGCAAGGCATTGGAATGCGCCCGGCGCACCTCGCGCTTGACGTCCAGCAGCTGTTGCGGGTGCATCGAAAACTCGGTCAGGCCCAAGCCCAGCAACAGCCGGGTCATGCGTGAATCGCCCGCCATTTCGCCGCAGACCGCCACTGGTTTGCCGGCACGCTCGCCGGCATTGATGGTGTTGGCCACCAGGCGCAGCACGGCAGGATGTAGCGGATCGTAGAGCGTGGCCACATCGTGGTCGCCGCGATCGATCGCCAGGGTGTATTGGATCAGGTCGTTCGTTCCGATCGACAGAAAATCCAGCGCCTGGACGAAGGGCTCGATCGCGATTGCGATGGCGGGCACTTCGACCATGGCGCCCAATTCCATATGCGGCGCATACGCCTGGCCACGCGCATCCAGCTCGCGCCGCGCGGATTCGATCGCTGCCTTGGTCGCCACCACTTCGTGCATGTGGGCGATCATCGGGATCAGCAGGCGCACCGGCCCGTGAGCCGAGGCCCGCAGAATGGCGCGCAGCTGCGTCGCGAACATTTCCGGGCGCGCCAGGCAATAACGGATCGCCCGCTGGCCCAACGCGGGATTGGTGGCGACCGTGGCCTCGCCATCCAGCGTCTTGTCCGACCCGATATCCAGCGTGCGGATGGTGACGGGCCGGCCAGCCATGACTTTCACGACCGACGAATAGGCTTCGTACTGCTCTTCTTCGCCGGGCAGGTCCGGACGCCCCATGAACAGGAATTCGCTGCGGAACAGGCCGATGCCGTCCGCGCCGGAGGCGAGCGCCAGCGCGGCCTCTTCGGGCAGTTCGATGTTCGCGTGCAGGACGACGTCGATGCCGTCCAGCGTGACCGAGGGTTCGTCGCGCAAGAGGCCAAGCTCGGCCCGCTCGTCGGCGTACACGGCCTGGCGGCGACGGTACTCTTGAAGGATGCGGTCCGACGGGTTGACGACCACGGCACCCGCGGCGCCATCGATGATCAGCATGTCGCCGTCACGGACCAGCTCGCGCACATTGCCCATGGCAACGACGGCGGGCACGCCCATACTGCGCGCCACGATGGCCGTATGCGAGGTCGGGCCGCCCAGATCGGTCACGAAAGCCGCGAAGCGGCCGCCGCGCAAGCGCAGCATGTCTGCAGGCGAAATATCGTGCGCCACGACCACCAGCGCATCATCGCCGCCCATGTGGGACATGTCGGGCAAGATGGCGGAGGTGCCCGCCAGCACGTGCAGCACGCGCTCAATCACCTGGCGGACGTCCGCCCCGCGCTCACGCAGGTATTCGTCTTCCATGGCGTCGAACTGCTGGCCCAGGATCTGGCCTTGCGTGGTCAACGCCCATTCGGCGTTGTAGTGGCGCTCGGCAATCAGGGCCAGCGTCTGCTCGGCCAGCAACGGATCGCCCAGCAGCAGGCTGTGCACGTTCAACATGGCGCCCAGCTCGCGCGGCGCATCGGCCGGCAAGGTGTCGGCCAGTTGCCGCAGTTCGTGCTGCGCCGAGGCCAGGGCGTCGGTCAGTCGGGCACTTTCCGTGGGCACGTCTTCCGGCGATATCCGGTAGTGCGCCACTTCCAGCGCCGCGGCGCCCATGACGACGGCCCGCCCGATGGCGTATCCCTTGGCAACCCCCTTGCCGTAAAGACAAACGACGGGCCTGGCAGCGCCAGATCCGTCGTATGCGGGGTCCAGGGTCGTGGACGAGCCGGCCCGGGCAGCGCTCAGGCCGGCTGTTTCAGAGGGGGTTCTATTCCTGCTCACCGAATTTGCTGTCGAACAGAGTTTCGATTTCGGAAAGGGCTTGCTCGGCGTCGCCGCCCGAAGCCTCCAGCTTGACCGTCACGCCCAGCCCGGCCGCCAGCATCATGACGCCCATGATGCTTTTGGCGTTCACACGCTGTGCGCCACGCGATATGAAGATCTCGCTTGAGAACTTACTGGCAAGTTGCGTCAGCTTGGCGGCCGCCCGCGCATGCAAACCCAATTTATTGCTGATGACGATGTCTGTAGTAGGCATAGGAAATATTATGACCGCGGATGAACGCCGCGGTGTTGATCACAGCAACACGCCAAACCGCCAACTGCTTCTCGGCGTGAATTATCAGCCGACATAATAGGGCAAATTCCCGCCCGTCAGTCTACCCGCAAGACACCCTGCACCCCGCCGGCCAAGGCCTTCTCACGGGTTTCCGCCAATGGCAGGTTGCGATAGGTCAGCGCCCGCAGCAGCATGGGGGTATTCAGGCCCGCCAGCACGCAGCATTGAATGCCTTGCGCCTGGGCGTCGGCCACCGCCCGCTTGGAGATATTGGCGGGCGTGGCGCCGATCAGGTCCGTCAGCACCAGCACGCCGGCGCCGTGATCCTGCCCCAGGATGTCTTTCAAGACGTCCGGCGCCAGATCATCCGGCCGGTCTTCGGGCTGGATATCGTGAATGGCCAGCATGCCGTCAAGGTTGCCCATGACGTGGCTGGCGCATTCGCGCATCGCCGCGCCCAAAGGCGCGTGCACGACGATAACAATACCCGTGGTCATGACGGATTCCAGAGAGATCAGGCCGCCACGGCAGTGGTCGCCACGGCTTTTTCAAGCGCCTGGACGAACATGCCTGCGACATCGAAGCCGGTCTGTTCGGCAATCTCTACGAAACAGGTGGGGCTGGTGACGTTGACTTCGGTGACGTAGTCGCCAATGACGTCCAGGCCGACCAGCAGCAGGCCGCGGGCGGCAAGCTTGGGGGCCACGGCTTCGGCGATTTCGCGGTCGCGCGCGGACAATTCCTGCGCGACGCCTCGGCCGCCTGCGGCCAGGTTGCCGCGCGTTTCGCCGGCCAGCGGGATGCGGGCCAGCGAGTACGGCACCGGTTCGCCGCCGATCAGCAGAATGCGCTTGTCGCCCTTGACGATGTCGGGGATGTAACGCTGGGCCATGATGGTGCGCGCGCCGTTGTCGGTCAGCGTTTCCAGGATGGCGTTCAGGTTGGGATCCTTGGGCTGCAGGCGGAATACGCCCGTGCCGCCCATGCCGTCCAGCGGCTTGACGATCACGTCGTGATGCGTGTCGTGGAATGCCTTCAGGCGAGCCATGTTGCGGGTCACCAGCGTGGGCGCGGTGAACTCGCTGATCTCGGTGATGGCCAGCTTTTCGGGATGGTTACGGATGGCCGCGCCGCTGTTGAACACGCGGGCGCCTTGCGCCTCGGCATATTCGAGCAGGTGCGTCGAATACACGTATTCCATGTCGAAAGGCGGGTCTTTGCGCATGACGACTGCCCCGAAGTCCGCCAACGGCAGATCCTGGGCGGCGGATTCCGTCCACCAGTCATGGCCGTGCAGGTCGGCGTCGGCCACCAGCGCGATCGGCGTGGTGACGGCCTTGACGATGCCCGCCTCGATGTAAAGGTCGCCCTGCATGGCCACGCTAAGCGTATGGCCGCGCGCCACCAGGGCACGCATCATGGCGACAGAACTGTCCTTGTACGCCTTTAGCAGCGGCAAGGGATCCAAAACGAACAAAACATGCATCGCGACACCCCGAACGTACGCCGCCTTCCCTAGTGGGAAGGCGGCTTTATGACATCGTAGCGCAGAGCCGCCCAATAAGCGAACCCGCCGGTCACAGGACGGACGGCGGGTCGGAAGCGGAGCGGCCTAGCCCTCTAGAGAAGGCTGCGGCTGGAACTCAGGCGGCCGATTCAGGCTTGCCCGCAGCGGGCACTGCCTTCTTCTTGGGCGCCAGCACCATGACCATCTGACGGCCTTCGAGCTTCGGCATGGCTTCGACCTGGGCAAGTTCCAGCAGATCGTCGCGCACACGTTCAAGCACCCGCATACCGAGTTCCTGGTGAGCCATTTCGCGGCCCCGGAAACGCAGCGTCACCTTGGCCTTGTCGCCCTCTTCGAGGAAGCGGCGCAGGTTGCGCAGCTTGACCTGGTAGTCGCCCTCGTCGGTGGCCGGACGGAATTTGACTTCCTTGACCTGAATGACCTTCTGCTTGGAACGAGCTTCGGCTTGGCGCTTCTGCTCTTGGTACTTGAACTTACCGTAGTCCATCAAACGGCAGACCGGCGGTTCGGCGTTCGGCGCGATTTCCACCAGATCCACGTCGCTTTGCTCGGAAAGACGGAACGCGTCGGCGATCTTGACGATGCCCAGCTGTTCTCCTTCCAGACCTATCAGGCGCACCTCGGGGACGCGGATTTCACCGTTGATGCGATTGGCTTTTTCAGTGGCGATGTTGAAAGCTCCTAGAAATGTTAAGCAGCACTGCTATCAGGTTGATTGACGTCGCGACGGGTGGACACATCCTCGGTCAAGCGCGCGACGAACTCGTCGTATGCGATTGCGCCAAGGTCCAATCCGCCCAGACCGCGTACGGCTACGGTGCCGTTTTGCTTCTCCTTGTCGCCGACGACAAGAATGTACGGCACCTTTTGCAGGCTGTGCTCCCGAATTTTACGAGTGATTTTTTCACCACGCAAATCGGACTCTACTCTAAAGCCTTGTTTTTTCAGGCTTTGTGTGATTTCAGCCGCATAATCGGCCGAAGGTTCGGAAATGCAGCATACGACAGCCTGCACCGGAGCCAGCCAGGGAGGCATCGCGCCGGCATGGTTTTCGATCAGCATGCCGATAAAACGCTCGAGCGAACCCAGGATGGCACGGTGCAGCATGACCGGCGGACGGCGCTGGTCATTCTGGTCCACGTACTCGGCGCCCAGGCGCACAGGCATGGAGAAGTCGACCTGGATCGTACCGCATTGCCAGTGACGACCGATGGCGTCCTTCAGGGTGTATTCCACCTTCGGGCCGTAAAACGCGCCTTCTCCGGGCGAAATCTCGAATTCGCAGCCGGTGCGGCGCAGGCTTTCCATCAGCGCCTGTTCGGCCGTATCCCAGACCTCGTCCGAGCCGATGCGTTTTTCAGGACGCGTAGCAACCTTATACAGCACTTCGGTAAAGCCGAAGTCGCGGTAGACCTTCTGCAGCAGGGCCGTGAAGTCGGCGCATTCGTCCTGGAGCTGTTCTTCGGTACAGAAAATGTGCCCGTCGTCCTGCGTGAATCCGCGCACGCGCATCATGCCGTGCAGCGACCCCGAGGGTTCGTTGCGGTGGCATTGGCCGAATTCGCCATAGCGCAGCGGCAGTTCGCGGTAGGAATGCAGGCCGGAATTGAAGATCTGCACGTGGCCCGGGCAGTTCATCGGCTTCAGGCCGTAAACGCGGTTTTCGGACTCGGTCGTGAACATGTTTTCACGATAGTTGTCCCAGTGGCCCGTCTTCTTCCACAACGACAGGTCCAGGATCTGCGGTGCCTTGACTTCCTGGTAGCCGTTGTTGTTGTAGACGGCGCGCATGTATTGCTCGACCTGCTGCCACAGGGCCCAGCCCTTGGGGTGCCAGAAGATCAGGCCAGGCGCTTCGTCCTGGAAGTGGAACAGGTCGAGTTCGCGGCCAATCTTGCGGTGGTCGCGGCGTTCGGCCTCTTCCAGCATATGCAGGTAGGCTTCCTGGTCTTCCTTGGTCGCCCAGGCGGTGCCGTAGATGCGCTGGAGCATCTCGTTCTTGCTGTCGCCGCGCCAGTAGGCGCCGGCCACCTTCATCAGCTTGAAGACTTTCAGCTTGCCCGTGGACGGCACGTGGGGGCCGCGGCACAGGTCGATGAAGTCGCCTTCGCGGTACAGGCTGAGCGGCTCGTTCGAAGGAATCGAAGCGATGATCTCGGCCTTGTACGTTTCGCCGATGCCCTTGAAGAATTCGACGGCGTCGTCGCGCGACCATTCTTCGCGCGTCACGACTTCGTCCTTCTTGGCCAGTTCAGCCATCTTCTTTTCGATGGCGGCCAGGTCTTCAGGCGTGAACGGGCGCTTGTACGAGAAATCGTAGTAGAAGCCGTTGTCGATCACGGGGCCGATGGTGACTTGGGCGTCGGGGAACAGGGACTTGACGGCATAGGCCAGCAAGTGGGCCGTGGAGTGACGGATCAAGTCCAGGCCGTCGGCGTCCTTGGCAGTCACGATCGCCAGGCGCGCATCGCCTTCGATGCGGAAGCTGGTGTCGACCAGCTTGGATTCCGCGCCTTCAACCGTCACGCGGCCGCCCAAGGCGGCCTTGGCCAAGCCCGTACCGATCGATTGCGCCACTTCGGCAACCGTTACCGGCCCCGGATATTGGCGCTGCGAACCATCGGGCAATGTGATCTGTACCATCGGGAGTGCTTCCTGGGGTTCTGGGAACTAAAAATTCGAAAATCGGAAACGAAAAACGCGGCCTGAGAGCCGCGTTCTAGTGGTTGTCTTGCTGAGTCCTACCGCTGACCTGACACGGTGAAACCCGACGCACGAAAAACTAACGCGACATAGGGCGAAAGTTCCGGGTCGTAGTTCGTGCCAGCGGGAAAAACATGGTTCTAAGCCTGTTGGTACGCGCCCGAGGCGGCGCGGAGCAAGTGTTGCGCAATCGGGATCAACGGGTCAGTTGCGTTTATCGTTGCCGATTGTAGCACCATTTGTGTCCTTTCCGTGGCGTAAGCGAGACAAACCGCCCTGTCACACCAGGTTGCGGCTGCCCGCCATGGCTGCCAGCGCGTGCCGGACGCCCTCCTGCCACGGCGGCGCGTGTATCCCGAATCGCTGCGCCAGCAGGCCGGTATCCAGGCAAGAGTTCAAGGGCCTGCGCGGCGTGGACGGGTACTGGCTGGACGGGACCGGCTGGATATCGGCCGGCACCAGCGTGACGGGCAGCCCTGCGATCCGGGCTTGCTCGGCCACGTAGCAGGCGTATTCGTGCCAGGTGGCCTGGCCCCCGGCCGCCAGGTGGTACAGCCCGAACGGGAACCCCGCCATCCCGCCCAGGTAGCGCGCTACCGCCAGCGCCGTCACGTCGGCGATGAACGCGGCGCCTGTCGGCGCGCCGCGCTGATCGCTGACGACGCGCAACGGCTCAGGCTGGCGCAGCGCCATCAGCATGGATTTCAGGAAGCTGTTGCCGAACACGCCATAGATCCACGACGTGCGGAACACCAGATGATCCGCGTTCATGGCCTGGACGGCGCGCTCACCCGCCAGCTTGCTGCGGCCATAGGCGTTCAGCGGCGCCGGCACGTCGGTCTCGACGTAGGGATCCTGCTTCTCGCCGTCGAACACGTAATCGGAGGAGTAATGGACGATAAGCGCGCCCCGGCTTGCGGCCAACGCGGCAAGCTCGCCCGCCGCTTCGGCGTTGATCCGCATGGCGCGCACCACGTCCTCCTCGGCGCGTTCAACCGAGGTCAGCGCGGCGGCATTGACGATGACGTCAGGCTTTTCCCGGCGCACCACTCGCGCCAACTGCAGGGGGTAGGTCAAGTCGCACTCGCTCCTGCCCACCGCTGCCACGTTGCCCAGGGGCGCAAGGCTGCGCCTGAGTTCAAAGCCCAACTGGCCATCCCGACCTAAAACCAGAATCTTCTTGGGCATACGTACGCTCTTTGTCAGGCCAAGGGTGCAACAGTCTGATTTTGGCGCGTTTCCCATCCGAACAACCGTAGGGAAACGTAATCTGCCTTCGCAAATTTCAGACAACCCGCGACGCGTGCTTAGGATTTCGCCCACAACCGGATGAAACCACCACCAGCGTTCCCTTTTACCGGCCTATGGGGCATCGATGAAACCTGTTTCAACGCCTGGAAGCGTGGCGTCATTCTTCTCAGTCCCCGCGCGCGGCGGCGACGCCGATGATCGCCCTCCGGGCGCACGCCGGCATCTGCTGCTGTCGCGCCCTCCCCCCTCCATCCGGGTCGCCGTGCTGGATGACCACCCCGTCGTGACGCTGGGCGTTGCCGCCCACCTGGAAAGCCGGCCGGGATTCCGGGTCGTGCATCGGGAAACGTCAGCGCGCGCCCTATTGGAAAAACTGGGCCATGCGCCCTGTGACGTCGCCCTGATCGATTTCTACCTGCCCCAGGAGCCCTGGGACGGCGTCAACTACCTGCGGCGCCTGCGCCGCTACCACCCCAACCTGGCGATCATCACGTTTTCAGCCGGCAACCTTCACGAAACCCAATACGCCGCATTCCGCGCGGGCGCCAATGGCTACCTGGCCAAGCAGTGGGGCATGGCTTTCCTGGCGGACATGATCCGCGGCGTGCTGAACGGCAGGGATCCCTTCCTGACAGTGGTTGAAGGCAAGGTCCGCCCCCTTCAGCCCACGCACCCGCATGCGCTGTTGACCACGTCCGAAGTCGAAATCCTGCGCCATATCCGCCAGGGGCTGTCGGTAACGCAGATCGCGGTCCGGCTCATGCGCAGCAAAAAGACGGTCAGCACCCACAAGCGCCGCGCCATGCGCAAACTGCGGCTTGCAGACGACCTGTCGCTGGCGCTGTACCTGCGCGAGAAGTTCGCCGAATGACCCCGGAGCTGCGCGGCCCCCCGCCTTGGTCAGATGATGCGGGAATAGCTGGCGCTGGTGGTGACGCTGCGCAGATAGCCATCGAAAGCCATGGCGACCGCGCGCACGAAATACCAGCCCAGGCCGGTTACCTGGACCTCGGTGGAACGCAGATTCACCAGGCCCAATTCCGCCAGATTGGCCATTTGCAGCAATTCGCGGCCGAAGTAGTCGCCAAAGCGCAAGCCATGGCGCGCTTCGATCCGCGCGAAATCCACGCGGCCCTGGCACATGATGTCCATGATGACCTCGCGCCGGACCAGGTCGTCGGCATTGAGCGCCAGCCCCCGCTCGACCGCGAAATCACCGGATTCAATGGCGGCGTAGTACTCGTCAAGCACTTTGGCGTTTTGGCTATAGGTGTTGCCGATGCGGCCGATGGCCGATACGCCCAGCGCCACCAGATCGCGGTCGGGCTGCGTGCTGTAGCCCTGGAAATTCCGGTGCAGTTCGCCCCGCTGCTTGGCAATCGCCAGCGCGTCCGTGTTCAACGCGAAATGATCCATGCCGATGTACGTGTAGCCCTGCTGCAAAAAGCCGTCGATGGCCGAGCTGAGCAGGCCGACGCGCGTGGCGCGGTCGGGCAGATCGGCTTCATTGATGCGGCGCTGCGGCTTGAAGCGTTCCGGCAGATGCGCATAGGCGTACAGCGCGATGCGGTCGGGCCGCAGCGTCACCACTTGCGTGATTGTGCGCGCGAACGATTCGGTGGTCTGCAAGGGCAGCCCGTAGATCAAGTCCACGTTGACCGAGTCGTAGCCCAGGGTTCTGGCGCTTTGCATCAGCGCCCGCACGTCCTCGAAAGACTGCACGCGGTGCACCGCCACCTGCACCCGTTGGTCGAAGTCCTGCACTCCAAAACTCAGCCGGTTAAAGCCCAGTTGGCGCAAATGGGCCAAACGCGCGGGCGTGGCCGTGCGTGGATCGACTTCGATGGAAATCTCGGCGTCCGCTTCAAACCGGAAGCCCGCCCGCAGGTCTTGCATCAGGCGGGTCAGTTCATCGTCGGACAGGAAGGTCGGGGTGCCGCCGCCAAAATGCAGTTGCGACACCGGAACACCCGCACCGAGTTCCCGGACGTGCAACGCGATGTCTTGCGCCAGCGCGTCCAGATAGCGGGCGGCGCGTTCGTGGTGACGCGTCACCACCTTGTTACAGGCACAGTAGTAGCAGACCGAGTCGCAGAACGGGATGTGGACGTACAACGACAGGGGCTCGTCCGGGCTGGTTGCGCGCCGCTGCTGCAGCGCCTGCCGGTAATCCTGCTTGCCGAATCCGGCGTGATAGCGATCAGCCGTAGGGTAAGAGGTGTATCGCGGCCCGTTCTTGTCCAGCCTTGCCAGCAACTGGGGCGGGAAAAAGGGCTCGGCGGCGGCGGTGGCCGGAGGTTCTGAAACGAGTGGGCGTAGGGCGGCTTGCATACCCTGAATTATTCGCCTGTGGCGCCCTGCCCACCTTGATCTTGCGCAAACTGCGCCACCGGCACCTGCGCGGGCGGTCTGGCCCTTAAAATGCGTCAATCACGATGCAGAACAAGGACACACCTCATGGGCACTGAACTGGAAGGCCGCTTGCTGGCCATGCGCCAGGCGTTGGCGATTGCCATCGCCCTTTCCACCCGCAGCAGCCCCCAGGCGACCGACATGGCGCTGGAACTGCTGGACGACCTGAAAGCCAACCTGGATAAGACGCCGTCTGACAGCCCGTTCGAAAAGCCGGAATGGGTCGTGGGTGCACACGACGAACTGGACGGCATTGCCCGCCTGGTGCGCGCCTTCACGCAAACGCCAGAACCCGACGCCGACCCGCAGTAGCGCCCTGCCCCTATGCGCCGCAGGCCGCTGCCGATGGCAGCACCCGCCAGTACAAACCGGGAAAATCGACGCCAACTGGATCAAAGCCCTCGGGGCGCGTGTTCAGGCTCAGCTCTAGCGCGCCGCATGCAGCCGCCAGCCCGGCTGGTACCCAGGGGCTGTGGCGCGCCTGCCCGTCGATCAGCACCAGCGGCTGTTCGGGCAAGCGCAACGCCAGCGCGCCGGCTTCGGCCGGCGGCCCCGATATCACCCGTACCGGTCCGCCCAAGGCAAGCGTCGCCCGTTCGTGCAGGGTCTCCGCCAGCGCCTGGGAATCGAAATACCGCCAATCCGCCGGCCGCCGCGCCAGCCCCGCCCCCAAGGGCGAGGTCAATTCCATCCGCGCCATCAACGCCAACTGGATCAGCATGAAAGCCACCAAGGCTTCACGCGGCCTGACACGCCGCCACCCCACGCGACCCCGCAGCAGTTCCATCACGGCCGGCACCGCAAACAGCAGATACGGCGTTCCCCAATGCAGCTGGATGTGGGAACCAGTGGCCAGTGTCATCACACTGACGAAGACGAGCGGCGTGAAGCCGAAGGCGAGCAACAGCGCACGGCCCGGGTCGCGCGGTGTCGGGGCCGGCACCGCGACGTCGGCGGCGCGCACTGACCGCCTGCGCCGCGCCAGCATCCAGAACACCCCCAGCAGCACCCACGCGGGCATGGCCCGGTTGAGCATCTGATCGCCCCACCACCGCGCCACTTCTTGCGCGCGGGCCGGCCAGGACAAGCTGGCCGCCAGCGATGAGGTCATGGCATAGCCCAAGGATTCGAAATCGTTTGCCGCCAACCAGATCAGATGGGGCGAAAACACGGCTAAGGCCGTCAACCCGGCCACCTGCAGGCCGAACACCTGCATCGGATCGCGCCAGCCCCGTTGGCTTAGCCAGAAGACCAGTACAGCCACGCCCGCCACCACGATCTGGTATTTAGCCAAAGCGCCCAGTCCCAGGCAGACGCCCAACACGATCCACCAGCCGATGCGGCGCGTGGCGTAGGCCTTCCAGCAAGCCACCGCGCAGCCCACCGCCAACGGGATCAGCACGATCTCGTGGTTATAGAAGTACAGCCGTCCGTTGTAGAAGGTGACGCACAGGCCGGCCAGCAAGGCAACCATCGCATGGGCGCGGCCACGCAGTTCGCGCAGCAGGCACCAGAGCAAGGCAAAGGCCCCCAAGGTGCACAGCGCCCCCGCAAAATACGTCGCCCACGCCGACCACCCCAGCACGCGGACAAATGGCCACAGCAACCACGTCGGCAACGGCGGATGCTTGTAGTAGCCCCATTCCAGGCTGCGCACCCAGGTCAATTGCTCGATGTTGTCGGTCGGCGGCGCCAGCGCTCCCCGGTCAAGCAGCGGCAGCCACAACAAGGCGAACACCAGCAGCCCCGCCACTATCCCCCACCGCTCCCTCCGGGCCGACCGCACTGCACGCATCCCCACCCGCATCTCCCCCGCCACCGTCCGGTGGACCACCTTGCTCGCCCGACATTGGGCGGGGGAATTATGGATTTGCGCGACGCGGCAAGGCCGGGGGTTTTGTTCGCCAATTGTTCAAAAACTGTAAAGCGGCGCCGGCCGCCAGGCAGCTCCCTAACTGGCCTGACCACTTGATAGGAAGACGTGTATTCCCTCTGATCGTTTTCCCTGAATCTTCAAGATTTCCCTTCTATTTCAATATCGACATGCCTATATTGGTGGCCTGACCACTAGGCCATTTTGATCGCCAAACCCGTCATGAGTTCGTTCCAGGCCGTCGCCGCCACCCGTCTGTACCGCATGATCGCCGACCAGATCGCCGGCCGCATCCGGGCGGGCGATTTCCCCCGCGGCGCGCGCCTGCCGTCCGAACGCGAATTGGCGGAACAATTGCAAGTCAGCAGGGCGTCGATCCGCGAAGCTTTGATCGCGCTGGAAATCGAGGGCTATGTGGAAGTGCGCGTCGGGTCGGGGGTGTTCGTCACCATCGCCCCCGACGGCGCCGGGTTCCCGTCGCCCGGCGGCCCGTCCCCTGCCGGCACCGCCGATCGCGACGACATCGGCCCCTTCGACCTGCTTGAAGCCCGCATGCTGATCGAACCGGATTGCGCTGCGCTAGCCGCGCACCAGGCGACGCCCGCACAGATCGCCGTCATCCGCGATGCGCATGCGGACATGTCCTTGACCGACTCGCCCGGCCGCCACGACCGCGAATTCCACAGCGCCATCGCCGCGGCATGTGGCAATGCGGCGCTGGCTTCCGCAGTGGCCCATCTATGGAACCTGAGCCAGGCCAGTCCGGTGTACAGCCGCATGCAGGACTACTTCGTCACCACGCAGGCGTGGGCGGCGGCCCATACCGAACATCAGCGCATCCTGAACGCCATCGTGGCGCGGGATCCGATCCGTGCGCGCCACGCCATGCACACGCACCTGCTGGGCATCCTGGCGCGCCTGCGCGAAGACTTCGATTCATTCACCGACCTTCGAGGCAATCCATGACATCGTCTTCCCTTTCCATCAACGGCAAGCGGCTGTGGCAATCATTGATGGATCTGGCGCAGATCGGCGCCACGCCCAAGGGTGGCAACTGCCGCCTGGCATTGACCGCCCTGGATGGCCAGGGCCGCGACCTGGTGACGGGATGGATGTGCGACGCGGGCCTCAGCGTGCGAGTGGACCAGGTGGGCAACATCTTCGCGCGCCGCGCCGGGCGCAACAACGATCTTGCGCCTGTCATGACGGGCAGCCACATCGACACGCAGCCCACGGGCGGCAAGTTCGACGGCTGTTACGGGGTGCTGGCGGGCCTTGAAGTCATGCGCACCTTGAACGATGCGGGCGTCGACACCGAAGGGCCGCTGGAATTGGCCATTTGGACCAACGAGGAAGGCTCGCGCTTCGTGCCCGTCATGATGGGTTCGGGCGTATTCGCGGGCAAGTTCCCGCTGGAAACAGCGCTGTCGGCCCGCGATGCGCAAGGAATTTCCGTGCGCGACGAATTGCAGGCCATCGGCTACGCGGGCGCCGATCCCGTTGGCGGACGGCCGGTCGACGCGTACTTCGAAGCGCATATCGAGCAGGGCCCAATCCTGGAGCACGAAGAGAAAGTCGTCGGCGTGGTAACGGGCTCATTGGGCCTGCGCTGGTACGACATCACAGTGACGGGCATGGAAATGCATGCGGGGCCCACCCCGATGGCGATCCGCCGCGACGCCCTGTTCGCCGCCAGCTTCCTGGTGCAGGCCGTGATCAACATCGCGAACGCGCACCAGCCGCACGGGCGCGGCACCGTCGGCGAAATCCACGCGCATCCGGGCTCGCGCAACGTCATCCCCGGCCAGGTCCGGTTCACGGCAGACTTGCGCCACGAAGATGAAGCGACGCTGACGCGCATGGACCAGGAATGGCGCCGCGTCTGCGACGACATCGCCGTGGCGCACGGCGTGCAGGTCGACCTGAAAGACGTGCAGTACTTCCGCCCCACTCCCTTTGACCCCGATCTGGTGGACAAGGTGCGCCAGGGCGCTGCCCGTCGCAGCCTGCCCGCTATGAACATCGTGACGGGCGCGGGACACGACGCCGTCTACATGGCCGCGGTGGCGCCCACGGCGATGATCTTCGTGCCTTGCAAGGACGGCATCAGCCACAACGAGATTGAAGACGCGCAGCCCGAACACCTGGAAGCCGGCTGCAACGTCCTGCTTGACGCCATGGTGGCGCGCGCCAACGCCGCGCGCTAGCACCGCCGATTTCGCCGCAATGGTGCGCGGCCGCCTTACCCAGCACCTGTATGAAGCACGGTTGTAGCGGCTTCACCCGTAGTACCCCTGAGAAATGCAGGTGGCACGAGGTTTGCTTGTTATTTGCCCGGCATCCGCCGCGCAACGGCGGTCACCTGTCAGTCCCTTTCCAGCCCGGAGGCTCGCAGTGAAATCGAAGAAATGGTTCTCCCTCAGCATCGGCGCATTGGTCCTTGCGGCCGCGCTGCCCGCCACGCAAGCCCTGGCCCAGACCAAGGGCGGTACCTTGAACATGATCGTTCAGCCGGAGCCGCCCGTGATCGTCACGGCCATCAACCAGCAGGGCCCCACGCAATTCGTCGCGGGCAAGATCTACGAAAGCCTGCTGACCTACTCCACCGACTTGAAGCCGCAGCCGGGCCTGGCCAAATCCTGGGAAGCGGCGGCCGACGGCCTGACCTACACCTTCCATCTGCAAGACAACGTCAAGTGGCATGACGGCAAGCCGTTCACGTCTGAAGACGTCGTGTTCTCGCTGGCAGACATGCTGCCCAAGACGCATGCGCGCGCCCGTGTCATCCTGAACAAGTTCGTCGAGTCGGTTCAGGCGCCCGACGCGAAGACTGTCGTCGTCAAACTGAAGACGCCTTTCCCCGCGTTCATGCTGATGTTCGAACCCGGCTTTGCGCCGATGATGCCGAAGCACCTCTACGCCGGCACCGACTACATGACCAACCCGGCGAACCAGAAGCCGGTGGGCACGGGCCCCTTCATGTTCAAGGAATGGAAGCGCGGCGAATACATCAAGCTGACGCGCAACCCCGACTACTGGAAGCCGGGCATGCCGTACCTGGACGAACTGGTGTTCAACGTGATTCCCGATGCGGCCTCGCGCGCGGTGGCGTTCGAGCGCGGCAGCGTGGACGTGCTCCGTGGCGGCGACGTGGACAACGTCGACATCAAGCGCCTGCGCGCCTTGCCCAAGGTGGAATACACCACGGCCGGCTGGGAGATGTTCTCGCCGCAGGCCTATTTGATCTTCAACATGCGCAAGCCGCCATTCGACAACCTGAAGGTTCGCCAGGCGGTCATGGCGGCGATGAACCGCAACATGGTCGTCAACAACATTTTCTTCGGCCTGGGCAAGGTGTCGACGAGCCCCTTCGTGACGACCGAGATGTTCTATGACAAGAACATGCCACCCATGCCGTTCGACATGAAGAAGGCGCGCGCGCTGATCAAGGAATCGGGCATCAAGCCGGAGGACTACACGATCCGCCAGCTGAGCTTCCCGTACGGATCCACGTGGGACCGGCTGGGCGAATACACCAAGCAGGCGCTGGAGCAATTGGGCTTCAAGGTCAATCTGGAATCGACGGACGCAGGCGGCTGGGCGAGTCGCACGGGCAACTGGGATTTCGACATGACGACGACCTTCACCTACCAGTACGGCGACCCCGCGCTGGGCGTGCAGCGCCTGTACATCACGTCGAACATCGTCAAGGGTTCGCCGTTCGCCAACGTGCAGGGCTACAGCAACCCCGAGACCGACAAGCAGTGGGAGGCCGCGGCCTCTGAAGTCGATCCGGCCAAGCGCCAGGAGCTCTACACCAAGCTGCAGACGACGCTGGTCAACGATGTGGCCAACGGCTTCCTGGTGGACATGGAATTCCCCACCCTGTATCGCGCCAACGTGAAGAACCTGGTCAAGACCGCCATCGGGCTTAACGAGTCGTTCGACGACGTGTACATCGAGAAGTAAGCGCAGCAAGACGCCGCCGCGGAACCCCCGCGGCGGCAGAGCCCGGCCGCGCGAAGGGCGTTGCCCAGGCAGCCCGCGCCCGTCCAGAGAGGACCCAGAGCATGAAATTCCTGTCTTTCCTTGTTTCCCGCATCGGCAAGGCCCTGGTGGTCGTGCTGGGCGTGGTGATCATCAATTTTTTCCTGATCCGCCTGGCGCCTGGCGATCCTGCCGCCGTGCTGGCCGGCCAGGCCGGCGCGGGCGACGCCGCCTATGTGGACCAGTTGCGCGTGGCCTTCGGTTTGGACAAGCCGATCCTGACGCAACTGATGCTGTACCTGAAGGGCGTGGTCCAGCTGGACCTGGGCTTTTCCTACCGCAACCACGTGCCCGTGCTGGACCTGATCGTGGAGCGCCTGCCGGCGACTTTCCTGCTGATGTCCTGCGCCTTCGTATTCTCCATTGTGCTGGGCGTGTTCCTGGGCGTGGTCGCCGCCAAGGCCCGCTATCGCAACAAGCGCCGCTGGATCGACAGCTCGGTCATGACCGGCGCGCTGTTGCTGTACGCCACGCCGCTGTTCTGGTTGTCGCTGATGGGCATCCTGCTGTTTTCGGTCGTGCTGGGCTGGTTGCCCGCCTTCGGCATGGAAACCGTAGGTTCCGGGCTGACCGGCCTGGCGCGCGCGGCGGACATCGCCCAGCACTTGGTCCTGCCCACGATCACCCTGGGCTGCTTCTTCATGGCCGTGTATGTGCGCCTGACGCGCGCATCGATGCTGGAAGTCATCGGGATGGATTTCGTGAAGACGGCACGCGCCAAGGGTGTCAGCCCGAGCCGCGTGATCCGCACCCATGTGCTGCGCAACGCGCTGCTGCCCGTCATCACCTTCGCCGGCATCCAGCTGGGCCAGATGGCCGGTGGCGCGGTGCTGACCGAAACCGTGTTCGCCTGGCCCGGCATCGGCCGCCTGATGTTCGATGCCCTGCTGCAACGCGACTACCAGCTGCTGCTGGGCATTTTTCTCGTCACTTCCATCATGGTGGTGGTGTTCAACCTGCTGACCGACGTGCTGTACCGCCTGATCGACCCCCGCATCGGCGCCGGTGCGCAGCAAGGAGCCGCCGCATGAAGTCATTCGCCCAACGGTACATGCGCAACTACGGCGCGGTGGCCGGCCTGATCATCATGCTGATCGTGGTCGTCGTGGCGCTGGCCGCCCCCCTGCTGTACGAGGAATCCCCCTGGATGATGGTGGCGGACCCGCTGATCCCCCCCTTCACCAACGCCGACTATCCCTTCGGCACCGACATGCTGGGCCGCGACATCACGGCCGGCCTGGTCTGGGGCGCCCGGGTGTCGCTGATGGTGGGCCTGCTGTCGACGGCCGTAGCCCTGCTCTTCGGGATTCTGGTAGGGTCGGTCGCGGGCTATTGCGGCGGCCGCGTCGACGATGCGCTGATGCGTTTCACCGAATTCTTCCAGACCATTCCGCAACTGGCCATGGCGGTGGTGCTGGTGGCCATCCTGAGCCCGTCTGTCTATTCCATCATGGGTGCGATCGCCATCGTGTCTTGGCCCCCGGCCGCACGCCTGGTGCGGTCGGAATTCATGACGCTGAAGCAGCGCGAGTTCGTGCAGGCGGCTATCGTCATCGGCCAGACGCCCGCGCGCATCGTCAGCACGCAGATCCTGCCCAACGCCATGTCGCCCATCATCGTGTCGGCGTCGTTCATGGTGGCGACCGCCATCCTGACGGAGTCGTCGCTGTCCTTCCTGGGGCTGGGCGACCGCAACCTGATGAGCTGGGGCTTCATGATCGGCGCCGCGCGCACGATGATCCGCGAAGCGTGGTGGATGAGCGTCTGGCCCGGCGTGGCGATCCTGCTGACCGTGCTGGCCATCAACCTGATCGGCGAAGGCTTGAACGACGCCCTCAACCCGCAGCTGCGCAAGCGCGGCGAATAGGAGGCCGACATGACCGAAGCCACGCCCCTGTTGTCCATCCAGAACCTCAGCATCGCCCTGCCCCGCGGCGGCGACCGCCCGTTTGCCGTCCAGGACGTCTCCTACGACATCCGAGCCGGCGAGATCCTGTGCATCGTCGGGGAGTCCGGTTCGGGCAAGTCCATGAGCGCCAACGCCATCATGGGTCTCTTGCCCGACTACCTGACGCCGCAGCAAGGCCGCATCCTGTTCCGCGGCAAAGACCTGCTGCAGCAAGACGAAGCCACCCTGCAGGCCATGCGCGGCAAAGACATGGCGATGATCTTCCAGGAGCCCCTGTCGGCCCTGAACCCACTGATGACCGTGGGCGACCAGATCAGCGAAGTCATGCGCGTGCACAACGCCTACCCGGGCGCCGAACGCTTGAAGCGCACGCTGGAGCTGCTGGCCTTCGTGGGCTTGCCGGATCCAACCACGCTTTATCACGTCTATCCGTTCCGCCTGTCCGGCGGCCAGCGGCAACGCGTGATGATCGCGATGGCGTTGGCGCTGGAGCCGGCGCTGCTGATCGCCGACGAGCCAACGACCGCGCTGGACGTCACCACCCAGGCGCAGATCCTGGCGCTGATCGCCCGCATCCAGAAGGAAAAAGGCATGGGCGTGATGTTCGTCACGCATGACTTCGGCGTGGTGGCCGAAATCGCCCACCGCGTCGCCGTCATGGAAAAAGGCGTGCTGGTGGAACAGGGCCCCGCCGACGACGTGCTGAACCGCCCACGCCACCCCTATACCCAGCGCCTGATCTCGGCCGTGCCGCACCGGCGCGGCGAAGAACGCGTCGCCCCCGCGGACGACAAACCCGTGCTGGAAGTGAAGGACCTGAAGAAGACCTACGTGATCGGCCATGGCTGGCTGGGCGGCAAGCGCGAAGTGCACGCGGTGGATGGCGTGAGCTTTGCCGTGCGCCGCGGCGAGACGCTCGGCATCGTGGGCGAATCCGGATCGGGCAAATCCACCATCGGCAAATGCCTGCTGAAGCTGGTGGGCATCAACGGCGGCCAGCTGATCTTCAACGGGCAAGACATTGCCACGATGTCGGAGTCGCGCTTCAGGCCCATGCGCCACGACATCCAGATGATCTTCCAGGACCCGTTCGCATCGCTCAACCCCCGCCATACGGTCGGGCGCATCATCAGCGACGGGCCTGTCGCCAACGGCGTGCCTCGGGCGCAAGCCGAAGCCCGCGTGCGCGAACTGCTGTCGCTGGTGGGCCTGGACCCGTCCGCGTTCGACCGCTATCCCAACCAGTTCTCGGGCGGCCAGCGGCAGCGCATCGGCATTGCCCGCGCGCTGGCGCTTGAACCCAAGGTGCTGGTGGCCGATGAATCCGTATCGGCGCTGGACGTGTCCGTGCAGGCCCAGGTGCTGCAACTGCTGCACGATCTGCAGCAACGCCTGAAGATTGCGCTGGTGTTCATCACCCACGATCTGCGCGTCGCGGCCCAGATCTGCAATTCCGTGCTGGTCATGCACCGCGGCAAGGTGGTGGAGTACGGTTCGCCCGCCCAGATCTTCGACAATCCGCAACACGCCTACACGCGGCAATTGATCGCCGCGGTGCCCGGCCAGCACTGGGACCCGACCCAGGCGACAATGGCCTGATTCCCCGAACCGATGACAACACCAGGAGATACCACCGTGCAACGCCCCGCCGCCGTCCCCACCGTGCAGATCGACAACGACATGGTCACCGTCACCGAATGGCGCTTTCCGCCGGGCGGGGAAACCGGCTGGCACCGCCACGGCATGAACTACGTGGTGGTACCGCAAACCACGGGCCCGCTGCTGCTGGACACGCCAGACGGCCAGATCACCAGCCAGCTCACTACCGGCATCGCCTACTATCGCCCCGTTGGCGTCGAGCACAACGTCATCAATCCCAGTGACACCGAATTCGTTTTCGTCGAGATCGAAATCAAGCAGGCTTGACGCGTCAGCGAGGACCATCATGAAGGCGTTTTTTTCGGAAGAGCAATTGCTGCACACCCCGCAGCAGTTCATGCGGTTGGGCCGCCTGAGCGCGCCCACCGACCTGCCGTCGCGGGCTGAAAGCCTGCAAGGCGCGCTGGCGTCCCGGGGAATCAAGGTCGAAGCACCTGCCGACTACGGCCGCAAGCCATTGGAAAGCATTCACAGCGCCGACTACCTGAACTACCTGGAAACGGCCTACGCCCGCTGGCAGTCGCTCAAGGCGCCCGGCGTGGACCCGGGCCCGGAAGTCCTGCCCAACCTGTCGCCGTACTACAACGGCCGCATCGAGCAGGCAGGCCGCGGCCCCTGCCCGTCGCCATCCATCGTGGCGCAGACGGGCTACTACCTGAGCGACCTGTCCTGCCCCATCGGCCCGCAGACCTGGCGGTCGGCGCTGCGATCCACCCACAGCGCGGTGGCCGCCGCCGATCACGTGGCCAGCACCGGCGGCATGGCCTATGCCCTGTGCCGCCCCTCGGGCCATCATGCGCACCGCGACCGCGCCGGCGGCTTCTGCTACCTGAACAGCAGCGCCGCCGCGGCCAGCCGCCTACTGCAGACCTGGTCCAAAGTGGCTGTGCTGGATGTGGACGCGCACCATGGCGACGGCACCCAGAACATCTTCTATCACCGGTCGGATGTGATGACCGTATCGTTGCATGCCGACCCCAGCGCCTACTACCCGTTCTACACGGGCTATGCGGAAGAGCGCGGGCAAGGCCAGGGTGAAGGCTACAACCTGAACCTGCCGCTGCCGCACGGTTCAGGCAACGATCCCTTCCTGGCTGCGCTGGACACGGCATTGACGGCGTTGGGCGGCTACGCGCCCGAAGCGCTGGTGCTGGCCTTGGGCTTCGACACGTATAAAGACGACCCCATCAGCGTGCTGAAGCTGGACATCGACGCCTACCGCGACATCGGCGCGCGCGTCGCCAGCCTGGGCGTGCCCACCGTCGTCGTGCAGGAAGGCGGCTACATGGTGCAGGCAATCGGCCCGGCGTTGGACGCGTTCCTGCAAGGCATGGGACACGCCGCCCCCTGACATGTCCTCCACCCCCACCGCCGTCCTGCCCGCCTCTTCCTCTACCCGCAACGCCGGCATCCTGTTGTTCTTCGCCGCGCTGGTGGCGTTCGCCACCTTCGACGCCGGATCCAAGCACATGCTGGAGCGCTACCCCGCGCCCTTCCTGAATGTGATGCGGTATCTGGCGGTGATCTTCCTGGCGATGGCGATGCTTTTCCGGCACGGCCGCGGCATGCGCCTGCGCGATGCGCCGGAAAAGCCCTTGCTGGTGCTGCGCGGCGTGATGCTGGCGACCGTCGCCTCGTGCTTCATGACTGCGCTGATCTGGATGCCGCTGTCCGAAGCCACGGCCATCTACTTCACGTCGCCATTGATCATGGTGGCGCTGTCGCCCTGGCTGCTTGGCGAACGCGTGCGTCCCGTGCAGTGGGCAGCGGTGGCGGCCGGGTTCGCGGGTATGTTGCTGATCGTGCGGCCCGGTTCGGACTTGCCGCTGCTGGGTACCGTGCTGATGGCGGTGTCCGCCGTCAGCTATGCCATCTTCCAGGTGCTGACGCGCAAGCTGTCGGGCAAGGTCTCCGGTCCGGTGCAATACGCGTACACCGCGATTATCTGCCTGGTTGTCACCGCGCTGCCCGCCCCGTTCTTCCTGCCCGACCCGTGGCCGGACCTGACCGATGCGCTGCTTATCATCGCCCTGGGTGCATGCAGCGGCCTGGCGCAAATCCTGCTGATTGCCGCGTTCCAACGCGTGTCGGCGGCCACGCTGGCCCCGCTGAACTACTTCCAATTGCTGCTGGCGGTGCTGTTCAGCACCTTCTGGTTCCAGCGCCCGCCAGACAGCCTGGCCCTGGCGGGCATGGCGCTTATCATGGCCGCCGGCATCTTCCTGGCCATGCGCCGCGCGACGTGAACACGGGGCTTAGCTGGTTTCCCGCTGCACCAACGTAAAGCCCAGGTCCACGTGGCGCTCGGCGACCTCGTCGCCCGCCAGATGCCGCATCAGCAAGCCTGCGGCCGCCGCGCCGATCTCGTAACGCGGCGTGGCGATCGTTGACAGGGGCGGCGTCGTCCAGGCCGTGCCGGCCAGATCGTGGAAGCCAATGATGGCCATCTGGCCCGGCACATTCACGCCCAGGCGCCCGCACTGGAACACTGCGCCCTGCGCCAGGTCGTCATTGCAGAAAAAGACCGCATCGCAATCGGGATGGCGGTCGTGCAGGTCTTGCAGCAGCGACGCCCCCAGGCTGATGGACGATCTTTCGGGCGTCATGATTTCAAGCGCCGGGTCATGGCAGCCCGCATCCCGCAGAGCCTGCCGCGCGCCTTCGCAACGGCGCAGCGACCGCGGATCCAGCTGCGCGCCGACGATGCCGACGCGGCGATGGCCGCGCTCGAGCAAATGGCGGGCCGCCGCGTACCCGGAATCGAACTGCGAAAAGCCGACGCTCATGTCTTTGCCGGCCGGCAGGGTTTCGATCGTGTGCACCGTCGGGATCTGCTGCGCGCGCAGCAGGTCCCACACGCCGGGATTGTGGTCGATGCCGGTCAGGATCAGCCCGTCCGGCGAATGCTGCAGGTACTTCTGCAGCAGCGCCTCCTCTTCGTCGGGCGAATATCCCGTCACGCCGATCAGCATGTGATAGCCGTGGCGGTCCAGCACGTCCTTGATCCCCGTGATGATGTCCACGAACACCACATTGCTCAGCGACGGGATCAGCGCCACGATAGTTTGCGAACGCGCCGACGCCAGTGCGCTGGCGGCGTGGTTGGGCACGTAGCCCAGTTCCTGGCAAACCCGGGCGATGCGAAGGCGCAGCGCTTCCGCCACCTTGTCCGGCGTGCGCAACGCGCGCGACACGGTAATGGCGCTGACGCCCACCCGGCGGGCGACATCCTGCATGGTGACGCGCCCGGCGCGGGTGCTTCGGGGTTTACGGACGGACATTGGCCCTCGCGGTGGTGTCGGAAGCGCGTAGTCTGACGCAAAAAACGGGGGGTTGCCAAACCGAAAATGTTAGCGCTAACATCATCGAAAGCATAATCCAGAAAATTCCGGGAAACGGATAGGAGACAACAATGCAAGCTAGCCCTTCGGGCCGGCCGGGCGGCACGCCTCTGGCCCGCGCCGCCGACTGGTGTTTCGCCTTGCAGACCTGGCTGATGGTGGCCTGTCTGGTCGTGATGGTCGTGCTGCTGTTCGGCAATGTGGCCCTGCGCTACCTGTTCAATTCCGGCATCAACGCCTCCGACGAAGTCTCCCGGCTGGCGTTCGTCTGGATGATCTTTCTGGGCTCGGTGATCGCGCTGCGCGAGCACCAGCACATCGGTGTGACCATGCTGGTGGAACGCTTCGGGCCGGCCGCGCGCCGCGTGTCCCACGTGTTCTGCCAACTGCTGGTCCTGTGGGTGCTTTGGCTGATGGCCGAAGGCAGCTGGGTGCAGACCGTCATCGGCATGGACACCGTGCTGCCCGTCACGGGCATGCGCCTGGCGGTATTCAACTCGGCGGCGCTGTACGCGGCGGCGGTCATGGGCATCCTGACGGTGATCGACCTGGTCCGGGTGCTGGCCGGGGGCCCCTTGCCGGCGGAATCCAGCCCTGAAGACCCGTTGGTCTGACGCCAAGCCTCCGCTGGCCTGACACGGCGCCGCCCCTTCCCCCCATCCCGCCCGGACACCCGCAATGATCCTGACCGTCTTCCTGCTTGTGCTGCTGGGGCTGATCGCCCTGGGCATGCCGATCGCGTTCGCCTTGCTGCTCAGCGCGCTGGCCATGATGTTCCAGCTGGACTTCTTCGACACCCAGATCCTGGCGCAGAACATGCTGTCAGGCGCCAACAGCTTCACCCTGATGGCGGTGCCGCTCTTCATGCTGGCGGGCGAACTGATGAATGCGGGCGGCATTTCGCGCCGCATCGTCAACCTGGCCAACGCATTCGTCGGCCATATCCAGGGCGGGCTGGGCTATGTCGCCATCTTCGCCAGCGTGCTGCTGGCCTCGCTGTCGGGCTCGGCCGTCGCCGACGCCGCCGCACTCGGGTCGCTGTTGATCCCCATGCTGCGCGAAAAAGGCTACGACGCTGGCCAGGCCTCGGGGCTGATCGCCGCCGGCGGCATCATCGCGCCCATCATCCCGCCTTCGATCTCGTTCATCATTTTCGGCGTGGCGACCAACGTGTCGATCACCAAGCTGTTCTTCGCGGGCATCGCCCCCGGGCTGATGATGGGCCTGACGCTGATCGCCGTCTGGGCCTGGGTGGCGCGCAAGCACGGCAGCATCAAACCGTCACCGCGCGTGCCGTGGCGCAACCGCCTGAGGGCGTTTCGCGACTCGCTGTGGGCCCTGATGCTGCCTGTGATCATCATCGGCGGCTTGCGCGGCGGCATCTTCACGCCCACGGAAGCTGCAGTAGTGGCCGCGGTCTATGCGTTGCTGGTCAGCCTGTTCGTCTACCGCGAGATCGGCGTGCGCGACCTGGGCCGGCTGTTCGTCAACGCCGCGCGCACCACGGCCGTCGTCATGTTCCTGGTGGCGGCTGCCATGGTCTCGTCCTACATGATCACCCTGGCCGACATGCCGCAGGACTTGATTGCCCTGCTGGAACCGGTGATGGACCAGCCCAAGCTCCTGATGTTCGCCCTGCTGATCCTGTTGACGCTGGTGGGCACGGTCATGGACCTGACGCCCACCATCCTGATCCTGGGCCCGGTGCTGATGCCCGTCGTCGTCAAGGCAGGCATCGACCCCGTCTACTTCGGCGTCATGTTCGTCATGGTGGGCAGCGTGGGGCTGCTGACCCCGCCGGTGGGCACGGTGCTCAACGTGGTCTGCGGCGTGGCCCGCATCAATATGGAAACCATCTGCAGGGGCGTGTGGCGTTACGTGGTCGCCTACACGCTCTTGCTGGTCCTGCTGGTGATCTTCCCTGAACTGATCACCGTACCCGCACGTTGGATGCACTAACGGCATAGAGAAACCCCAAGGAGGAACACCATGATCACCCGATTCAAAACCCGTCTACTTGTGCTGGCGACCGCGCTGTCCTGCGCGGTTGCGGGCGTGGCCGCCGCGGCGGACGTCAAGCCCCGCCTGATCCGCTTCGGCTATGGCCTGAACGAAGAAAGCGTCCAGGGCCGCGCCGCGCGCTTTTTGGCGCAGGAACTGGAGAAAGTCAGCGGCGGAAAACTCAAGATGAAGACCTTCGGGTCGGCCAACTTGGGGTCCGACGAACAGATGCAAGGCGCGCTGGCCGGCGGCGCCCAGGAAATGATGGTGGGTTCCACCGCCCCGCTGGCCGGCATGGTCAAGGAATTCGGCGTATTCGACCTGCCCTTCCTGTTCAACAGCGAAAAGGAAGCCGATGCGGTGCTGGACGGGCAATTGGGCCAGGACCTGCTGAAAAAGCTTGAAGCCCGCGGGCTGGTCGGCCTGGTCTATTGGGAGAACGGCTTTCGCAACATGACGAATTCCAAGCGCCCCATCAACCGCGCCGAAGACATGCAAGGCATCAAGCTACGCGTCATGCAGAACCAGATCGCACTTGGCGTCTTCAACACGCTGGGCGCAAACGCCGTCCCCATGCCGTTTTCCGAACTGTTCACCGCGCTGGAAACCCGTACGGTCGATGGCCAGGAAAACCCGATCACCACCATCCAGAGCAGCAAGTTCTACGAAGTGCAGCCCTATCTGACGATCTCGCGCCACGTCTACACCCCCTGGGTCGTGCTGGCTTCCAAGAAATGGTGGGACACGCTGTCGCCCGACGAGCAGAAGCTGATCCGCCAGGCCGCCGCCGCATCGCGCGACTTCGAACGCAAGGACAGCCGGGCCGATTCCGCCAAGGCCATGACGACGCTTGAACAGGCCGGCATGAAGATCAATACGATCAGCCCCGAGGAAGTGGCCCGCATGCGGCAGAAGGTGCAGCCCGTCGTGGACAAGTACACGCAGGAACTCGGCCCCGAGCTCATCAAGCAGCTCAATGACGAGATCCAGAAGGCGCGCAACTAGCGCCATCCAACCGAAGCGAAGCGAGCCCCCATGTCCCAGACACCCCGCAAGTTGCGTAGCCAGAAATGGTTCGACGACCCCGCACACGCCGATATGACGGCGATCTACGTCGAGCGCTATCTTAACTACGGCCTGACGCGGCAAGAGCTGCAATCCGGACGGCCGATCATCGGCATCGCCCAGACAGGCAGCGACCTGGCGCCCTGCAACCGCCATCACCTGGCGCTGGCCGAGCGCATCAAGGCGGGCATCCGGGACGCGGGCGGCATCCCGATGGAGTTCCCCGTGCATCCGCTGGCCGAACAAGGCCGGCGGCCCACGGCCGCGCTGGACCGCAACCTGGCCTATCTGGGCCTGGTCGAGATCCTGCACGGTTACCCCTTGGACGGAGTGGTGCTGACGACCGGCTGCGACAAGACCACTCCCGCCTGTCTGATGGCCGCCGCCACCGTCGACCTGCCCGCCATCGTTCTGTCGGGCGGCCCTATGCTGGACGGCTGGCACGACGGCCAGCGCGTGGGCTCCGGCACCGTCATCTGGCACGCGCGCAACCTGATGGCGGCCGGCAAGCTGGACTACGAAGGCTTCATGACGCTGGCCACCGCATCCTCGCCTTCTGTCGGCCACTGCAACACCATGGGCACGGCGCTGTCGATGAATTCACTGGCCGAAGCGTTGGGCATGTCGCTGCCCACCTGCGCCAGCATCCCCGCGCCCTACCGCGAACGCGCCCAAATGGCCTACGCCACAGGCTTGCGCATCTGCGACATGGTGCGTGAAGACCTGCGCCCTTCCCACATCCTGACCCGGGAAGCCTTCGAGAACGCCATCGTCGTGGCGTCCGCGCTGGGCGCCTCCACCAACTGCCCGCCGCATCTGATCGCAATGGCCCGGCATGCCGGCATCGACCTGAGCCTGGACGACTGGCAACGGCTGGGCGAAGACGTGCCCTTGCTGGTCAACTGCGTACCGGCCGGCGAATACCTGGGCGAAGGCTTCCACCGTGCGGGCGGTGTGCCCGCCGTCATGCATGAATTGCTGGTCGCAGGGCGCCTGCACGCCGACTGCCCCACGGTGTCCGGCAAGACCATTGGCGACATCGCCGCAGCCGCCAAGACCCACGACGCCGACGTCATCCGCAGCTGCGCCGCGCCCCTGAAACACCGCGCGGGCTTCATCGTGCTGTCCGGAAATTTCTTCGACAGCGCCATCATCAAGATGTCTGTCGTGGGCGAAGCGTTCCGCCGCGCCTACCTGTCCGAGCCGGGATCGGAGAATGCTTTCGAAGCCCGCGCCATCGTGTTCGAAGGGCCCGAGGACTACCATGCCCGCATCGAAGACCCCGCGTTGAACATCGACGAGCATTGCATCCTGGTGATCCGCGGCGCCGGCACAGTGGGTTACCCCGGCAGCGCCGAGGTCGTCAACATGGCGCCGCCCTCGCACCTGATCAAACGCGGCATCGATTCCCTGCCCTGCCTGGGCGACGGCCGGCAAAGCGGTACTTCGGCCAGCCCCTCCATCCTGAACATGTCGCCCGAAGCCGCGGTCGGCGGCGGCCTGGCGTTGCTGCGCACGGGCGACAAGATCCGCGTCGACCTGAATCAGCGCAGCGTCATCGCCTTGGTGGACGATGCGGAAATGGCCAGACGGAAACAGGAACCCGGCTACCAGGCGCCGCCTTCACAAACCCCGTGGCAAGCGCTGTATCGGCAGCTGGTCGGCCAGTTGTCGACGGGAGGCTGCCTGGAACCGGCGACGCTTTACCTGAAGGTCATCGAGACGCGGGGCGATCCCCGGCATTCGCACTGAGGAGACCGAAAAATCCGTTGAATGCAGCCCATTCGGTAAACAGGCCCGGCCACGCGTGCACGCGCGTGCCGGGCTTGCCCAAGCCCCAACCGTGCTTGCCTTGGGGAAAAATATGCATCTCGGTCGGCACGCCCGCCGCGCGCAGCGCATTGAACATCAGCAAGCTGTTGTCCACGGGCGAAATCGGATCGTCCTGTGCCTGCGCCAAGAAGACAGGCGGCATTTGCGCCGTCACCAAATGGTCCACTGAAAACGCCGCGCTCTGTGCTGCCGTCGGATGTTCGCCTACGATTTCCCGGCGCGCATGCGTATGGTCGAATGGCGGCATGAAAGTCAGCACCGGGTAGATAAGCCCCGCAAAATCGGGCCGGGATGACAGGCTGTCCGCCGCGTCCACCGGGGCGTATCGTGCCACGGCTGCCGTGGCCGCCGTGAAGCCGGCCAAGTGTCCGCCCGCCGAAAACCCGATCACCCCGATGCGCCCCGTATCCAAGCCGTATCGCCCCGCCACCGAACGGATCAGGCGCATGGCGCGTTGGCCATCCTGCAGCGGCGCTTCAGCCGGCCAATGCTCGCCCGGCAACCGGTAGACCAGTTCAAACGCGGTCACGCCTTGGGCCTGCAGCCACAGGCAGGTCGGCGTGCTTTCAGTGCCGCGTTCGATGTGTGCATACCCGCCCCCGGCGATCACCAAAGCGGCGCTGCCATTGGGCTGCGCCGGCCGATAGACGATCAGGCGCGGCCGGGACACCTGTGTGACCGAGCCCTTGGCGCTGACCTTTTCCGGCCCATCGGGCCCGTGGCCTTCAGGGGCCCGATTGCCGGGCCAAAGATCCAGGGTGTCCTGGGCAGTGGATTGACCCGCCGCCAGGGCGGACGAAGGGCTCGCCCACCCGAAAGCCGCACCGGACATTGCGGCAAATAGAAGTTCCCGACGCTTGTTCACCATGAATGATCCTTGCCGGCTGATGGCGCGACAGGAACGACGCGCGGCAACTTGAACAGCCTTGCTGCGGCCAATTACATCAGAGAAGCCGTGGATTCCGGCATTGGAATTCCGACGCAACGGTTTCGGCGCGTTACGCCTTGCGCCCGTCTTTCAGCCGCGTCTCAATCGCCTGAATATGCGCTAAATAGGGATCAGGATTTGGGCGCCGGACGGCTCAGCACATACGCTGCGCTGGCGATGAAAAACAAGCCGACGCCCACGGCCAGTGGCCAGGACGGATGGGCACTCCACCAGAACAACGCGTAGCCGGCGGCCATGCCCAGGCAGGCATAGGTCTTGCCCTTGCGCGACACCGCGCCCTGTTCGCGCCAGGTGCGCAACGCCGGTCCATAGGTAGGACTATCCAGCAGCCACTTTTCCAGCCGCGGAGAGGACCGCGAAAAGCAGCCCACGGCAAGAATCAGGAAAATCGTCGTCGGCATGACCGGCAGAAATGCGCCGATGACGCCCAATGCCAACATCACGCAGCCCAACGCCAACCACAGAGCTTTCATCATGATGGTCAGCAGAATATCGCAAATGCCGGGCTTGGACCGGGGTGATTGACGCAGCCCAAGGGCTACGTCCGGGGTTCGGGCATTTTTGCGCGCAACATGTCCATGAACTTTGGTCCCGGCGAGCCGCCGGCCGCGCGCGCCTTGACGACCATCGCCCAAGCCTGGTCGTATTGCCCCCGCCAGTAATAGGCCGTTGCCCAAGACGAATACAAGTAGCCCTTGTTGGGCTCGACGGCTTCGCCTTTGCGGTACCACGCGTCTGACCGGGCGGTTGCCGCCACCCGGGCCTCGGGCGGCAACGTCTTGTCCTCCGCCGCGCAACGGGCCGCAATGCGCCCGGCATCCGCGTATATGCCCTGGAACGTGGGGGGATCATGGCTGATCGCCTGATCCATCATGCTCATGGCTTGGCAATACTTACCTTGATCATGCAGAACCGCCGCAAAGCCCGTATACACCTCGGGATTATCTGGGTTCAGCAGCCACGCCTGATTGAAGCGGCGCATGGCCATGCCAAGTTGATCTGCCTGATAAAAACGATATCCCTGCGAAACCCAGGCTTTCGAAGCCTGGTCGGCAGAACCGAATGCCTGGGTGGCGTCGGCAATGAGCTTCTTGTCGCTTGCCTGCAGTTCGGCCGCCGCCGCCCGATCCATACCGCCATACATCGGCAATTCATCGATACGCGGCTGCGCCGCCTTTTCCGGCGGCGGCTTGACCGCGCAGGCGGCCAACAGCAGGCCGGGGATCAAGAGCATCGCCTTCAGGGAGTTATGCATGGTTTGGCTGGAGTGGAGTCTATCCGGACCATATCAGATAAATTCCGGCATCGGGACGGGCGCGTTTTTTGCAGGGAATCGCGCGCATTGATACGCCTTTATGCCGCATGAAAATAATATGGGTCGTTCCCCATTCCGAATTGCAGCGACTGCGATCGGAAATACTTTCAACGCATAGATGCTCGCGGAATATTCACGCTAGAAAACCCATACCCAAACAACAGCCACGGTTTACATTCCGCGCGCCAATGCAAAAAGCCGCGAAGTCTAGGACTTTCGCGGCTTTTAAGACAGCGCTTGGCACTGCTTTGCAGGAATTCTGGTAGGCGGTATTGGAAGCGGAATCTCTGCGTAGGTAATTGAATCATAAGGAAGTGACCAAAGCGTGCCAGCACCCTTACTCTCATTCTTACCCTTATATTCCGTTTCTTGATCATCGATAGAAGGAGACGGAGCGATCGCGCGACTACTCCCACGATCACCGAATTGACGGTATGGGCACCTTATCCTCCCCCAAACATCCTACCCGAATAGTTCGAAACGCTTTCCGGCGACGCCACCCCTAATGCCCGTCGGAGGGGAAATTCCCCACTGACGCCACCGGCTCCCCTGTATAAGAAAAGCCTAGTTCTTTATTTATCAATCAGTTTGAGACACCGACCGCTACTCTTTGATGCTCCACGGACTCAGGCAAAAGTCACGCAGACCAAACGGACGAATTGCCTTGCGCGCAGCCCAAGCAGCATCTGCGTATGTTCGCAAGAATATGGTGTTGGCCCTTATTAATCTCTGATCCGCATACAACAGAGCGGACATCCACTCAACTTATTTGCATGCACCATCATAGATCCGCGATCAATGATCAAGGCAATCCGTGCATTCGCGCCAATTAGGGCTGAGATTTGTGACAATCTAGTTTCTGCCTTAAACTCTTTGGACTATGCCATCTAGTCTTCAACGCGAGAGATTAAAGCTAGAAATGTGAGACAAATCAAGCAACACGCAATGAGAGCTTCAGCCTAATGGAATCTTTCTCGTTCTAGTGCCCCTCTTATTCTTATTGTTCGATCAAGTGCCATTAGCACTAAATCCCTCCCCGCCTCCCCTAGATTTCAAAGGTAGAATCCGGACCTACGATCGCAAGCGCGAAGCACCAAATCGTTACCCAAAATCTTTTTTCTCAAAGCACTTTATCCGCGTATGAGCTTTAGCCTAACGGACCTATGATGCCCCAATCTGTTGGACGTGTTGCTGCAGGCCTTCCTTCGTGTAAGGTGTGGCTCGTATTACGCCATTAGGTCATGTTTCCGTAGGGAATCGGCATGACCTGCGGTGCCAACTCCCTGTCGCTAGGTTGCTCAATCACAACATCCGCTGCAACGTTATGCTGGGCCGCCACGACGATGGTAACTTTAGTCGCACGAATCGTTACAAAGTACTATCATTGCGGGGCTAATCCAAATCTATCCTTCACAGAAAAAATGACGCAACGCACTCGCTTACCTGTTTTGCGGATCCGCCAATGGCTTGAGAGCTGGAACGACGCTGAGTGGTCGGATCACCTGCCGCAACCCTCACCTCATTTCTTTGTGGCCTCGGTATCGTTAACGACTCTTCGCCGGCTGGCTGGGGTCAGTAAACGCCAAGTCGCTGATAGAAAGGACGGTGGGCAAGGCGGCGGCTATCAACGCGCACATCAACCACAGCGGTCGCGAAACATTGCCCGCTACCTCCGCTATGGCTACCCCATTTCCAATGAACGCCAACTAGACGTGAGTGAGAACCGGAAACTGATACATCCGGGTTGGCTTCCGACGGCAATATTGGTCAACGTGGTTGGCGCAAAAGAAACCAGACGGCGAGCTGGAGAAGACAGGGGTATCAAAAAGGGCACCGAGGTCTATCTCGAAGAAGATAGTGGAAATTTCTTCCTCAATTTTCCTGCAGAGGCTCTGAATGCCGACTTCAAATTACCAGCCACTTCGCTCGAGCCATTGGAAATCATTGACGGGCAGCATCGTCTCTTTGCCGTTGATGAATTGTCTGATGAGCTCGACCTAGATAACTATGAAGTTCCCGTTATATTCTTTGATGGCTTAACGCCGTCGTGGCAGGCGTATCTATTTTGGGTCATTAATGTTGAACCTAAAAAAATAAACCCGAGCTTAGCTTACGATCTTTATCCAGAATTACGAAATCAAAGTTGGTTACAAAGTGGAGAAGGGATAAAAGTTTATCAAGAACACCGAGCGCAAGAGCTCACCGAAGTGCTTTGGAGGCACCCCCTCAGCCCATGGCGATATCGCATCGAGCTTCATGGACAACGCGTAGACGGCCACGTCTCGAACGCTGCATTCATTCGCGCCCTGATGGTGAGTTTTGTTCGTCGTTGGGGAGACGACTTTCAAATCGGGGGCCTGTTTGGTTCGATGGGAACGAAAACGACGCCGGAGCGAGTTCTCCCGTGGAAAAGGTCGCAGCAGGCTGCATTTCTCATCGCTTGTTGGAATCAAATTAGCCAGGCAGTGGAAAACTCGACAGCACACTGGGTTAAAGCCTTAGCTCGAACCACTTGGCATCCTAAAGAAGGCGAGCAACGTCTGCACCCGGCATTCGCCGGTCCGAACACTTTATTGGCGACTGACCAAGGGGTACGCACCCTACTGGTAGTATTCAATGCTGCGTTCCAGGTGAGTTATGCCGAGATCGATTTGGAAACATGGGAATCAGAAAATGTCTCCGATTCCCCCGAGGATGACGATGTTTCTTTCGCACTCAAAGAATTCAAGAAATTCCGAAAGGCGAACTCGTTTTTGACGGAAATAGCTGAGAACGTTATCAAGAATATCGACTGGCGAACGTCGTCCGCCCCTGGCCTGTCCGATAACGAAAAGCTACAGCAAAGCGCTTACCGGGGAAGTAGTGGATATGTCCAACTTCGCAATCGATGCCTCGAAAGCTTGCAGAGGTCTGCCGACGTTCGTGTATCTACGGCCGCCTCCACCGCTGCGGAGTTACTTGGGCGATGAGCAGAAAATTTCACGGTAAGAGTAACCCTACCCCTAAAAAAACGCCGGCCAAAGTAAAATCAAAGGTCGAAATGTGGGCGTCGGATGTTTGCAACGCTTCGCACGGCAAAGGCACCCTAGCTGGCTTTGGTATGTTAGGGCCTATCCAGAGTCGGCAGGACTTACTTCTCGCAGCTAAAAAAAAGGATAATGCCCAAGCAACACTCGCTGCAGAACAGGTAGTCCACTTAGTGGAAGCATTTCGCTATGCAGCGGCCTCGACCTCTGCCTATTTGGCCCACGCCAACGGTGCGTCGACGCACTTTTCTTACTACGCTGAGCTTCGGGCAGCAATGTCTCTTTTCGCTTGGTCTGGTATGCGTCTGAAATGGGGAAACTACTATTACTTAGACAAGGACGGCAACAAAAAGACGAATAGCGACCAAAACCCTAAAACACATGATGCCGCATGGGCATTGTGGGCTGAATGGGTAAATCGCCAAGACGCCCAAGCGTTGCTTTCAAATGCTATTAAACTGCACCCATTAGTACCGCTGAGCCGCGTTATACGCGCGGTAAATTTCACCAGACCGGACCAGCCCCTTAAAACGTGGGGTGCAGATTTGGTTAAAATTTCGGAAGATCACACTGCTCGAAACACTGCCAGCTATGAGGCTACATGGATCGGCCTACCTTTAACTCAGATGCAAGCCGATGATGTTGAGTTGGTACGCGACTTGTGGCGACTATTTCTCGCCGAAGGCAGCGGACTCGGGTTTGACGGCGCGCTATGTTCACAATTTGTTGAAGCCGAAGTCAAGAACAAACATCCTGCACCAGCTGAGACCACCAGAAATAAAATTGCTGAGCATATTTCGGCCAATTCCGGGGCTCCGATGGATGAGGT
Organism: Achromobacter sp. 18P8.1.1; assembly: GCF_057799415.1. NCBI lineage: Bacteria > Pseudomonadati > Pseudomonadota > Betaproteobacteria > Burkholderiales > Alcaligenaceae > Achromobacter > Achromobacter sp. 18P8.1.1. The sequence continues at coordinate 23,460 of NZ_JBYOKH010000014.1, read as the reverse complement.
GTTAAGACGCCTGGAACCATCCCTTTACCCCTCGCGCCCATTTGAACTTGCCGCGTCCCCAGACATTGGCGCAGCCAACGTGCTTTGCCGCTCCTTCCTGCTACTCCGGATTGCCCTACTCGCCCTTCAGTCTAATCTTTCTGCGCCTAGTACTCCAAATGACATTCGTTCGTGGCTACGCCATTGGCTTGAGCACGCCGGAATTTGGTCTTCTGCCGACTCAATTGAGCCGGACGAGATCGAAATCGACTATCGAGATGCAGTAAATGATTTTTCACAATCTCTGCCTCTCCCGTCCTCAATATGGACTGGAGAGAATATGTCGAGATTCCCTCTTCTATGTCGTCCTGACGCATGCATTGCTTGGAGTTTGTTCGCATGAAGTATATGGGGCATAAAGGCAAGCTCCTCCCGATATTGAGCGAAGTTCTAAAGCAAGAAAGCGCATGGTCGACGCATATTGCGGATCCCTTTTGTGGATCCGCTGCAGTTTCTTGGCATTTAGCCCAAACGACGGAAAAATCGATTCTATCGGGTGATTTGCAGGCATTCGCTGTGGCGCGAGCGGCCGCTGTCGTGGAACGCACAGGGGCGATCGATTATCAATCATTGACCAGAAAGTGGTTCAGATCAGCAAAAAATATTGTCGAGAAAATCACTTCTCAGTTTCCGAATGCGGAAAGGTCCATCAAGCCTGATGACCTAACAAACGCACACATGATCGCGGCAGTCAAGCGATCTAGGGCATTTTGTCATTCAGTCCTGCCACCACTCTTAGAAAAAAATGGCGGGAATTTTCCAATGAGCTTAGCGTATGGTGGGTATTATTTCTCACCATTACAAGCTTTGGAGCTGGACGCATTGCGGCAGACAATACCTAAAAATTCAAATTTTGAATCAGTTGCCATGGCCTCATTAATCGAGGCGGCGAGCCTCTGCGCGGCAGCACCCGGCCATACTGCCCAACCGTTTCAGCCGACAACCACAGCGGCGGAGTTTATTATCGAAGCGTGGAGTCGAAATGTGTGGAATATCGTTCGAGGATCAGTTACGTCCATATCGATGATGCACGCTCGCGTTAAAGGCAGTGCAATCCAGGGAGACTATCTGTCTTGCATAGATCGCCTAAATGAGGGTGACCTTGTATTTGCTGACCCGCCCTATTCAGACGTACATTACAGTCGGTTCTATCATGTACTTGAGACGTTGACTAGAGGGTTACCAATTACAGCTTCAGGTGCCGGACGGTACCCTCCATTGGCGGATAGGCCCGCCTCCGCATTCAGCAGAAGAGGTGGAGCAAAAGAGGCAGCAAAAGCTCTTATTGAAGCGTGCGCTAGAAAAAGCGTCGGCCTTGTATTAACATTTCCAACAGAAGGCGCGAGCAACGGCCTCAATATTTTGGATTTTATTAACGAAGGAAAGGAGAAATTCTCCTCTATTGAAGTAGTTGAGGTGAGCTCCACATTTAGTACTCTTGGGGGTTCGAGTTCAAACCGCGGTGGACGCAAGGCCTGCACAGAGAGTATCGTCTGTTTTAGAATCTAACTTGCCCTGCGGCGCCATGGCGGCACTCATCACCAATGCACTGCGTGACATCGCGCACCCCGTAGGAATGACGCAGGTAGCGAACGATGCGCGCCTATCGCGAAAGCTTCTACACGCCCCTTTCGGGAGACCGCTAACCCGACGCCTCTACGATCCTAAAGGTATCGCGCGCTTGGCCTAAGCTGAGGTAATCCCCCCGCAAAAGCGATGAGGTCAGAAGTAGAATTTTCTCGTTGAGGAGTTCTACCGCATGAAGAAGCCGAGATTTACGGATAGCCAGATCATTGAAGCCATCAAGCGCGTGGAGGCTGGTCTTGCCGTTCCCGAGCTGTGCCGAGAACTGGGCATCAGCTCGGCTACGTTCTACAAGTGGCGTTCCAAGTATGGCGGCAGGGACGTATCGCTGATGGCGCGCATGAAGGAGCTGGCGGCCGAGAACGCCCGGCTGCGCAAGATGTACGTCGAGGAGAAGCTCAAGGCCCAGATCGTGACGGAGGCGCTAGAAAAAAAGTGGTGAGGTCATCTCGCCGCCGCGAGATCGCCCAACGTGCCGTGCAGGATCGCGGCGTATCGATTCGGATGGCCCGCGAGGTCTTCAGAGTCAGTCAGACTTGTTATCGGTACGTCGCCAAGATGGATGCCGAGAACGAGGAGGTCGCCAACTGGCTGCTATGTCTGACAGACAACCACCGCAACTGGGGCTTTGGTCTGTGCTTCCTGTATCTGTGCAATGCTCGAGACTTCGGCTGGAACCATAAGCGTGTGTACCGGATCTATCGAGAGCTCGAATTGAACCTGCGGATCAAGCCGCGCAAACGGCGGATTCGGCAGACGCCCGAGCCACTGATCGTGCCGACCAACGTGAACCAGGTATGGTCGATGGACTTCATGCATGACCAGCTTGCCGATGGGCGCAGCATCCGCGTGTTCAACGTGATCGACGACTTCAACCGCGAAGCGCTGGGCATTGAGGTTGACTTCTCGCTGCCGTCCGAGCGCGTGATCCGCGCGCTCAAGCAGATCATCGGCTGGCGGGGAAAGCCTTTGGCCATTCGGTGCGATAACGGGCCCGAATACCTGAGCGCGGCAATTGTCGATTGGGCCGGGGCATGGGGCATAAAGCTCGAATATATCCAGCCAGGCAAGCCACAACAGAATGCCTACGTCGAACGGTTCGACAGGACCGTGCGCTACGAGTGGCTGTCCCAGTATCACTGGGAAGATCTGGACCACGTACAGCGTGTCGCCACGCAGTGGATGTGGTCCTACAATCACGAGCGCCCAAATATGGCTCTCGGCGGATTTACCCCAAAACAGCGGTTAGCCATGGCCGCGTAGCGTTCCTACTTCTGCCAATCGCTAAATATGGGGGGATTACCCCAATTGACCTCACCCAAGGCCTAAAGCGCTTTCTTGATCCGCGGGCACCGGTGAAGCACTTGCCGCATGTCGATGAGGCTAGTCTGGGCAAATTGATCGCGCGAATGCGGAACTATCACGGTCGGCCCGAAACACGCATTGCCATCCAGATCATGATGCACACCTTTCCGCGAACCAACGAGCTGCGCTGGGCGGTATGGAGCGAGTTCGACACCGAAGACGCACTGTGGCGAATTCCGGCGAGCCGGATGAAAGGTACGTTGATCACCAAAGAAACAGGCGCCAACCACGTCATCCCGCTATCGCGCCAGGTGCTGGCGCTGCTGGCAGAACTGGGTCCGTACACAGGGCGCTATCGGCTGCTGTTTCCCGGGCTGCGCGACCCCGCCAACACGCGATGAGCTCCGAGACCATAAACAAGGCGCTCAAGATCCTGGGGTTGAGGGAGAACAAACGGGCCATGGCTTTCGCGGCCTGGCGTCGACCATAAGGAACGAGCGTAGCGGCGCGAGCGGAAGTAATCGAGCGCCAGCTCGCGCATAAGGAACGCAATATGGTTCGCCGCGCATATAACCATGCGGAGTATTTGGATGAGCGCCGGCAGTTAATGCAGTGGTGGTCGGATTATCTTGATAACTGCGCGTCCGACGCCGGGAAATGAGGAATTAGGGGCCTACCCTTATTCGATTCGGCCCTACCCTTATTCCTACCCTTAAATCTGCTGGCACCCCTTGACGGCAATTGGTGGTAGCTAGCGGCGCAGAATGCGAAAAAGCCGCGAAGTCAAAGACTTACGCGGCTTTCTAGGCATTGCTTAACAGTGTCTAGCACTGCTTTGCAGGAATTCTGGTAGGCGGTATTGGGTTCGAACCAACGACCTCCACGATGTCAACGTGGCGCTCTAACCAACTGAGCTAACCGCCTGCAAAGAAGAAGAATTATATAGTGCTTTTTTGAACTGTGCAAATCGTCTTGAAGAACTTTTTGCTGTTTTCATTGCGTTTGAAGTTTTGCTTTTAAGCATGGGCGCTGGTGCTTGAAACCACCGCCAAAACCTCACCCGCCTGCACTACTTTTTCCCTTCAATTTCGTGTCCGCTGCATGTGCTGCATCAACGAAGAACGAGATTCTATCAGAACTTTTTATTCCTTGCTCGACTTCGACGCCACTACTGACATCGACCCCCCAGGGCCGTACCAACTCGATGGCCTGGCCGACGTTTTCGCCGTTCAATCCGCCCGACAGGATCAACGGCCGCGACACCGGATCGGCACGCACTTCATCCAGCAAGGCATAGTCGAATCCGTGGCCGCTGCCTCCGTATCCGGCGCTGTAGCTGTCGAACAGCCACCCCGCCGCCTCGCCATAGGCGCGGCAGCTGGCAGCCAGATTTTCCGCTGTGTCCAGGCCCGGCGCGCCCGCGCGGAACGCGCGCAGGAAGCGATGGCCGTAGCGGCCGCAATCCTGCGGCGTCTCGTCACCATGGAACTGCAGCAGTTCGGGGCCGACCTGATCCAGCACGGCCTGCACGTCAGCGGGGTTCGGGTTCACGAACAGCGCCACGACGTCCACGAATGCCGGCACCGTGCGGCGCAGTTGCGCGGCCCGCGTCGGCGTCAGGCAGCGCTTGCTCTTGGCGTAGAAGACAAAACCGATCGCATCGACGCCCGCCCACACGGCGGCTTCGATGTCTTGTTCGCGGGTCAATCCGCAGATCTTGATGCGTGTGCGCATGAAACTCATCACTTATGTCGCCCAACGCGACGTGCCGGTCCAGTATATCCGGCGCGCCGCGTGCGTTCAGGCGCCCGGCTGGCCCAGCGTGGCGATCAGATTATCGAAACTGCCTTCGGCCACGCGGAACCACGGCACCTCCTTGTCCCGGAAGGCCGTCATGCTTTCGTACAGCTTCTTGAACATCGGGTCCTTGGCGCCCATCTCTTTATAGGCGGCCAGCGAGGCCTCGTAGCACGCTTGCAGAACGGGCTTGGGAAACGCCTTCAGTTGCGCGCCGCGCGACACCAGCCGGCGCAGGGCATCCGGGTTGCCGGCGTCGTACTTGGCGATCATGTTGCCTGTGGCCATCCGGCAGGCCAGCGCCAGCGCGGATTGATACGGCTTGGGCAATTCGTCGTACGCATCCTGATTCACGTACAGCGACAGTTGCACGGTGCCCGCCCACCATCCCGGAAAGTAATAGTTCCGGGCGACTTTATAGAGCGCCAGGCTTTCGTCGTCATGGGGGCCAATCCACGCCACGGCGTCTACCGTTCCGTCTTCCAGCGCGGCATAGGTATCCGAGACCGCCACCTCGACCGGCGTCGCACCCAGGCGCGACAGCACGTGCCGGGCGAACCCGCCCGCCTTGACCTTCAAGCCGCGCAGGTCATCCACGGTCTTGACCTCGCCGCGGAACCAGCCACCCATCTGCGCCCCGGTGTAACCACAGGGGAAATTCAAGATGTTGTATTTATCGAAAAGCACGCGCGTCAGCGCCAGGCCTTCGCCTTGCGTCATCCAGGCATTCATCTGCCGGGTATTCAGGCCGAACGGCACACCGGCGTCGAAACACAGCGCGGGATCCATGTCGAAGTACCGGGTCGACGCGGTATGGCCGCAGTCCACCACACGGTGCTGCACGGCTTCCAACACCTGGCCGGGCTGCACCAGATCGCCGGCGGGGAAGATCTCGATGTTGAAGCGCCCGTCGGTGACTTCAGCCACATACCGCGCGACGTCCTCCGCGCCCGCAAACAGCGTGGGCGATTCGTTCGGGAAGCTGGACGCCAGCCGCCACGACACGGTGGGCGCCTCCTGCGCGAAGGCCGGAGCCGCCAACGCAGCGCTGCCTGCGGCGGCACCCAAGGCAGTTTGCTTCAAAAACGCGCGGCGTTGCATGGCAAAGACCTCCAAATGGGCGCGGGAAACGCGCCTTGGGTTACGGCGCTTTCCTAATAGGTTTGCGTGAACGGCGACAGCAACAACGACCCGCCGTCCAACTCTTCCAGGCCAAATTCAGCCGGGTAATCAATCGCGGACAAATACAGGCCATCCGGCGAAAACGTGGGCGCGCCGAGCTTGCGGTCGCGCCAGGACAACAACTGCGCCATCCAGTCCACGGATTCCCTGCCCTGCCCGATCTGCAACAACGCGCCCATGATGTTGCGCACCATGTGATGCAGGAACGCATTGGCCTTCAAAGTGAACACCAGGAAGGGCCCGCGCTCTTCGATGTCCAGCCGGTGCATGTGGCGCACCGGATGCTTGGCCTGGCATTGCGAAGACCGGAAGCTGGAGAAATCGTGTTCGCCCAGCAGCGCATTCGCGGCGGCCTGCATGGCCGCCACATCCAGCGGCTGAAAGCACCAGCCCGCCCTGCCCGCCCATAGCGCCGGCCGAACCCGGCCGCGCCACAGCAAATAGACGTAGGTGCGGGCGCGCGCGGAGAATCGCGCATGGAATTCGTCGGACACCGACTGCGCCCACTGCACCGAGACAGTGGAAGGCAGAAACGCGTTCACGCCCCGCACCCAGGATTCCATGCGGCGGTCCAGCGTCGTGTCCAGATGGACCACCTGCATCGCACCATGCACGCCGGTATCGGTGCGGCCGGCGCAAATTGTGGGAACGACACCTTCCACACCACAAAAACTGGCCAGGGCGGATTCCAGCGTGTCCTGCACCGTCTGCCGGTGCGGCTGCGTCTGCCAACCCTGCCAAGCGGAGCCGTCATACGCCAGCCCCAATGCAACTCTAGACATTATTCAAACCCGTGGACCGCTGACTCGGCGCGGTTCGTCCGTGGGCGGTTCGTCCAGGTCGAGATTGATCGTATCGAGCTTGCGGTTCAGCGCTGCCGTGTCCAGCGCAGGCTCGTTATAGGCGTACGTTTCCTCGTCGTCGTCCCCGCGCCGGGCGCCGGCACGGCGCAGCAGCCAGGCGATGGCGAATGCGATCAGCGCCAGCACGGCGGTGACGATGACGAGCAGATTATCGGCAAGCCAGCTGGGCATGCCGGAAGTCAGGTCTTTGGCGTTGGTAGGAGCAGTGCCCACCGCTTTGTCGGCAGAGGACGCACCGGGTGTGCCGGCTGCGCCTGGCGCGCCTGCTGCACCCGGGGTACCTGCGGCGCCAGGAGTACCGGCTGCGCCCGAAGTACCGGCTGCGCCCGGGGCACCTGCTGCGCCCGGAGTACCTGCTGCGCCCGGAGTACTCGCTGCACCCGGGGCACCTGCGGCGCCAGGAGTACCTGCTGCGCCCGGAGTACCCGCTGCGCCCGGAGTACTCGCTGCACCCGGGGCACCTGCTGCGCCCGAGGTCCCTGCTGCACCCGGGGTACCGGCTGCGCCCGAGGTACCGGCTGCACCCGAAGCACCTGCCGCGCCCGAGGTACCTGCGGCACCCGAAGTACCTGCGGCACCTGAAGCACCCGCCGCGCCCGGAGTACCTGCTGCGCCCGGAGTACCTGCGGCGCCCGAAGTACCTGCGGCGCCCGAAGCACCTGCGGCACCCGGAGTACCTGCGGCACCTGAGGCACCTGCCGCGCCCGGAGTACCTGCGGCACCCGAAGTGCCTGCGGCGCCCGAAGCACCAGCAGCACCCGCTGCGCCACCGGCCCCGGCAGCACCCTGCTGGGCGACGGCCTTGTTCAGGTCGTCCACATTGGTCTGCAGCTGACTCACCCGGCTTTCCACGTCTTTCATGGCGCGCTCGGACGAGGTCCGAGCATCGGCTTGCGCTTCCGCTTGCGCGGAGGCGCTGTCCTGCGCTTGGCCGGTGGACAGGCGGACGCGGTCTTGCGTGGGCGCGGCGCTGGCCACGCCCGTGTCGCCCGGTCGGGCGACGGTGCCCGATGCCGCGTCCTGGCCCTTCACCACCGAAGGATTGGCACCCGCAGCAGCGCCAAGCCGTGCACGGTACTTGGCAAACGCCTCGGCATGTTCATTGAAAATACGGCGCGCTTCCGCGGGATCAATCGCTCGGACCGTTGCCGCATCCGGGATATTCAGTTTTTGCCCGGCGCGCACCAGATTCATATTGTTCTGGATGAACGCCTCGGGGTTGGCGCGCCACAGCGCAACCAGCATCTGATAGACCGACGCGTTGGGCACCGCGTTGCGTTGAGCGATGGCGAAAAGGTTGTCGCCCGACTTCACATTGACGGAACCCGCCGTGCCGCCCGCGCGCGCCGTTGTGCCGACCGCGGCCGGCGTCACATCGGCGCCGGTGCCGCGCAAGGGCACCAGCACGCTGACCTGCACCTGACGCTGCCCGGAACTGGAACTGATATCCAGCAGCAAGTCCACTGCCCCGCTTGCCGGAGGCTGCGTGCCGCGCACCCGCAGATTCTTGCGCGTGCCGTCCAGCCCGTCTTCAACCCTGACCACCATGCTGGCCAGTGGCACCGGCGGCTTCAGGCCCGCGCGTTCCCAGGCGGCTTCGTCGGCTACCTTCACCTTCAGTGAAGCCACTTCGTCGGGGGTCAGTTCCTGCAACCCCACTACGGCCTGCAAGGGCGCACCCGGCACGGACACGACACGCGAATGCCCCACGCGCATGGCCAGCGCCGAACTGCACATGCTCGACCCTATCGCCAGGGCGACCGCCCATTGAAGGGTTTTCAAACGGCGGGCATGCTTCACATGGCGCGAACGCTGGGTCATAAGCTGGAATTCCGTTCTTGTAGTCGAATTACGGGCTAGAGCCCGTTCGCACCAGTTAAGTGAGAACAGGCCTCAATTCACCGGAAAAGTGTAATGGATGACGCGCATTTCACAAACCTGAAAGGCGCATTGGCGTTGGCTCGCGGGCACATCCACCACACTGCTTTGACGATTGCATAAACATCAAGGGCACCCGCAGGTGCCCTTGTTTGCCAAACCGTAAGATCAGGCACCCAAACAGGGCGCCCGAAACGGCATCAGGCTTCGGCTAGCGCGATGCGCAGCATGCGGCGCAGCGGCTCGGCGGCGCCCCACAGCAGTTGGTCGCCCACCGTGAAGGCGCCCAGGTACTGGGAACCCATCGACAGCTTGCGCAGACGGCCCACCGGAATATCCAGCGTGCCGGTCACGGCAACCGGGGTCAGTGCGGAAACGGTTGCTTCCTTGGTATTCGGAATGACCTTGGCCCATTGCGTGCCTTGGGCGATCAGCGCTTCGATTTCGTCCAGCGGCACATCGCGCTTGAGCTTGATGGTCAGCGCCTGGCTGTGGCAGCGCATCGCACCGATGCGCACGCACAGGCCGTCGATCGGGGTCGGAGCCGTACCGAAAGCGGCGCCGCGGCCCAGGATCTTGTTGGTCTCGACTTCGCCCTTCCACTCTTCCTTCGACATCCCGTCGCCCAGGTCCTTGTCGATCCAGGGAATCAGGTTGCCGCCCAGCGGCACGCCGAAATGTTCGTGGGGCAGCGCCGGATCCTTCTGCTTGGCCAGCACGCCGCGGTCGATTTCCAGGATGGCAGACGCGGGGTCGTTCAGCAGGGGCTTGACCGCCTGGTTGATTTCACCGAACTGGGTCAGCAGTTCGCGCATGTGCTGCGCACCGCCACCGGATGCAGCCTGGTACGTCATGGTGGTCATCCATTCCACCAGGTCGTTGTTGAACAGGCCGGCCAGGCCCATCAGCATGCAGCTGACAGTGCAGTTGCCGCCGATGAAGTTGCGCACGCCGCGCTTGAGCGCCGCGTCGATCACCGGGCGATTGACCGGGTCCAGCACGATGATGGCGTCGTCGGCCATGCGCAGGGTGCTGGCCGCATCGATCCAAATGCCATTCCAGCCCGCGCCACGCAGCTTCGGGTAGACCTCGGACGTGTAATCGCCACCTTGCGCCGTCACGATGATCGGCAGTTTTTTCAGAGCATCAATATCGTAGGCATTTTGCAACGGACCTGCGCCTTCGGCCCAAGTGGGCGCGGCGCCGCCAGCGTTGCTGGTGGAAAAGAACACCGGTTCGATCAGTGCGAAGTCGTTCTCGTCGCGCATGCGTTGCATGAGCACCGAGCCGACCATTCCGCGCCAGCCGACAAGGCCTACTGCTTGATTCATTTCAATCGCTCTATAAAGGTGGAGACAAGGTCTGGGGTAGAAAAAACGTGCAATTCAACAATTTATCAGAATGCACGCATTGATGTTGCAGCGCAGCTTTAAAAAATAGGGGCCGCAAGATGCGGGCCCGCCTTTCGCAGCGCCGTCGCAACACGACAAAAAGGGCCGCCTTGCGGGCGGCCCTTGGAAACCGAGGGGCTGCGCCGCAAGGGCGCGCCCCTTGCCAGGCAAATCAGGCCAGGGCTTTGAGTACCGCGTCGCCCATGCCTGCCGTGCCGACTTTCGTCGTGCCCGGCTCGAAGATGTCGGCGGTGCGCAAGCCGTCAGCCAGCACGCGGCGCACGGCGGCTTCGATGCGGTCGGCCTGCGGCGCCAGATTCAGCGAGTAGCGCAGCAGCATGGCCGCCGACAGGATCGTTGCCAGCGGGTTGGCGATGCCTTGGCCGGCGATGTCAGGCGCGGAGCCGTGGCTGGGTTCGTACAAGCCTTGGCCGCCGGCATTCAGCGAGGCGGACGGCAGCATGCCGATCGAGCCCGTCAGCATGGCGGCTTCGTCCGACAGGATGTCGCCGAAGAGGTTGCCCGTGACGATGACGTCGAATTGGCGCGGGTTGCGCACCAGCTGCATCGCGGCGTTGTCGACGTACATGTGCGACAGCTCGACGTCGGGATATTCGCGCGCCACCTCAATGACGATATCGCGCCAGAACTGCGAGGTTTCCAGCACGTTGGCCTTGTCCACGCTGCACAGCTTCTTGTTGCGCTTGCGGGCCGATTCGAAGCCGATGCGCGCGATGCGGCGCACTTCGGATTCGGCGTAGCGCATCGTGTCGTAGCCTTCGCGTTCGCCCGTGAAGGCGCCGTCGGGCGACGAACGCACGCCGCGCGGCGTGCCGAAATAGATGTCGCCGGTCAGTTCGCGAATGATCAGGATGTCCAGGCCGGACACGATCTCGGGCTTGAGGGACGAGGCGCTGGCCAGCTCGGGATACAGGATGGCGGGACGCAGGTTGGCGAACAGGCCCAGCGCCTTGCGCAGGCCCAGGATGGCTTGCTCAGGACGGAATTCGCGCGGCAGGCTGTCGTACTTCCAGTCGCCCACGGCGCCGAACAGCACGGCGTCCGATTCCTTGGCCAGGTTCAGCGTGGCCGGCGGCAGCGGGTGCTCGAACTGGTCGAACGCGGCGCCGCCCACGGGGGCCTGCTTGATGTCGAAGGACACGTCCAGCGCATTCAGGACGCGCACGGCCTGTTCAACGATTTCCGGGCCGATGCCGTCACCCGGCAAGACTGCAATGTGGTGGGTCATTTAAGAAACGATCCTGTGGTCAGAATGGGATTCAGGCGATGGGACGGCTTTCCAGCCAGGGGTGGCGGGCCAGGCGCTCGGCCTCGAAGGCGCGGATCTTGTCGGCATGGCGCAAGGTCAGGCCGATGTCGTCGAAACCGTTCAGCAGGCAATACTTGCGGAAGGGTTCGATGTCGAAGCCCATCGCGCGGCCGTCCGGGGCAATCACGACCTGGCGGTCCAGATCGATGTTCAGCTTGTAGTTCGGGAAGGCTTTGACTTCGTCGAACAAGCGCGCCACTTCCAATTCGGACAGCACGATCGGCAGCAGGCCGTTCTTGAAGCTGTTGTTGAAGAAGATATCGGCGTAGGACGGCGCGATGATGGCGCGAAAGCCATACTGCGTCAGCGCCCAGGGCGCGTGTTCGCGGCTGGAGCCGCAACCGAAGTTCTTGCGCGCCAGCAGCACCGAGGCGCCCTGGTAACGCGGTTGGTTCAGCACGAAATCCGGGTTCAGCGGACGCTTGCTGTTGTCCATGCCGGGTTCGCCGTGATCCAGGTAGCGCAGCTCGTCAAAGAGGTTCGGGCCGAAACCCGTGCGCTGGATGGACTTGAGGAATTGCTTGGGAATGATGAGGTCCGTGTCGACGTTTTCGCGATCGAGCGGAGCCACCAGGCCTTCGTGAGTGGTAAATGCTTGCATGATGTCGGTACTCGGGGCTGATTCGCTTAACGGAACGTGCGGACGTCGACGAAATGGCCGGCCACGGCAGCGGCGGCGGCCATGGCCGGGCTGACGAGATGCGTGCGGCCGCCCTGGCCCTGCCGTCCTTCGAAATTGCGGTTGGACGTGGAGGCGCAACGTTCGCCAGGTTCCAGGCGGTCGGCGTTCATGGCCAGGCACATCGAGCAACCGGGCTCGCGCCATTCAAAGCCAGCTTCGATGAAGATCTTGTCCAGGCCTTCGCGTTCGGCTTGCTGTTTGACGAGGCCCGACCCCGGCACCACCATCGCCTGGCGCACGTTCGAGGCCACGCGCTTGCCGCGCGCCACGACGGCGGCCGCGCGCAAATCTTCGATGCGCGAGTTGGTGCACGAGCCGATGAACACGCGATCCACACGGATATCGGTCAGCGGAGTATTCGGCTTCAGGCCCATGTACTCCAGGGCGCGTTCCATGCCGCTGCGGCGCACATCGTCCTTTTCGCGGTCGGGGTCCGGCACGCGGGAGTCCACCGGCAACACCATTTCAGGCGAGGTGCCCCAGGTGACTTGCGGCTTGATGTCGCGTGCGTTGACTTCGACCACGGTGTCGAACTTGGCGCCTTCGTCCGTGTGCAGGGTGCGCCAGTATTTGACGGCCTGGTCCCACACCACGCCCACAGGGGCAAAGGGCCGGCCACGGAAGTATTCGACGGTCTTGTCGTCCACCGCCACCATGCCCGAGCGGGCGCCGGCCTCAATCGCCATGTTGCAGACCGTCATGCGGCCTTCCACGGACAGCGCGCGGATGGTGCTGCCGGCGAATTCGATGGCGTGGCCGGTGCCGCCGGCCGTGCCGATGATGCCGATGATGTGCAGGACGACGTCCTTGGCCGTACAGCCGAAGGGCAATTCGCCTTCCACCTTGATCAGCATGCTCTTGGCTTTCTTCATCAAGAGCGTCTGGGTCGCCAGCACGTGCTCGACTTCCGACGTGCCGATACCAAAGGCCAGCGCACCCAGCGCGCCGTGCGTGCTGGTGTGCGAGTCGCCACAGACGACGGTCATGCCAGGCAAGGTCGCGCCCTGCTCGGGTCCGATCACGTGCACGATGCCCTGGCGCAGGTCATTCATGCGGAATTCGGTAATGCCGTACTTATCGCAATTGGTGTCCAGCGTGTCCACTTGCAGGCGGGATACCGGGTCCTCGATACCCTGGGCGCGATTGATCGTCGGGACGTTGTGATCCGCGACCGCCAGGTTGGCGCCCGTGCGCCACGGTTTGCGCCCGGCAATCGCCAAGCCCTCGAACGCCTGCGGGCTGGTGACTTCGTGCAGCAGATGGCGGTCGATATAGAGCAGACAGGTGCCGTCTGATTCCTGGTGGACGATGTGGGCGTCCCAGAGTTTGTCGTAAAGGGTTTGGGCCATGGATGCGCTCTGCAAATAGACAATCCGGCTCGTGCCTCGCGCGGTTGAAAAGCAAATCGCTCCCGCGCCGGCCACTGCGGCATGTAGGAATTATGCCCAGGGTCTGAACCTAGTACAACTGCACCATACATACTAGTACCAGCACTACCATGTTCGTTACGGAATCTGTCCCTTCAATCCGACGTTCGCGCGTGTCAAACACTGTGGGAAATTAATCACGCTTCAAACTTTAGTTAAAGAAAATAGATACAAAATTATCAAAACGATATAATCCAGTTTCACTATGCCTGACCCTTATTCGAAATAATGCGCAATAAAGCGTATTAATGAAAAAAGGGGCAGGTATATGTCGTGAAGTTCGTGCAAATTCAGTGCTTTTAGGTGATGTTGCGCGAAGAAATCTCATGGCCCACCCGTTGCATCCAGCAAGACTTTACAAATCTTGACTCGAAGAATATGACATTTGCATACAACATGGCGGCCATTCAATCCAACCTGACTCGCGAATAATCACTATGGCTTCGTTTTTGCTCAAAAGCACGACTTCGATAATTGCCCTGGCCTTTGTTCCCGCTGCCTTTGCGCAGACCGCAGCGCCCGCCGCCGCCCCTGCCGACGGCCAACCCGCAGTGACGCTGAACCAGATCGTTGAACAAACGCTGCTCAGCAATCCCGAGATCCAGGCCAAGTACCACGACTTCCAAGCTTCGCTGGAAGGCCAGTCGGTGGCCCGTGGGGCGTTTTTCCCGCAGATCAATGCGCAAGGTTACGTGGGCCGGGAATACCGGAACAACGTGCCGGGCGTAGGTTCGCAGAACTGGAGCCGCCCTGGGTACAACGTCGAATTGCGCCAATTGATATTTGACGGTTTCCGCACCAGCAACGACGTCAAACAAGCCGGTTTTGACAAGCTGGCACGCTTTTACGACGTCCTTGCCACCAGCGACTCCACGGCTTTTGCCGCCGTTCAAGCCTATATCGACCTGCAGCGCTACCGCGACATGGAATTGCTGGCCCGGCAGAACTATTCGCTGCACGAGCAGACGCTGAAACAAATCGGCGAACGCACGGAATCCGGTGTAGGACGCCGGGTCGATCTGGAACAGGCGGGCGGTCGCCTGTCGCTGGCCCAGACCAACCTGATGACGGAAAGCGCCAACCTGCTTGATGTGCAGCAACGCTTCCAGCGTGTAACCGGCGCCTTCCCGCCCGAATCCATGCAACCGACGCCCGAAGTGGGCGACAAACTGCCGGTCAAGCCTGGCAACTTCAATGATTCGCTGCGCCGCAATCCCAGCTTCCTGTCCAAGCAAGCCGGGCTGCAGGCCGCCGAAGCGGGCGTGTCGTCTTCCAAGGGTGCGTTTTCGCCGAAGTTTGAATTCGTGGCCTCCACGGGCCGCGACCAGAACGACCCCACGCCGCAAAGCCGCGACATCCAAAGCTCCAGCGTCCAGGTCGTGATGAGCTATAACCTGTACCGCGGCGGCGCCGATTCCGCCCGCGTGCGCCAAACCGCCGCGCAGTCCTATGCCGCGCGGGATATCCGCGACTACACCTGCCGCAACGTGCAGCAAGATCTGGCCGTGGCCTGGAACAACATTGTCAGCCTGAGCCAGAAGCTGCCTTTCCTGCGTGACCACGAAGTGGCTACCACCAAGGTGCGCGATGCCTACGCCCAGCAGTTCCAGATCGGCCAGCGTTCGCTGCTGGACTTGCTGGACACCGAAAATGAACTGTTCGAATCGCGCCGCGCATTGACCAACGGCATCTACGACCTCAAGCTTGCGCAATATCGCTGGCTGGCGCTGTCGCACACGCTGCTGCCGGCGCTGACTTTGCAACCCGCGCGCAACGAAATGCCTGAGGAAAACGGCAAGCTTGTGGTAACCGACGAAGTGATCAAGCTTTGCAATTCGACGGTTCCCGATGCTGCCCGCCTGGCTCCGGTGCGCGTCCAATATAACGAAGGCACGCTGCCGCCCACGCTCGTGCCGCTGAACGCGCCCAACGCCAAGCCCTGACCGGGGTTGGGTCGCAAGGAGGCCATATGACGCCCCAGGGCAAAGAATTTTCGCAGTTGGACGCGGACTTTGTCCGCGTCCTGGAAGACCTGATCGACGCCTTGATCGCCAATGGCACCTTGCGCATGACGGACCTGCCTATCCAGGCACAGCAAAAACTTTCACAGCGCAAGCAGCAACGCGCGCGCCTCTCGGAACACCTCGACCTATTGGATGACGAAGATGGACAAGTTATCTGACAAGGCAGCTCGGGAATGGCGTGCCGACGCTCGTGCGGCGCACGATGATCCACTGCTTGATTGCCTGGTTGAAATCACGCGCCTGCACGGCGTGACGGCAACCGCCCAGGCGCTTTCCTCGGGTCTGCCGTTGGAAGAGCACCGTCTAACCCCTGCCCTGCTGCCCCGCGCGGCAGCGCGCGCGCAATTGTCGGCGCGGGTGGTAAAGCGCACGCTGGACAGCATTTCCCAGGACCTGTTGCCCGCCATCCTGCTGCTGCAAGGCGAACGCGCCTGCCTGCTGCTGAAAAAGGAAGACGGCAAATATGTGGTCAGCCACCCCGAACTGGGCGGCAGCTCCGTTGAAATGACGCCCGAAGCCCTGGCCGCGCAGTACACCGGCCTGGTTTGCTTCGTGCGTCCGCAGTTCCGGTTTGACGCGCGGGCCCCGGAAGTCGCCAAAGTGCGCGAGCGCCATTGGTTCTGGGCCGCCATCATGGAAAACCGCCGCCTGTACCGCGACGCGTTGATCGCCGCCCTGCTGATCAACATCTTCGCCATGGCGATGCCGTTGTTCACCATGAACGTGTATGACCGCGTGGTGCCCAACAACGCCGTCGAGACCCTGTGGGTCCTGGCGATCGGCATCACCCTGGTCGTGATTTTCAACATGATCCTCTCCACCGCGCGTTCGCACGTGGTGGACAGCGCCAGCAAGCGGGTCGATGTGCGCCTGTCCGCGCAGATCATGGAACGCGTGCTGGACTTGCGCATGGAGGGCCGGCCCGTATCCGTAGGATCGTTCGCGGCCAACCTGCGATCTTTTGAGTCCATCCGCGATTTCATCGCGTCGGCCACTATCACCACGCTGGTCGACCTGCCATTCATCGTGCTGTTCCTGGCCGCCCTGGCCTGGATCTCGCCGTGGATGATTCTGCCGCCCCTGGTGGCCATCGTCCTGATCCTGCTGGTGTCGCTGGCCGCGCAAGCGCGCATGGAAGCGCTGACCATGGCGTCATTCCAGGCCAGCTCGCAACGCAACGCGACGCTGGTGGAAGCGCTGACCGGCCTGGAGGCCGTCAAAACGCTGAACGCCCAGGGTTCCATCCAACGCAACTGGGAACGCGCCACCGAATTCATCGCGCAAACGGGGGGCAAGCTCAAGCTGATCTCTTCGTCCACGGTGGGCTTCGTGCAGGCCGTGCAGCAACTGGTGTCGATCGCCGTCGTGATCATCGGCGTGTACCAGGCGCAGGAATCCGCCATGTCCATGGGCGGCATCATCGCCGCGTCCATGATCGCGGGCCGTTGCCTGGCCCCGCTGGGCCAGGTGGCGGGTTTGCTGATGCAATATCAGAATGCCCGTACCTCGCTGGGCTCGATCGACAACTATATGAAGCTGCCGATCGAACGTCCCGCCGAAGCTGAATTCCTGCATCGCCCGGTATTCCACGGCGGTCTGGAATTCCGCGACGTGACCTTTACCTACCCCGGTAGCACGCAGCCGGTGCTGAAGAAAGTGTCGTTCAAGCTCAAACCCGGCGAAAAGGTCGGCATCATTGGCCGCATCGGTTCGGGCAAGACCACGCTGGAGAAGCTGGCGCTGGCGCTGTATCAACCCACCGAAGGCGCCGTGTTGCTGGACGGCGTGGACGTGCGCCAGATCGACCCGGCCGACGTCCGCCGCGCGATCGGCCACGTGCCGCAAGATCCGACGCTGTTCTACGGCAGCCTGAAGCACAACTTGGCCATGGGCGCGCCCTATGCGGACGACGCCAGCATCCTGGCCGCCGCCAACCTGGCCGGCGTCACGGATTTCGCCAACCTGCACCCCAACGGGTTCGACATGGTGATCGGTGAGCGCGGCGAATCGCTGTCGGGCGGCCAGCGCCAATCCGTGGCTGTCGCTCGCGCCCTGATCAACGATCCCCCCATCCTGCTCTTGGACGAACCCAGCAGCAACATGGACCACCAGAGCGAAGCTCAACTGCGCAAGCGGCTTGGCGAAGCCAGCGCGACCAAGACGATCCTGCTGGTCACGCACCGCACCGCACTGCTGGACCTGGTCGAACGCCTGATCGTGATCGACAACGGTCACATCGTGGCCGACGGCCCCAAGGAGCAAGTTGTCGAAGCACTGCGTCAGGGACGCGTCGGACGCGGGAGTTAAGGGCGCCATGCAGAAAAATCCTGGAGAGACCAAGCACGGCCTGTTGGGCGGCTTGTGGCGCAAACTGCGCAACGTCTTCGTGTTCTTTTTCGACCGTCTGCTGGACGGCACGGAAAAAGGCAAGGTTGAAAAGCGTTCTGACTATGTCGGCAACGCTGAATGGGTGATCCATGAATCGCAGGCGCGCAGTTCGCGCGTCCTGCTGTGGGTGGCGCTGCTGGCGACCGCACTGTTGCTCGTCTGGGCCGCGACCGGCAGCATTGACGAAGTCGTGCGAGGCGAAGGCAAAGTGGTGCCGTCCCGCCAAGTGCAGATCATCCAGAGCCTGGACGGCGGCATCGTCGAGGAAATCCTGGTGCGTCCCGGTCAGGAAGTACAAGCCGGCCAGACCTTGCTGAAGATAGATTCCACGCGGTTCGCGTCTTCGCTGGGCGAGAACAACGCTGAATACCTGTCGCTGCTCGCCAAGTCGGCCCGTTTGCAGGCGTTGGCCACCGGCGAGCCCTTCGTGGCCCCGGAAGAGGTGCTGAAGCAAGCGCCCGGCCTGGCCGAAATGGAGCGCAACGCCTGGCAGGCGCGCAATACCGAGCTGAACGCCACCGTCAACGTCGCCCGCGAACAGCTCAAGCAACGGCAGGAAGACCTGCGCGAAACGATCGCCAAGCGCGACCAGGCGTCAGCCAGCTGCGGCCTGACTTCGCGCGAGCTGCAGGTGACGCGTCCGCTGCTCAAGAGCGGCGCCGTATCCGAAGTGGACCTGCTGCGCCTGCAACGCGACGTGGCGCGCTACTGCGGCGAACAGAAAGGGGCCGAAGCGCAGATCGACCGTTTCCAGGCGTCGATCAAGGAAGCGCAAAGCAAGCTCGAAGAATCCGAGCTGAACATCCGCAATCAGGCGCGCAGCGAACTGTCGGAAACCAACACCAAGCTGTCCACCCTGCGCCAAGGCAAGCTGGCGCTGGCCGACCGCGTGAAGCTGGCTGAAGTCCGCGCCCCGCTGGCCGGCACCATCAAGACGCTCTTCAACAACACGGTGGGCGGTGTGGTGCAGCCGGGCAAAGACATCATCGAGATCGTGCCCAAGGACGACACGCTGCTGCTGGAAGTCCGCATTCAGCCGCGCGATATCGGTTTCCTGCACGCCGATCAGAAGGCCGAAGTGAAATTCACGGCCTATGACTTCGCCATTTATGGCGGCCTGGAAGGCAAAGTCGAACAGATCGGCGCGGACACCGTGACCGACGAAAAAGGCAATTCCTACTATGTGGTGCGCGTCCGCACGGATCGCAGCACGGTAGGCGACAAACTATTGCCCATCATCCCGGGGATGGTGGCGGAGGTTCATATCCTGACGGGTAAGCGCACTGTGCTGCAGTACCTGCTCAAACCGATTTTGCGTGCCAAGGCGAATGCCTTTACCGAACGTTAAAGGAGAGCTGGAAGGCTTTATGAAACCTGTTCCCGTCCTGTTGATTACGCACGACGACCTGCTGTGGCAACACTGGCGTGCGCTGGATCCTACGCGTTGGCTGGCGGCGCGCGGGCGCGGCCTGGCCGACTTGCAGCGCTGGCGCGAGCAAGGCCGCGCCCTGGCCGTGCTGGATGCCGACGTGCCGCGACTGCCGTCCTGGCAGGATCCCGTCTGGGCATCGACCCTGGCTGGCTTGCATCTGGTCGTCGCCAGCCCCAGCCCCAATGACGAGCAAGGCACGCAAGCGCTGGGCGCCGGCGCGCATGGCTATTGCCACACGCATGCCCCCGCCGCCGCGCTGGCGCAAGCGCTGGAGGTGGTGGCGTCCGGAGGCATCTGGATGGGCCGTTCGCTGGTCGCCCGCCTGCTGAAATTAGTGACAGAACGCGCCCAGGATTCTCAGTCCTGGGACGGCGGCCTCTTGACCGAACGCGAGATAACCGTCGCCCGGTACGCCGCCAGCGGCCAGGCCAACGCCGCGATCGCCGAGGCGCTGGGCATTACGGAACGTACCGTCAAGGCCCACCTTTCGGCAGTTTTCGAGAAGCTGAAGGTGTCTGACCGTCTGCAATTGGCCCTGCTCGTGCACGGCATTTCCGCACCCGCCGACACCCGGAGCAAAATTACTTCCTGATACTGTCCTTGAGGACAATATCCCGCCCCAGCGGCGCCATCTAGTATCTGGTCATCTTGGATAACTCCCTGAAACGGAACCCACATGGCCAACTCTTCTCCCGCAGTCGTCAACGAAATCTCCGGTCGCGCTTGGATTCGCAATAGCGACGGATCTTTGACGGAACTGCATCAAGGCAGCAAAGTCCCCGCCGGCAGCGACATCGTCACTGCCTCGGGCGCCACGGTTTCCCTTCAGGTTGAAAACGGCATGCCGATCGTCATCGGAGAAAGCCGTGAAGTCGCCGTGAACGGCGACATGGGCGGTCCGCTGGCCGATCCGAGCGAAGCCGCGGTGGCCCCGCCTACCGGCACCGATTCCGACCGCCTGCTGGCTGCCCTGCAAGCCGGACGCGACCCGTTCGACGAACTGGACCCCACCGCCGCCGTCGTGGCTGGCGGCGGCGATGCCGGCGGCAGCAGCTTTGTCCGCCTGGCCCGTATTCTTGAAACGACCTCGCCGCTGGACTTGGCCTACCCGAATCCGGGCCGAGGCGACGACTCCGTGCCGCGCGCCCTGGGCGCTGGCCTGACGGGTGACGGCGACGACGGCGCCACCACGCCGACCGTCACCAATACCGCCCCGTCGGCGCTGAACGATACCGGCCGTGGCGACCAGAACTCCATCGTCCGCGGCAATCTGCTGACGAACGACTCTGACCCCGATGGCGATCCCCTGGCCATCGTTTCCGTCAGCGGCCGCCCGATGACGCCGGGCGGCGTATCCGTCATCGGCAGCAATGGCGGCACGTTCACCGTCCAGCCGGACGGCAGCTACGTCTTCACGCCGGGAGGGGAGTATGACCACCTGGCCCAAGGCGAAACGACCACCAGCACAATCTCGTACACCATCACGGATCCCAGCGGCGCCACATCCACAGCGACCGTTGTCGTGACCATAACCGGCACCAACGACGGTCCGGTGTCCACCTCCATTTCCGACACTTCCGGCATTGACGCTCAAACGGACGTTCGTTACGACGTTTCGAACCATTTCTCGGATACGGACACCAGCGACAAACTGACCTACGCCGCGACCGGCCTGCCACCCGGACTGAGCATCGACCCGGTCACCGGCATCATTAGCGGCACAATCGACCATTCCGCCTCTCAAGGCGGAAACAACGGCGTCTACACCGTGACCGTCACGGCCACGGATCCTGCCGGTGCGACGACCTCCCAAGCGTTTGAATGGGATGTGACCAACCCCGCTCCCACTGCCAATAACGACGCCGGGACGACCAGCGAGGACGCTACGCTGACGGTCACCGCCCAGGACGGAGTGCTGACCAACGACAAGGACCCGGACGGCGATACGCTGACTGTCTCGCAGGTCAACGGCGTCACCGCCAACGTTGGTGTTGCCGTGGCCGGTTCCCACGGCGGCACGTTCACCCTGAACGCCGACGGCTCGTATACCTTCAACCCGGGTTCTACGTTCAACACGTTGGGCGCGGGTCAGACGGCCACCAGTTCGATCACCTACACCGTCACGGACGGCGAAGGCGGCAGCAGCACGGCCACCCTGACCGTCACCGTCACGGGTACCAACGACGCCCCAATCTTGACCCCGGACGTCACACTGGACAACCAGAGCGGCACAGATGGGCAAGCCATTACCCCGATCGATGTCTCCGGCCAGTTCTCCGATGTCGACGACGGCGACTCCCTCACCTACAGGGCCGACGGACTGCCCCCGGGCCTGACCATCGACCCGAACACCGGTATTATTTCCGGCACATTGGATCACTCCGCCTCTCAGGGCGGAAACGACGGTGTCTACACCGTCACCGTCACCGCCACCGACAAGAGCGGTGCTTCTGTCACGCAGGATTTCACCTGGGACGTCACCAACCCAGCGCCCACGGCCAAT
Source organism: Achromobacter sp. 18P8.1.1 (assembly GCF_057799415.1). Taxonomy (NCBI): domain Bacteria; kingdom Pseudomonadati; phylum Pseudomonadota; class Betaproteobacteria; order Burkholderiales; family Alcaligenaceae; genus Achromobacter; species Achromobacter sp. 18P8.1.1. Next base: position 1,635 of record NZ_JBYOKH010000014.1, on the reverse strand, counting down.
GACGATGCCGGCAAGACCGACGAAGACTCGGTCCTGAATGTCACCGATCCCAGCGCGGGAGTGTTGGCCAATGACACCGATCCGGACGGCGACACTCTGATTGTCTCAGCCGTCAACGGTGCTGCCGCTGACGTAGGCAAACCCATCGCCGGCGTGGGCGGCGGCACGTTCACCCTGAACGCCGACGGTACCTATTCGTTCAATCCCGGCGATGCCTTCCAGCATCTGCCAGCAGGCCAAATCGCTACCAGCTACATCACCTACACGGTTTCGGACGGCGAAGGCGGCACCAGTATCGCCACGCTGACGGTCGAAATCACCGGCACGAATGATGCCCCCACTGCCGTCGCGCTGCAGAACCAGAGCGACATGGACGGTGATACCGTCAGCTACAACGTGTCCAGCGCCTTCAGCGATCTGGACGACGGCGACGTCCTGACCTACTCGGTTGACCATGTGCCCGGCGGACTGGTGTTCGATTCGGCCACCGGCACGTTCTCTGGTACGTTCACCAACTGGGCGTCAGATCACACCAATACGGGCGTGAAGGGCGAATACCGCATTACGGTAACGGCTACCGACAGCACCGGAGCGACGGTCTCGCAGACGTTCGTCTGGACGGTAGGTAACCCTGCGCCGGTTGCCGCCGATGACAGCGGCGTCACAACGCAAGACAACGTATTGGTCGTCGAACATCGCGCCGAAGGCGTGCTCGGCAACGACACGGATCCTGACAACGACGCGCTGAGCATATCGAAGGTCAACGGCGCCGAAGCCAACGTGGGGACGGTTGTGGCCGGCTCCAACGGAGGCACATTTACGCTGAACTCGGACGGTACCTACACGTTCAACCCCGGCACCTCTTTCCAGCACCTTGCCGCTGACCAAACGACAACCACCTCGATCACTTATACCGTTTCCGATGCACAAGGCGCGACTGACACCGCCACGCTGACCATCACGGTTACCGGATCGAATGACGGTCCCATCCTGACTCCGGATGTCATGCTCGAGAACCTGACCAGCAACGACAGCGACACCATCACCCCCGTCGATATCGCCAAGCAGTTCCAGGACGTGGACCAGGGCGATACGCTGACCTACACCGCGACCGGCCTCCCCCCGGGCCTGACCCTTGATCCGGTCACCGGCCTCATCTCTGGCAAGATCGAGTCCTCCGCATCGCAAGGCGGCAACAACGGCGTCTATAACATCGTCGTTACTGCTACCGACACGGCTGGCGCCAAGGTCACACAGACATTCGAGTGGGACGTTAAGAACCCCGCTCCAGTCGCCACCGGCGACACCGGCACCACCGACGAGGACTCATCCTTCAACGTCGACGCGCAGAATGGTGTTCTCGCCAACGACCGCGATCCCGACGGCGACACCATTAGGGTATCGAAGGTCAATGACAACGACGCCAGCGTCGGTCAGCCTATTGCGGGCTCCCATGGTGGCACGTTCACCTTGAACGCCGACGGCTCGTACTCCTTCAACCCCGGTGTAGACTTCCAGTACCTGAACAATGGCGAATCCGCCAACACCTCGATCACGTATACCGTAACGGATGCGGACGGAGCGAGCGCCACAGCCACACTGACCATCACGGTCACAGGACAAACCGACGCCCCT
>NZ_JBYOKH010000013.1:0-130707 GCF_057799415.1 Achromobacter sp. 18P8.1.1 | reverse complement strand
CCTGGCCTCGGCCTGGTCCGGTCCGCAAGGCCGGCGCACCGCGCGCGTCAATCTGCTGGCCCAGCGGCTGACGCACCGGGTACCGGACACGGGCCGCGCCGCCGACCGCCTGGCCGGCGCCGTGCGCCAACTGGGCCAGGCGCATGCCCGCCTGCTGGTCCAGAACCGCAATCGGGTGGCGGCGGCCACCGCGCAACTGCGCGCACTGGATCCCGGCAACACCCTGGCGCGGGGATACGCGATTGCCCGCGACGGCGAAGGCCGCATCGTGCGCGATGCGGGCACCTTGTCTGCCGGGCAGGCGCTGGATCTGAGCTTCGCGCAAGGCGGCGCCGAGGTCCAGGTGCAGCAGACCCGCAAGACACGCGACGCCGACTGATACGATTCGGCCTGTCGAGCGCAGCGCTCGCGACGCGAACAAGGGCAGGGCGATGTTGCATAACAGTGGCTTGGGTTGGGTGGCCGGTGTGCTGGCCGCAGCGGCGATATCGCTGGGACAGGCGGCCATGGCGCAAGCGGGCCCGGCCGCGCCGCAAGCGCAACAACGCGCCTGCGATTGCGATTCGCCCTACCGCGAATACAAGCCGACCGATACGCCGCAGACCAAAGCCCTGTTCGACGCCGTCAGCCGCAGCGACGAAGCCGCTTTCGCGGCCGCGTTGCGGCAGGTCGACCACCCTGGCGACTACGCGGTCGATGGCGTGCCCTTGCTGCATGCGCTGCTGACGCCGCCGCGTGCGCTGCGGGCCAAAGACGTCTACTGGAGCATCACGCCAGAGGACGCGGCCCGCATCCGCGAGGCCTATCGGGCGGTGCTGCCGGCCCGCACCCGCATGTTGGCTGCGCTGCTGGCCACTGCGCCCGCGCTGGACGACGTGACCTACCAATCGCGCCGGCCGCCCTTGCATCTGGCGATCTTGTACGGCACGCCCGACATCATGGATATGCTGTTGGCGGCGGGCGCCAAACCGGATCAGCGTGGCGATGAAAACCGCAAACCCCTGGAATTCCTGCTGAACCGCGATTTCGAATTCGCGGTGCGCATGACTTATCTACCGCGCCTGGTCAACCGCCGGGACATGACGCGCATGGTGCTGGCGTTGTTCAAGGCCGGAGCAAGCCGGCCGTTCACGGATTTCGACGAACCGGCGGATGAATCCGTCCGACGCCTGTTTACCGACGAGCAAGGCCGGCTGCGGCCTGCCGCGGATTTCATGGCATGGGAACCGATGGTCGAAATGACCGAAGGCGCCGAGCCTTTGCGCGCGCTGGCCGCCACGGGCAGCAAACCGGCCGTGGAAGACGGCCTGACGGTATTGGCGCTGGCCGCCTACCTGGGCAACGCGGACGCCGTGCCGGTGTTGATGGAACTGGGGCCTCGTACGGTGCCGGCTACCGGCTATGGGGAAAGCGGCGAACGTGACGTGTGGCTGGACGCCGCGCAGGCTGCGGTCGAGAGCGGGCATCCCGCCATCGCCGCGCAGTTGTTGCGGGCCGGCATGCCGTTTGCGCAGCGGGGTCCGCAGACGGGAGGCGGAAACCTGATCTTCGCGAAAGTCGAAGCGTCCGCGCGGCCCATCATGAATCTTGCCGCCGCCAAGGGCGATATCGATACGTTGCAGCGCCTGCTGGCGCTGGGTGCGGCCGTGGAAGGCGATGCAGCCGAACCCTACGGCGACACGCCTTTGGCCGACGCGGTGCGAGCGCGCCATGCGCAGGCCGTCACGCGCCTGCTGGCGGCCGGCGCCAATCCGGGTTTGGTGCGCGAGGGCTATGACCGGCAATCCGCGCTCGAGGCTGCGGTGCAGACGGGCGATGCGGCGATCCTGCGTGAGTTGCTCGCCGCCATGCCAGCCGGCACCTTGGGCGCGGCACTGCGCGATCCGCAGCGTTCGCCGATGGCGCGGCTGATGCGTGAGCCCGGCCCGCAAGGCGCCGCGATGCTGCGATTGTTCATCGATGCGGGTTTTGACGTGAAGACGTTGGGCGCAGGCGCGATCCGGCAGGCGCTGGAAAATCGCGACGCCGCGCTGGCGTTGATGCTGATCGATGCCGGCGTGCCCGTGAACCCGACAGCGCCGGGTCCCGTCGAGGCGGCCGCGCGCGACGGCGACCGTGTGGACGATCGCGCCGCCACGCCGCCGCTGTTGATTGCGGTGACGACGGGCCAAGCTGCCGTCGTCGATGCGCTACTGGCCAAAGGGGCGGATCCCGCCGCCGTGTTGCCCGATGGCGAAAGCGCGTTGTACTGGTTGATTGGCCGGCAAGACACGGCGATGCTGGATCGCCTGCTGCGCGCCGGAGCGAAGCTGGACGATCCGCGCCTGCCCGAAGCGCCCGCGCCGTATGCGTTGCTGAATGCGGCTGTGGCCTCGGGCGATATGGCGCTGGTGCAGCGGGTCAGCCAGGCCAATGGCCAGGCGCTGGCGCGTGCGTGCTTGCCGGAGGGCGGTGAATTCAATCTGATCGACAAGCCGGGATACTTCGCGCAACTGCAGGCCGCAGGCTTTACCGGCCAGGAAGATCGCTGCGCGAGCGAGGCCGGGCCCTTGCCGGAACGGGTGCTGTCGTTGCTGCTGCAAAGCCGGCATTGGGTGGTGGCGCGACGGGATACGGCGGTGCAGGTCTTGACGCAACTGCGGGCTTCGGGCGCGGATCTGGATGCGCCGTTGAGCAGGGGCGACACGCCGCTGAACCTGGCGATCGAACGTGGCCGCACGGATCTGACCGACGCGCTGCTGGCCGCCGGCGCCAGCCCCGATGCGCCCGATGCTTCCGGCCGCAGCCCGGCTTGGGTCGCGCTGGAAACCGGTCAGCCCGCCATGCTGTCCTTGCTGGCGCGTTATCGCGCGAGTTTCGATGCGGCTTCAGCGCCTGAGGGCCAATCGTTCCAGAACACGCTGACGTGCCAGTCCTCGCCGGAATTCAAGCGTGTCCTGCAAGCGGCGGACGTGGCGCTGGCCACGACGTGCGCATCGTCAGCGTCGCCCAAGCGGTCCACCGCCAAGGCGGGCAGCAAATCCGCGAATGCGTCAGGACTGCCGGGCCATTACTACCTGCGCGGCTTGCGCGAAGTCGGCAGCGAACTCTTGCTGTCGGCGGACGGCAGCTTTGATTACCTGTTGAGCTACGGCGCGGTCGATGTCATGGCGCGTGGCGCATGGCGCAGCGATGGCAAGCACGTGTTCCTGGACACGCCGCCGATCCAGCCGTACTCGGCCATCGCCGACGTGCGCGCCGATGCGCGGCCCGCCGAGGCCGGACAGTTGACGGTGCGCGTGTACCATCACGATCGCCCCGTGAAGCTGGATGTGGCGATGTCGTCCGCGGACGCGGACTTTGGCGGGGAACCCAAGCAATCGGAAGGCGCAGATGGCGTCAGCGCGCCGATCGCGCCGGGTGCCTTGAAGGCCTTGGCCGTGTTCGTGCCGCTGCCTTCCGGGGCGCGCTGGCATGAAGTCGACCTCAGCAAGATCGACGCCGACGCGCGAGCAATCCGCATCGATGTCGAGGCGCCTGAGGCCGCTGCCGGCACGCCCTTGCACAAGACGCTGACGCTGCAGAAAGACGGCGCGCTGGTCGAGTCTGGCGACGGCCGCGAACTGCGATACGAGAAAGAGTAGCGTTTACAAAAACGGTCGCGGAAAAGTCATAAGCACATGTGTCCGTTAACCCCGCGCAAGCACGGGTTTAACAAGGTATCCTCATTAGTTGCCGATACAATTGACCGGCTTGATCGTGCACTCAACAGAAGGAACCAACACATGGCACATACTCTTCCCCCCCTGCCTTACGAACTGGACGCGCTGGCTCCGCACATCTCCAAGGAAACGCTGGAGTTCCACTACGGTAAGCATCACCAGACGTACGTCACGAACCTGAACAACCTGATCCCGGGTACGGAATTCGAAACGCTGTCGCTGGAAGACATCGTGAAGAAATCCTCGGGTGGCATTTTCAACAACGCCGCTCAGATCTGGAACCACACGTTCTACTGGAACAGCCTGGCCCCCAAGGCCGGCGGCGCACCGTCGGGCAAGCTGGCTGACGCCATCAACGCCAAGTGGGGCAGCTTCGATGCTTTCAAGGAAGCATTCAACAAGTCGGCAGCCGGCAACTTCGGTTCGGGCTGGACCTGGCTGGTCAAGAAGGCTGACGGTTCGGTCGACATCGTCAACACCAGCAACGCCGCCACCCCGCTGACCACGGCCGACAAGCCGCTGCTTACCTGTGATGTCTGGGAACACGCGTACTACATCGACTACCGCAACGCGCGTCCCAAGTACCTGGAAAACTTCTGGGCGCTGGTGAACTGGGAGTTCGCCGCCAAGAACTTTGCCTGATAGGCAAGGTCGCCAGATCCCGCGGCGCAAGCGCCGCGGCGCATGAAGAAACCCCTCGCATCGCCGAGGGGTTTTTCTTTTTTTCGTTCAGAAAGAATTCAGCTTACAAAACCCTGTCGATTGTCGAATTCATTGTGGGGAAATGACAAGAAAACACCCTTTTCTTTAGGGTTATCCCTAGAAACCCAGGCCGCTATTGTTGCCACCAGTCTGCGGCTGAACCACGGCGCCGATGACCGCGGCTTGCCCGCCATAAACCGGGGTAACTACAGGGAAGGGAAGCATGTTGCGGTTATTTTCGGGCTTGCGCATTGGGGCGCGCCTGTCGGGCGCGTTTTTGCTTGTCGCCGTGATCGGCGGCGCGATCGGGGCCTTTGGCGTGTGGGGGCTGTCACGCATCAATGAATTGAACGACCGGCTTTACGACACCGAGCTGCGGGGCATCTCGGATATGAAGGAAGCCAATATCAACCTGATCTACGCGGGACGCGCCCGTAGCGGCTATCTGGCCGCGTCCAGCGACCAGGACCGCCAGGCGTTGAAGAAGCAGTTCGACGACGCCGTCAAGAACATGGACGCGCTGCGTGAGAAGGCCGCCGCCAATTTCCATGCGGAAGAGGGCAAGCGCCTGCTGGCCCAGTTCGCGGAAACCGAACAGGTCTGGAAGCGCGAGTCGGCGGCGTTCTTTGCCGCCGCGCAGTCGCAGTCGCTGACCCAGGCGGACCCGCGTGTGGCGGAAATCGAGAAGCGCGTGATCGTGTCGTCGCAGAAGCTGGACGACCTGATGACCGATCTGTCGGTGAGCAAGGAGAAGGTCGCCGCGCAATCCGTGCAGGAAGGCACGGACCTGTATGACACGGTGCGCGCGGTCATGATCGCGCTGGCCGTGGCCGGCGTGGCCATCGGCATGCTGCTGGGCTGGCTCGTCACGCGCGGCATCGTGCGCCCGCTGGAACAGGCGGTCAAGGCGGCACGCCAAGTCGCCGCCGGTGATTTGACGACCGACATCCAGGTAGCCACCCGCGACGAGACGGGCGACCTGATGGGGGCGCTCAAGGCCATGAACGAAAGCCTGGCGCGCATCGTCGCGGACGTGCGGGACGGATGCGAGAGCATCGCCTCGGCGTCCTCGCAGATTGCGCAAGGCAACTCCGACCTGTCGCAGCGTACGGAAGAGCAGGCCTCGTCGCTGGAAGAGACCGCCGCGTCGATGGAAGAGCTGACCAGCACCGTGCAGCAAAACGCCAACAACGCCAGTGAGGCGGACCGCCTGGTCAGCCAGGCCTCCACGGTGGCGGTGCGCGGCGGCGAAGTGGTCGAAGGCGTGGTGCAGACCATGAGCGCCATTTCCGACAGTTCGCGCCGCATCGCCGATATCACAGGCGTGATCGACGGCATTGCGTTCCAGACCAACATCCTGGCGCTCAACGCCGCCGTGGAAGCGGCGCGCGCGGGCGAGCAAGGCCGCGGCTTTGCCGTGGTGGCAGGCGAAGTGCGCACGCTGGCGCAGCGTTCGGCCGTGGCGGCCAAGGAGATCAAGGCCTTGATCGACGAATCCGTCACACGCGTCGAAGGTGGCACGCGTCAGGTCGACGAAGCCGGCCGCACCATGCGCGAAGTGGTCGACAGCGTGCGCCAGGTCGCCGTCCTGGTGCGTGAAATCGCCAGCGCGTCGGAAGAGCAGTCCTCGGGCATCGGCCAGGTGAACCAGGCCGTGGCGCAGATGGACACCGTGACGCAGCAGAACGCGGCGCTGGTGGAAGAGGCCGCGGCGGCCGCCGCCAGCATGCAGGAGCAGGCCTCCCGCCTGGCGCAGGAAGTGCGCCGCTTCAAGGTGGACGCCAGCAGCAGTTCGGCCCGCCAGGCGCAAGCCCGGCTGGTGCAGGCGGTGCCGGCCGTGGCGAAAAAGCCCGCGGCATCCACGGCGCGTGCGGGTCAGGCTCGTCCGGCGTTGGCGCACGCATCCGACGACGACTGGTCGACGTTCTAAGTCCGTTGGCCCGACCGGCGGCGAGGGTTTCGCCGCCGGTTGCAGGTCCGGATTGTGGGCTGCGGATCAGGTGGGAATGGTAAGGTTAGCCACCTTTCGCCGCCTGCCAGCAGCCCATGAGCCTGACTGACTCGTTTCGCCGGATTTCCGCCGGCACCCGCCGCCTGATGCGCCGCAAAGTGCGTCAGATCAACCGCTTGTCGCGCAAGAGCCTGCAAATGCTCTTGTTGCTGGGCGGCGCGGGCCTGGTGGCCCTGATGTCGCTGGGCTTTGCCTATCTGGCCGACAAGGCGCTGGACTGGAACCGCGAATGGGTCGGCCATAACGGCTGGCTCGCCTTGCTGGTGCTGCCGTTCAGTTTGGCCGGCCTGCGCTGGCTGACGCTGCGCTTTGCGCCCAACGCCTCGGGCAGCGGCATTCCCCAAGTGATCGGCGCGCTGTCCTTGCCGCCCGGCCCCAGCCAGAGCAGCCTGGTGTCGCTGGCGCAGACCCTTTGGAAGATTCCGCTGGCTTTCTTCGGCATGCTGGCCGGCGCATCGATCGGCCGGGAAGGGCCGTCGGTGCAGGTGGGCGCCGCGCTGATGCTGGCCTGGGGCGACTTCTGGAAGCGGCGCGGCGTGCAGTTGCGCGGCTTCCATGCCAACGAGCTGATCGCCGCTGGCGCCGCAGGCGGGCTTGCCGCTGCCTTCAACGCGCCGCTTGCCGGCGTCATTTTCGCCATCGAGGAACTGGGCCGGGGCACCGTGCTGCGTTGGCAGCGCCTGGTGCTGATTGGCGTGTTGGCCGCCGGCTTCCTGGTGGTGGCGGTGCAGGGCAACAACCCGTACTTCGGCGTATTCGGCGGCGCGCCGCTGGCGCACGGCATGGTGATGTGGATCATCGTCTGCGGCACGATCAACGGCGCGCTGGGCGGAATCTTCGCGCGCTTGCTGGGCAAGGGCGCGGCGGGCTCCGCGCCAGCGGCCTGGCGCGCCTGGATACGGGCGCACCCGATCTGGACGGCCTTCATCATGGGCCTGATCCTGGCCGTGATCGGCCTCTGCACCGCCGGCTCGGTCTACGGCACGGGTTACGGCGTGGCGGCTGACCTGCTGTCGGGCCATGATACGGCGCCCGCCGGCTTCGGCCTGGCCAAGCTGGCGGCTACCGTGGCCTCGTACTGGGCGGGCATCCCCGGCGGGATCTTCACGCCGGCCCTGACGACCGGCGCCGGGATCGGCCAGCACATCTGGGAGTTGGCGGGCGACGGCGTGGACCAGCGCGTGCTGGTGCTGGTGTCGATGGCCGCCTTCCTGGCCGCCGCCACCCAGGCGCCGCTGACGGCCAGCGTGGTGGTCATGGAAATGACCGGTAGCCAGCCCATGCTGTTCTGGCTGCTGGTGGGGTCGCTGCTGGCCTCGGGCGTGTCACGCCAGTTCTGCCCGCAACCCTTCTATCATCTGGCGGCGGGGCGCTTCCGCCGGCAGGCGATCCTGGAGGCCGGGCGCGCGGCGAAGACTGAGACGGAAGCCGGCCCGACAGGGGCCAAATCCTCTGCGCCTTGACTGCGATGCACGCAAACCGTGCGTGCGCGGCGCACTATCAGGGTGAACACCTACTGGACATTGTCCGTGTGGCGGACATGATCACCTTGCACCAACTTGGCGCGAAATGCGCTGCGTTAACATCGGGCGATCCCGTTTTTCCCACTTCACTCCGAGCTTCTCATGACCGTGAATGCCTTTATTTGTGATGCGATCCGCACCCCCTTCGGCCGCTACGGCGGTGCGCTGGCGCCCGTGCGCCCTGACGATCTGGCTGCCGTCGCCATCAAGGCGCTGGTGGCGCGCAACCCCGGCGTGCGCTGGGAAGAGCTGGATGACGCGATCATGGGTTGCGCGAACCAGGCCGGCGAAGACAACCGCAACGTCGCCCGCATGGCGACCCTGCTTGCCGGCCTGCCGATCGAAGTGCCCGGCGCCACCGTCAACCGCCTGTGCGGTTCGGGCCTGGACGCCATCGGCACCGCTGCCCGCGCCATCCGCGCCGGCGAAGCCGGCCTGATGCTGGCTGGCGGCGTGGAAAGCATGAGCCGCGCGCCGTTCGTCATGGGCAAGGCCGACAGCGCGTTCTCGCGCAATGCCGCCATTTTTGACACGACCATCGGCTGGCGCTTCATCAACAAGCTGATGAAGGCGCAATACGGCGTGGACTCGATGCCCGAGACCGCCGAAAACGTCGCCGACGATTTCAAGATCAGCCGCGAAGACCAGGACTTGTTCGCGCTGGCCAGCCAGCAGAAGACGGCCCGTGCGCAAAAGGAAGGCGTGTTCGACGCTGAAATCGTGCCGGTGTCGATCGCCCAGAAAAAGGGCGATGCCATCATCGTCGCCAAGGACGAACACCCGCGTGAAACCAGCCTGGAATCGCTGGCCAAGCTGAAAGGCGTGGTCCGTGAAGGCGGCACCGTCACGGCGGGCAACGCGTCCGGCGTGAACGACGGCGCCGCCGCGCTGCTGCTGGCCGACGAAAAGGCCGCTGCCCGCCACGGCCTGACCCCGCGCGCTCGCGTGGTCGGCATGGCCACCGCCGGCGTCGCGCCGCGCATCATGGGCATCGGCCCGGCCCCCGCCACGCTGAAGGTGCTGGCCCAGACCGGCCTGACGCTGGACCAGATGGACGTGATCGAACTGAACGAAGCCTTCGCCGCCCAGGGTCTGGCCGTGCTGCGCCAGTTGGGCATCGCCGACAATGATCCGCGCGTGAACCCCAACGGCGGCGCGATCGCCCTGGGTCATCCGCTGGGCGCCAGCGGCGCACGTCTGGCCACCACCGCGATCAACCAGCTGCACCGTACCGGTGGCCGCTATGCGCTGTGCACGATGTGCATCGGCGTGGGCCAGGGCATTGCGCTGATCATCGAGCGCGTCTGACGCGCAAAGTGTTGTTTTTTCCCGCCGTTTTTCCAGGGCGGGAATGACAAGGGAGCCCCGCGGGGCTCCCTTGTTGCATCCGGAAGGGGTGTTGCCGCCCCGGGGACCCGCCCCTCAGGGCAGGCCGTCGATTTTCCGCCCCGCCTTGATGCCGTGCTGGTCAAACCAGCCTTGGGCCATTTCCAGGGCGTAGCGGACGGGCTTTTTGGCGCAGTGGGGGTCTTCAGTCTGCGGGGCCATGTCGTCGATGTTGACGATCGTGCCGTCGTCGGCGATAAAGGCTATCGAGAGCGGCAGCAGCGTGTTGCGCATCCAGAAGCACTGTACGTCGGGCTGTTCGAATACGAATAGCATGCCGTCGTTGCCGGGAAGTTCCTTGCGGAACATGAGCCCGTCGCGGCGCGTGGCATCCGTATTGGCGACTTCTGCGCGGATAATATGGATACCCGCCGAAAGTTGAGTGGTCGGCAGCGTCGGCTGCGGGCCGGTCTGGGCGTAGGCGCTGGCGCTCAAAGTGAGCGCGGCGGCGGCCAGTGCGGCGGATAACGCTCTCAGCGGTGCTGATTTAAAGAACGCTGTCTTAAACAACGTGCGACTGACAGGGAACAACACAGCATTCTTCAGCATGGCCTGGCGTAGTAATAGTGAAAATAACAAGGCGGGGCTCGAAAGCCCCGCCTGAATTAATGGCGCAACCTTACCGTTGCACTTTAAGGGTAACTCAGGCAGCCGTGATATTAAGTGCCTGTTTGCCTTTGGGCCCCTGGATAATTTCGAAGGCCACTTTCTGGCCTTCTTTCAGGGTTTTAAAACCATTCATCTGGATGGACGAAAAGTGGGCGAACAGATCTTCACCGCCGTCGTCGGGCGTAATGAAGCCGAACCCCTTTGCATCGTTGAACCATTTGACGGTGCCCGTCGATTTGGGATTGTCCCCTTGGACGGCGGTTGCGGTCGTATCAGACATGCGGACTGCCTCATTGAATCGTATGTTGACAGAAGGGCATCGCGGTCAAGACCCCTGTCCCCCCTCCGGCTTCCTGGCAGATTTTCGATGAGTTGAAAACCCCAGAATGCGCTGATAATGCGCCGCTTTTCTTCGTGTCGTCAAGTATGGAAACTACGTATTTCTGCGTGTAATTTTGCGTAAGTTACACGTTAGGCGTCCCCAGTTTAAATAGAATAGCCGCCCTATGAGTTCTACCTTGGATACCCAGCATGATTTGGCCGTCGAGAAGGCACCGGCACGCGCCGCGCCGCCTCCGATGTACCAGGTCCTGTTGTTGAATGACGACTACACGCCGATGGAGTTCGTCGTGAAAGTCCTGCAAAAATTCTTCAATAAGAACCACGAAGAGGCGACGCGGATCATGCTTCAGGTGCATCACGAAGGGCGTGGGGTTTGCGGGGTGTATCCCCGTGACCTCGCGGCGACGCGCATTGCCCAGGTCGGGCAGTATGCGCGGGCGCGCCAGCACCCGCTGCAGTGTGTGATGGAACCGGTCTAATAACCAAGAGAAGACGCCGCCAGCGATGGCGGCGTTGTGCTGTCCGTCATTTGCAGGAAAGTAGTATCCGCGTACCGGGAAGCACGCGGACAAGTTGGTCGGCAGCTCCGCCGCAAAGGAGCATTGAATTTGAGTAAGGCGGAGGGGTTTGCCGTGAGTGGAAAGATCAGCAAGACATGGCTGGCGGTAGCCGGCGTTGTGGTTTTGGCAGGGGCCATCGGCGCGGGCTGGTGGATGGGCAAGGACCGCCAAGCGGCCACGCCTTCCCCCGTACCCGCCGCAACCTCTCCGGCGGCGAATACGCCCGCTGCGGCTTCCGGCGACGGCAAACCGGCGCTGCCGGCCAGCGCGGTGGTCGGGGCGGCAGACCCCTTCGCGGCGCTGACCTGCCAGCCGCGTCAATATAACGACACGCTGTCGCTCTCCGTCACGTTCACGCAACCCGTGGACGGCAAGGCAAACCTGGATAGCTTCCTCCAGGTGACCGACATCGGTTCCACGTCCGGCAAGGACGACCAGGACAGCGAATCCGCCGCGTCCCCGAACGACCAGCCGGCTTCTGTGAAGCCGGGCGACGCCGCGCCCAAGGGCAAGATCGTCAAGGGCAACTGGGTCGTGGGCGAGAACCCGCGGATGGTGTATTTCCCGTACATCCAGCCGCAGCGCAAGTATGCGATCACGGTGCGTTCGGGTCTGCCCGGCGTGGGCGACAAGGTCGTGCTGGCCGAATCGTCGAACTGCGAGGTCGATACCCAGGCCATGCCGCCGTCGTTCTACTTCGCCAGCCGCGGCGTCGTGCTGCCGGCCGGCCAGAATGGCGGCCTGCCCGTGGCGACGGTCAATGTGTCCGAAGTGGACGTGCAGTTCCTGCGCGTGGCCCCGGACCGTGTGCCGGAGCTGTTCGAAACCGTTCTGGGCATCGGCCGCAACACGGCTGCCGAGTCCAACGATGAAGAAGGCGGCTACGACGAAGAAGACGGCTGGCGCTATTCGGACAACCGCAGCCTGAAGGGCTCGGTCAGCAACTGGGACCTGGACCGCCTGAATTCGCTGACGACCAGCGTCTATCAAGGCCGTTTCCTCACTGACGACAAGCCCAACCGCCGCCATGTGACGTTCCTGCCGGTTGAAGGCGTGAAGGAACTGCAAGAGCCCGGCATCTACATCGCGGTCATGAGTCAGCCCGGCCGTTTCCGCTACGAATACCAGGTCACGTATTTCTACGTGAGCGACATCGGCCTGCATGCGCGCCGCTACAGCGACCGCATCGAAGCCTATTCCGTGTCGTTGAAGACCGGCCAGGCCATTTCGGGCGCCACGTTTGAATTGGTGGACGGCGCCGGCAAGTCGCTGGCCAAGGCCGCCGCCGATTCGCAGGGCCATGTCCGTTTCGAAGGCAGCTTCACCAATGCGCGCGTCATCCGCGCGTCGCGCGACAAGGAAATGACCGTTCTGGCGCTGGCCGAGCCCGCACTGGATCTGTCGGAATTCGACACGGGCGGCCATACCTCGCGCCCGAACAACCTGTTCGTCTACGCGGGCCGCAATCTGTACCGCCCCGGCGAAACGTTCAACGTGTCGGTGCTGCCGCGCGACCTGGACGGCCGCGTGCTGACCCCGGCGCCGCTCACCGCCACGATCAAGCGCCCTGACGGCCGCGTGGTGCAGACCACCTTGTGGCAGCCCAAGAAAGATCTGGTGGGTTACGTCGAACGTTCGATCGAGCTGCCGCTGGATGCGCAGACCGGTTCGTGGCTGCTGGAGCTGCGGGTGGATCCCGCCTCGCGCGCGCCGGACGCGTCGTGGAAGTTCCAGGTCGAGGAATTCCTGCCCGAGCGCATGAAGATGGCGCTGACCTCTGAACAGGAAGTGCTGTCGGTCGGCGACGACCTGACCGTCGACGTGCAGGGCGACTACCTGTATGGGGCGCCGGCCGCCGGCAATCGGCTGCTGTCGACCTTCCAGGTCAAGCGCGACCGCTTTGCGTTGGCCCAGCAATGGCCGGGCTTCATTTTCGGTGACGTGGCTGACGATTCGCGCCGCTCGTTCGGCGAACTGCCGGAAGCGGCGCTGGACGACAAGGGCTATGCGCAGCTGGAAGTGCCCTCCAGTACCGCCGGCACGCATTCGCCCATGAAGCTGCGGGTATCGGCCAGTCTGCTGGAATCCGGCGGCCGTCCGGTAGTGCGTTCCATCGAACGCAGCGTCTGGCCCGCCGACAAGCTGATCGGCGTGCGTCCGCAATTCGACAGTGACGTGGCCCGCGAAGGCGCGCCCGCCACGTTTGAAGTGATCCGCGCAAACGCCCAAGGCAAGCTCGAACCGCTGGCCCAGGCCCAGATGCGCCTGTTCCGCGAAGAGCGGCAGTACTACTGGCGTTTCGATGACCAGCGCGGCTGGAACAGCGGCTATACCGAAACCGACGAACTGCTCGATTCGCGCGAGATCGCGCTGACCGACCGCACCCAACTGACCGTGCCGGTCAAGTGGGGCCGCTATCGCCTGGAACTGACCGACCCGGAAACGGGCGAGACGATGCGCTACCGCTTCTATGCGGGCTGGAACGCGCAGGACGCCGATGCGATGGGCAACCGTCCGGACCGCGTCCAGATGAAGCTTGAAGGCGTGCCGGCCAAGCCGGGTGACACCGTCAAGGTGACGCTGACCCCGCCGCATGACGGTCAGGCCCTGGTGACGGTCGAAGGCGACCGCATGCTGTGGTCCACCTGGGTTGCCGTGAAGGCGACGGGCACCCAAGTCGAAATCCCCATCAGCAAGGACTGGAAGCGTCACGACCTGTACGTGGCTGCCGCCGTGTTCCGCCCGGGCAGCGAAGGCGACCGCGTTACCCCGGCGCGTGCGCTGGGCCTGGCGTTCCTGCCGATCGCCAGCGCCGACCGCAAGCTGGACGTCAAGCTGACCGCGCCGCCCAAGGCCGTGCCGGAAAACAAGACGACCGTGCGCGTCAAGGTGGACGGCGCCCAGGGCAAGCAGGCCACGGTGACCCTGTCGGCCGTGGACGTCGGGATCCTGAACATCAACCAATACGCTACGCCCGACCCGCTGGACTTCTTCTTCGGCAAGCACCGTTACGCGCCCGAATTGCTGGACATGTACGGCAAGCTGATCGAAAAGATGGACGGCACCAAGGGCAAGCTGAAGTGGGGCGGTGACGCCGCCATGCGCGGCGACAGCAAGAGCCTGCCGAAGAAGGTCAAGCTGGTCGACCTGTTCTCGGGCCCGGTGACGCTGAACGCGCAGGGCGAAGCGGACATTCCGCTGGACCTGCCTGATTTCAACGGCACGCTGCGCCTGATGGCCGTGGCCTTCACCGCCGACAACTACGGCAGCACCGACACCGAAATGGTGGTGGCGGCGCCGATCGTGGCTGAACTGAACACCCCGCGTTTCATCACCCCGGGCGACCAGGCGGCGATTGCGCTGGACGTGACCAACCTGAGCGGCGCTGAACAGAAGATCACGGTCAAGCTGGAAGCGCTGGACCCCCTGGCGATTCCGGATGGCGTGCGCACGTTGACGCTGAAGGACAAGCAACGCACGACCCTGCGCTTTAATGCCACCACCACCGGCTCGTATGGCCTGGGCCTGATGCGCCTGACCGTCGACGGCCAGGGTGCCGGCAAGCCCGTGCACATCGTGCGCGAATCCGTGTTGCAGGTGCAGCCGGCCTATGCGGGCGAACGCCAGGTGCGCCGCCTGCGCCTGAACCCGGGCGAGTCGAATACGCCGCAGGCGTCGTGGGTGTCTTCGTACTATCCGGATTCGGCCTTGATCAGCATGACGGTGTCGAACCGTCCGCCGTTCAACGTCAACCGCCTGGTCGAAGGCCTGCTTGCCTATCCGTACGGTTGCACCGAGCAGACCATCAGCCGCGCCTTGCCGTGGGTGCTGATCGACGAAGACGTCGCCAAGCAGTTCGGCCTGAAGCCGCGCTCGCAGACGGAGCGCGCCACCCAGGTGTCGGGCGCGATTGCCCGCCTGTCCGGCATGCGCAACGCCGTGGGTTCCTACAACCTGTGGAGCGGTTCGACGTCCCGCGACGTCTGGCTGACGGCTTATGCCGTGGGCTTCCTGCAAGATGCGCGCGACAAGGGCTTCGAAGTGCCGGAAGCCACGCTGGACCGTTCGCGCCAGTGGCTGCTGGAGCAAGTGCAGCAGACGTCGAACAGCTTCGGCACCTGGTCCGTGAACCTGCGCCGCAACGTCGAGGCAGGCCGCATCGACGGCAATGACGCCAATATCCTGCGTGAAGACCATCGCCGTTTCGCCGGCCTGGCGACTGCAGTGCTGGCGTTGGCCCGCGACAAGAAGGCGCCGTTGTCGACGGTCCGCCAACTGTTCGACAACTACCAGGAACGCGCGCGCTCGCCGCTGCCGCTGATCCAGCTGGCTGCCGCATTCAAGCTGATGGGCGACGAAGGGCGCATGAAGTCCGCGCTGGACGCCGCCATGACGCGCGAGTACGGGTTCCCGCGCCGCAACTACAACGCCTATTACGACGAATGGCTGGGCGACTACGGCAGCAGCGTGCGTGATTACTCGCTGGCGTATGCGCTGGCCAACCAGTACGGCTTGAAGCACGAGCGCCTGGAAAACCTGCTGACGCAGTTGACCGCCCGCCTGGGCAACCGCTCGTACCTGTCGACGCAGGAACGGATGTCGCTGTTGCTGGCCGCGCGTGCGATTGGCGGCGACAAGGGCACTCCGTGGGAAGCCTCGCTGACGGTCAACGGCGCGCACAAGCCGCTGGATGGCGGCAAGAGCGACCAGACGGTGGCGCTGTCGGCCGCGGATCTGGCCAATACGCAACTGGTCAACACCGGTTCGCAATCGCTGTTTGTCGAGTACGACATCCAGGGCAGCCCGACGGTTGCGCCCAAGCCGCGCAATGACGTGATTCAGTTGAAGCGCGGCTGGTACCGTCCGGACGGCAAGCCGTGGGATGGCGGCACGCTGCAGACCGGCGACATGCTGGTGGTGTGGCTGCAGGCATCGGCCAACCAGAGCATCCCCGATGCCCTGATCGAGGACCGCGTGCCCGCGGGCTTCGAAGTCGAGAACCTGAACCTGTCGCAAAGCCCCGAGATGCAGGAATGGACGATTGGCGGACGCCGCGTGGCCGAAGCCATGTCCGATTCCAACATCAAGCATCGCGAGTTCCGCGACGACCGTTACGTGGCCGCCGTGTCTCTCGGCCGCGGCAAGGTGGACGTGTTCTATCTGGTGCGCGTCGTGACGCCGGGCCGCTTCGCGGTGCCGTCGACGGTGGCCGAGGATATGTACCGTCCGGAAATCCGTGGCGTGGGTGAGCAGTGGAGCACGGTCGACATCCGCGATCGCGGCGCCAAGCGTCCTTGACCGCCGCCGCCACCCCCGCGACGGGCGCCCAGCGCGCTCGTCGCTGGCGGCGGCGCGGCATCATCGCGGCCAGCGTGTTGTTTGCGCTGGCCGCGTTGTTATTCGTGCTGGACCGCCTGTATCCGCTTCCCGCCATCGACTCCGGCGGGGCGGCGGTTGTCGTCGCCGCCGACGGCACGCCGCTGCGCAACTACCCCAGCCGCGATGGCATCTGGCGTTATCCGGTCAAGCCGGATCAGGTGTCGCCCAGCTATCTGGATACCTTGCTGACCTATGAGGACCGCTGGTTCTACTGGCACCCCGGGGTGAATCCGGTCGCGCTGGCGCGCGCGGGCTGGCAATGGGCCACCAACCGGCGCATCGTGTCGGGCGGGTCCACGTTGACCATGCAGGTCGCACGCCTGATCGATCCGCAACTGGCGGGCAAGCCGTCGCGGTCGATGTCCGCGAAATTGCGGCAGGCATGGCGCGCCGTGCAGTTGGAAATGCACTACAGCAAGGACGAAATCCTCTCCTTGTATCTGACGCATGCGCCGATGGGCGGCATTGTGGAAGGCGTGGAAATGGGGTCGCGCCTGTGGTTGGGCAAGCCTGCCCGCGACCTGAGCCCGGCCGAAGCCGCCATGCTGACCGCCTTGCCCCAGGCGCCGTCGCGCCTGCGCCCAGACCGCCATCCCGAGGCGGCGCAGACGGCCCGCGACAAGGTGCTGGACCGCATGGCCGAATTGGGCAGGTGGACGCCGGCGGAAGTCGCCGACGCCAAGATCGAAACCGTGATTGCGCCGCCGTTGCGGGCGCGCTGGCTGGCGCCGCTGGCCGCCCAGCGCCTGTTGCAGGAAGCGGGCGGCAAGTCCGCCAAGCGCCGACCGGGCGAGCGTCCGCCGCTGGTTGCTTCCACGCTGGACGCGGACATGCAGGCCGCGGTGGAACGCATGTTGCTGGACCGCGTCGACGGCCTGCCGCCCAAGGTGTCGATGGCGGTGCTGGTCATGGACAACGATACGCTTGAGGTCAAGGCCTACGCCGGATCCGCCGATTTTTCCGACGATACCCGTTACGCCCATGTGGATATGGTGCGCGGCGTGCGTTCGCCGGGTTCTACTCTGAAGCCGTTTTTGTATGCGCAGGCGCTGGATGAAGGCCTGATCCATTCCGAAAGCCTGCTGATCGACGCGCCGATGTCGTTCGGCGGCTACGCGCCGGGTAATTTCCAGGCGGCGTTTTCCGGGCCGATCAGCGTGTCGCAGGCGCTGCAGCGGTCGTTGAACGTGCCGGCCGTGGACCTGCTGGACCGCGTCGGCCCCGTCAGTTTCGCCTCGGTTATGCTGGCTGGCGGGGTCCGGTTACGTTTGCCCGCCGGTGCCGAACCGAATTTGAGCTTGATTTTGGGCGGGGGTGGCACCACATTGGAAGAACTGGTCGGCGCTTATCGGGCGTTGGCCCGGGGCGGGATCTCCGGCCGGCCGCGTTTGCGCGCGGAGCAGCCGCGGATCGAGTCCCGTATGATGAGTGCTGGAGCCGCCTGGATCGTCCGCGATATTCTGGAAGGCGGCGGGCATCCCGACCGGCCTTTCTACCAGTCGGGCAGCCCGGCCCGGCGGCTGGCCTGGAAAACCGGGACCAGCTTCGGCTTTCGGGACGCCTGGGCGATCGGGGTGACCGACAGGTGGACGCTTGGCGTCTGGGTCGGCCGGCCGGATGGGACGCCGAACCCCGGATTTTTCGGGGCGAATGTGGCGGCACCGCTACTGCAGGACATTGTGCAGGCGTTGCCGGAAGGGGTGCAGCAGGTGCGTAGCCGGCCCGAAACGGTGCAGGCGGCAGTTACGTGCTGGCCCTTGGGTTACAGACTGGGCAGCGTGCCCTCGGGGGAATGCCCCGAACAGCGCGCGGCCTGGCTGCTGAATGATACGGCGCCGCCGTCTTTTGCCGGCTACGCCGACGCCACGCAGGGGCCATTGCGCCTGGGTGGCGTGGCCAAGGGATCGGTGCTGCGGCCCGTGCCCGGAAGTCGGCAGGTGGCGCTGGATGTGGATGTGCAGGGCGCTGAAGGCGAAGTATGGTGGATGCTTGATGGGCGCGTGGTGAATCACGGCGCGTCGAGTCATCCGTTTAAATTGGTGCTGGCGCAAGACGGCCGGTATACGCTTACCGTCATGGACACACAAGGCCGTCACGACAGCGTGGTTTTTGAAATCGCTGGCGTTACGCCATGATCGGCATAGAATATGAATCGTGTATTTGACCGCTTCGATGCAATACGGAGGAAGCGTGATTTCTCAAGAGCTTGAAGTCAGCCTGCATATGGCTTTCGTCGAGGCCCGTTCGGCCCGGCACGAATTTATTACCGTCGAGCACTTGCTGTTGGCACTGCTCGATAACGCTTCGGCAGTCGAGGTCCTTCGCGCTTGCGCGGCGAACCTGGACGACTTGCGCCGCAACCTGCGTCAGTTCGTCTCGGAGAACACGCCCGTGATCCCGAGCGGCGCCGAGGTCGACACGCAGCCGACGCTGGGCTTCCAGCGCGTGATCCAGCGCGCAATCATGCATGTTTCCGCAGGCGGCACCGGCAAGAAGCCGGTCACCGGCGCAAACGTGCTGGTGGCCATTTTCGGCGAAAAGGATTCCCACGCTGTGTATTACCTGCAACAGCAGGGCGTCACGCGGCTGGATGTGGTCAATTTCCTGTCGCATGGCATTACCAAACAGCCCCAGGTGGAGTCCGCCGCCGTGCAGAAAGAGCAGCAGACCAATGGTGAAGAGCAGGGCGAATCGCGTCAGTCGCCGCTGGATCAGTACGCCACCGACCTGAACGCCGCTGCGCTGGCGGGCCGCATCGATCCCCTGATCGGACGCGAGCACGAAGTCGAGCGCGTGATCCAGGTGTTGTGCCGCCGCCGCAAGAACAACCCGCTGCTGGTCGGCGAGGCCGGCGTGGGCAAGACCGCCATCGCCGAAGGCCTGGCCTGGCGCATCACGCGCGGCGAAGTGCCCGAAATCCTGCAGGCCGCCCAGGTCTTTTCGCTGGACATGGGCGCGTTGCTGGCCGGCACCAAGTACCGCGGCGATTTCGAACAGCGTCTGAAGGGCGTGCTCAAGCAGATCCGCGGCAACCCCGATGCGATCCTGTTCATCGACGAAATCCATACGCTGATCGGCGCCGGTTCGGCCTCGGGCGGCACGCTGGATGCGTCCAACCTGTTGAAGCCCGCCCTGTCTTCCGGGCAGCTCAAGTGCATTGGCGCCACCACGTATACGGAATATCGCGGCGTGTTCGAAAAGGACCACGCGCTGTCGCGCCGGTTCCAGAAGATCGACGTGCCCGAACCCAGCGTCGAACAGACCGTGCAGATCCTGCGCGGGCTCAAGAGCCGCTTCGAAGAACACCACAGCGTGCGCTATTCAGCTGCAGCCTTGTCGGCCGCCGCCGAGCTGTCCGCGCGCTTCATCAATGACCGTCACCTGCCCGACAAGGCCATCGACGTGATCGACGAGGCCGGCGCCGCACAGCGCCTGCTGCCGCGTTCGCGCCAGAAGAAGGTGATCGGCAAGGTAGACATCGAGAACATCGTCTCCAAGATCGCCCGTATTCCGCCGCAGTCCGTCTCCAACGACGACCGCAGCAAGCTGGCGACGCTGGATCGCGACCTGAAGACGGTCGTGTTCGGCCAGGACGGCGCCATCGATGCGCTGGCTGCCGCCATCAAAATGGCGCGCTCGGGCCTGGGCAAGCCGGAAAAGCCGATCGGCGCATTCCTGCTGTCGGGTCCCACGGGCGTGGGCAAGACCGAAGTGGCACGCCAACTGGCGTTCACGCTGGGTGTCGAGCTGCTGCGTTTCGACATGTCGGAATACATGGAACGCCATGCGGTGTCGCGCCTGATCGGTGCGCCGCCGGGATACGTGGGGTTCGACCAGGGCGGCCTCTTGACCGAAGCCATCACGAAGCAGCCGCATTGCGTGCTGCTGCTGGATGAAATCGAAAAGGCGCATCCGGATGTGTTCAACATCCTGCTGCAGGTCATGGACCACGGCACGCTCACCGACAACAACGGCCGCAAGGCGGACTTCCGCAACGTCATCCTGATCATGACGACGAATGCGGGCGCCGAAACCTTGAACCGCCCGTCGATCGGGTTTGCCAATTCGCGGATGCTGGGCGACGAAATGGCGGAAATTCGCCGCATGTTCACGCCGGAATTCCGCAACCGCCTTGATGCGATCATTCCGTTTGCCGCGTTGGACCGCGAGGTCATCCTGCGCGTGGTGGACAAGTTCCTCATGCAACTGGAAGACCAGCTGCATGAGCGCCGCGTGGAAGCCGTGTTCACCACGAAACTGCGCGAACACCTTGCCAAGGAGGGGTTCGATCCGCTCATGGGCGCACGTCCCATGCAACGTCTCATCCAGGACACCATCCGCCGCGCGCTGGCCGACGAACTGCTGTTCGGCAAGCTGGTCGACGGCGGTTCGGTCACGGTTGACCTGGACGATGCGGGCAAGGTGACGCTGGACTTCGACGACAGCGGCAAGCCGCCTTCGTCGGATGCGCCGGACAAGCAGGAAGTCGAACTGATCGATTGATGACCGCGGACCGCCAGCCGCTGATCGAGTGCGAACATTGCGCAAGCGTTTATCGCCGACATCAGCTTGAACCTGGCGAGACTGCCAATTGCGCCCGCTGCGGAGCCATACTCTGGCGCTACAGCGGGCTTACTTTGTCCAATTGGCTGGCCCTCGCCATCTCTGCCCTGATCATCTTCGGGGTGGCCAACGCCTACCCGGTCGCTTCCATGTCCGTTCAGGGCATGGTGCAGCAGGCGTCGTTGCTGGACGCCATTTCCATCACCTGGCGCCAAGGCCATTGGGTGGTCGCCATCATGACCGGCCTGGCCGGTTTTGCGCTGCCGCTCCTGCAACTGACGGTGCTGCTCTGGGTGCTGGGCCCCTTGTCGCAAGGGCGCGAGCCCGCGGGATTCCGTGGCGCAATGCGTCTGCTGGGCGTGCTGCGGCCCTGGTGCATGGTGCCCGTGTTCCTGCTGGGCGTGCTGGTGGCGGTGGTGAAGCTGGCCGGCATGGCCGCGGTGTCACCCGGCATCGGGCTGGGCGCCTTCGGCGTGCTGACCATCTTCCTGACGATGCTGGGGCGCCTGTCGCCGCATGTGCTGTGGCGTTTCGCGGAATCCGCGGGCGTCGCACCCGTCCATATCCCCGAAAGCAGCCCCGACACCGTGCTGGCGGGCTGCCATGTCTGCGGGCAGGTCCAGGCCCTGCCGCGCGACGCGGACCCCGAAGAAGAACACCATTGCGTGCGCTGCGAAGCCGTCGTGCATTACCGCAAGCCGGACCACCTGGCCCGCACCTGGGCGCTGCTGCTGGCGGCGGTCGTCTTCTACATTCCCGCCAACGTGCTGCCCGTCATGCAGGTCAGTTCCGTGCTGGGCGACAGCGCCCACACCATCCTGGGCGGCGTGGTGGAGCTCTGGCAGATGGGGTCCTGGGACATCGCGCTGATCGTCTTCATCGCCAGCGTGGCCGTGCCGCTGACCAAGCTGCTGGCGCTGATCCTGCTGCTGCTGACCGAGCAATGGCGCAGCACCACCAATCTGCGGCCGCGTACCCGCTTGTATCAAATGGTCGAGTTCATCGGCCAATGGTCGATGCTGGACGTTTTTGTCGTTATATTGCTGGCGGCGCTGGCCGATTTTCAGGGACTGATGGAAATCAGCGCCGGCGCGGGCGCCGCGGCCTTTGGCGTGGTGGTGATCCTGACCATGTTGGCGGCCATGAGCTTCGATCTGCGACGCAGTTGGGATCTGGCAGGCGAAAGCGAGATCGATATGCCTGAGGTCGAGGGCCGGACCCGCCCCGAGCAAGCGCCGCAGACCCCGCCGTCTCACGTGGCACCTGTAACAAGCAAAGAAGTGGGCTAGCAA
Organism: Achromobacter sp. 18P8.1.1; assembly: GCF_057799415.1. Classification (NCBI taxonomy): domain Bacteria; kingdom Pseudomonadati; phylum Pseudomonadota; class Betaproteobacteria; order Burkholderiales; family Alcaligenaceae; genus Achromobacter; species Achromobacter sp. 18P8.1.1. Next base: position 108,639 of record NZ_JBYOKH010000013.1, on the reverse strand, counting down.
CACCCGTGGTTCGCCGCTTAAGAAGAAAAAAGGAAAATTGATGTCCGACCAAGCTCCTGGATCCGGTGACGAAAAGAAGTACCAATCGCCGACCATCTCGCGCAAGCAAAAGAGCCGGATTTCATGGATCTGGCTGGTGCCGATCGTGGCGGCGCTGATGGGCATATCGCTGGTCGTGCGCACGTGGATGCAGGCCGGCCCGGACATCTCCATTTCATTCAATACGGCCGAAGGGCTGGAAGTGGGCAAGACCCAGCTGCGCTACAAGGACGTGAACATCGGCACGGTGAAGTCCATCGGCTTCAACAGCGACCGCAGCAAGGTGGTCGTGCAGGCCGAACTGGCCAAGGAAGTGGCGGACCTGGCGCGCGAAGGCACCAATTTCTGGGTGGTCCGGCCGCGGCTGGATGTCAGCGGGGTGTCGGGCCTGGGCACGTTGTTGTCGGGCGCCTACATCGGCGTGGACGCGGTCGAGGGCAAGAACGGATCCAGCAGCAAGGCCACCAAGCTCAACTTCGAAGGGCTGGAGATTCCGCCGGCGGTCACGCATGACCGCGCCGGCAAGCGCTTCATGCTCAAGGCCTCGGATCTGGGTTCGCTGGACATCGGGTCACCCGTCTACTTCCGCCGCATCAATGTGGGCCGCGTGATCGGCTATGCGCTGGACAAAACGGGCGGCGCCGTGAATGTCGAAGTGTTCGTGGATGCGCCCAACGACAAGTTCGTGACCAACGGCACGCGCTTCTGGAATGCCAGCGGCGTGGACTTCAGCGTGAACGCGGACGGCCTGAAGGTGCGCACGCAGTCGCTGGTGTCCATGGCGGTGGGTGGCGTGGCGTTCGAGCCCGTCCAGAGTGCGCGCGACGGCACCTCGCCGGCACCTGCCGATGCCCATTTCGACCTGTATCCCACCGAGTCGGCCGCCAAGGCCAACCCGGACGGCGAGGCCTTCCCGATCCGCATGCGTTTTGACCAATCGATCCGCGGCTTGGCGGTGGGCGCGCCGATCGACTTCAGCGGCATTACGCTGGGCAACGTGACGCAGATCAACCTGGACTTCGATCCGGTCTCCAAGCGCTTCTATTCGCTGGTGGACGCGACGCTGTACCCGGAACGCCTGGGCCGCGTGTACGAAGAAGTGCGCGACCGGGCAGTGAAGGACGGCGACGTGGCCGGCACCCGACTGTTGGGCGTGATGATCAAGCACGGCCTGCGCGCACAGTTGCGCACGTCGAACCTGCTGACGGGCCAGCTGTACGTGGTGCTGGATGATTTCCCGAACGCCAAGCCGGTCGATTTCAAGCCGTCCGACCCGGCGATCATTCCGACCATCCCGGGCAACCTGGATCAGTTGCAGCAGCAGGTCAGCAATATCGTCGCCAAGATCGAGAAGATTCCGTTCGACAAGATTGGCGAAGACCTGCGGACGACGCTGGCCAGCACGTCCAAGCTGATGAACCGCCTGGACAAGCAGGTGGCGCCGGAAGCGCAGAGCATGCTGAAGCAGGCCAAGGAGTCCATGGCGAACATCAATGCCATGCTGGCCTCGGACGCGTCCCTGCCGGTCAATACCGAAAAGGCGATGCAGGAGCTGAGCCGCGCGGCGCGTTCGCTGCGCGCACTGGCTGACTTCCTGCAATCGAACCCCGAAGCCTTGCTGCGTGGCCGCGGCAATGATCCGATTCCCGGCGCAGGCCCTGTCAGGAACTGAAGAACATGACTATTTCCTCGATGCGTACCGTCCTGTCCCTGCTGGTTGCGGGCGCTGCCCTGGCGGGCTGCGGCTCGTCGCCACCGGTGCACTACTACACGCTGCAAGGGCCGGCGGCCCCGGCGTCGGCGGCGGGTGCACCGGCGGCCTTCCTGATCGAAGTCCAGCCCGTCAGCCTGTCGACGCAGGCCGATCAGCCGCAGTTGATGGTGCGCACCGGCGACGGCAGTGTGTCGGCGTTGTATTCCGAACGCTGGAGTTCGCCGCTGGGCGACGAGCTGCGCGGCGCGCTATCCGATGCGTTGAAGCGGGAGCTGGGCGCGCTGGATGTGCAGATGGTCAAGCCCGGCCCCGGCGCCGCGGTGTGGCGGGTGCAGACCGACGTGCAGCGCTTTGAACTGGTCTCCGGCAGCATGGCGCAGTTGGATGCCACCTGGCGCGTACGCCCGGTCAACATGAAGGGCACGGGCCAGATTTGCCGCAGCGTGGTCACGGAGAACGTTTCGGAAGCCGGCGTGCCGGCGTTGATCGCCGCCCAGCAGCGCGCGGTGGTCAGCCTGGCTGGCGCCATGGCCTCGGTCATGCGTGGGCAGACCCCGGCAGGCTCGGGTTCGGTGCAAATGTTGGGTTGCTCAGCCTTGAAGGACTGAGAAAGCCGCGTGATCTCAAGTGGTTAACCTAGGGTTAACCTTAATACAAACACGGTTGCAACCTGTCTAGCATACGGTCCTACCCATGCTGGATTCCTTTCGGATCCAGTATTACCTTTGCCATGCGACAGGAAGCAATCTCTTATGGCCAGCACGACCCTTGGCGTCAAAGTCGATGACGCACTACGCGACCGCCTGAAGGCAGCCGCGCACAAGCTCAATTGCACGCCGCATTGGCTGCACAAGCAGGCAATCCTTGCCTACCTGGACAAGATCGAGCGCGGGCACCTGCCTGCCGAAATGTCGCATCTGGGTATCGATGCCGGCACGGAAGACGACGCCGGCGATAGCCAGTCGGCGCCCACGCCGCCGTTCTACGAGTTTGGCCAGGACGTGCAGCCGCAGTCCGTGCTGCGCGCAGCCATCACCGCGGCCTATCGCCGCCCCGAGCCGGAGTGCGTGCCGCTGCTGCTGGGCCAGGCCCGCATGCCGAACCTGGAAAAGGTGCATGCGATGGCGTCCGACCTCGTCAAGAAGCTGCGCGGCAAGCGCACTGGCGGTGGGGTGGAGGGGCTGATCCAGGAATTTTCGCTGTCCAGCCAGGAAGGCGTGGCGCTGATGTGCCTGGCCGAAGCGCTGTTGCGTATTCCCGACCGCGCCACGCGCGACGCGCTGATCCGCGACAAGGTCGCCCGGGGTGACTGGAAGTCCCACATGGGCGGTTCGCAGTCGCTGTTCGTCAACGCCGCGACCTGGGGCCTGATGATCACCGGCAAGCTGGTGGCCGTGAGCAGCGAGCAATCGCTGTCCAAGGCGCTGACCCGCCTGATTGGCAAGGGCGGCGAACCGCTGGTGCGCAAGGGCGTGAACATGGCCATGCGCATGATGGGCGAGCAGTTCGTGTCGGGCCAGACCATTTCCGAAGCGCTGGCCAACAACCGCAAGATGGAAGCGCGTGGCTTCCGCTATTCCTACGACATGCTGGGCGAAGCCGCGACCACCGCGGAAGACGCCGAACGCTATTACGCTTCGTACGAGCAGGCCATCCACGCCATCGGCAAGGCCGCGGCCGGCCGCGGCATCTATGAAGGCCCGGGCATCTCGATCAAGCTGTCCGCGCTGCACCCGCGCTATTCGCGCAGCCAGCGCGAACGCGTCATCGCGGAACTGCTGCCGCGCGTGAAGGCGCTGACGGCGCTGGCCCGCAGCTACGACATCGGCCTGAACATCGACGCCGAAGAAGCCGACCGCCTGGAGATCTCGCTGGACTTGCTGGAGGCGCTCTGTTTCGCGCCCGAGCTCGACGGCTGGAACGGCATCGGTTTCGTCATCCAGGCCTATCAGAAGCGCGCGCCGTTCGTGATCGACTACGTGATCGACCTGGCCCGCCGCAGCCGCCATCGCGTGATGGTGCGCCTGGTCAAGGGCGCCTACTGGGACAGCGAGATCAAGCGCGCCCAGGTGGACGGCCTGGAAGGCTATCCCGTCTACACCCGCAAGCTGTACACCGACGTGGCCTACCTGGCGTGCGCCCGCAAGCTGCTGGGCGCGCCCGAAGCCGTATACCCGCAGTTCGCCACGCACAACGCCTACACGCTGGCGGCCATCTATCAGTTGGCCGGCCAGAACTACTATCCCGGCCAGTACGAGTTCCAGTGCCTGCACGGCATGGGTGAACCGTTGTACGACGAAGTGGTGGGCCCGCTGGCCCAGGGCAAGCTGAACCGTCCGTGCCGCATCTATGCACCGGTCGGCACGCACGAAACGCTGTTGGCCTACCTGGTGCGCCGCCTGCTGGAAAACGGTGCGAACACCTCATTCGTGAACCTGATCGGCGACGACAGCATTCCGGTGGAAACGCTGGTGGCCGATCCGGTCGAAGCCGCTTCGCGCATCGTGCCGCTGGGCGCGCCGCACGAGAAGATCGCGCTGCCGCGTGAACTCTATGGCAATCCGCAGCAGGGCGCCCGCGCCAACTCGGCGGGCCTGGATCTGACGAACGAACACCGGCTGGGGTCGCTGTCCGCCGCGTTGCTGGCCAGCGCTGGCACGCCGTGGCGTGCGGGTCCGATGCTGGGCGAGGGCGGCGAGGCCTGGGATGCGGCGCGCGCCATCGAAGTGCGCAACCCCGCCAACCTGCGCGACATCGTGGGCCATGTGATTGAAGCGCAAGCCGACGAGGCCGACACCGCCTTGCGCGCGGCCGCCAACACGGCCCCCATCTGGCAGTCGACGCCGGTGGCGGAGCGGGCGCAGTGCCTGCGTCGTGCGGCGCAATTGCTGGAAGAGCAGATGCAGACCCTGCTGGGCCTGATCGTGCGCGAAGCCGGCAAGTCGCTGCCCAACGCAATCGCGGAAGTGCGCGAAGCCGTGGACTTCCTGCGCTACTACGCCGACCAGGCCGAACAGGAATTCAGCAACGACACGCACCGCCCGCTGGGCACCGTGCTGTGCATCAGCCCCTGGAACTTCCCGCTGGCCATCTTCACGGGCCAGGTCGCGGCCGCCTTGGCCGCGGGGAATACCGTGGTGGCCAAGCCTGCCGAGCAGACGCCGTTGATCGCCGCGCAAGCGGTGGCCATTCTGCGCGCGGCCGGCGTGCCTGCCGGCGCCGTGCAACTGCTGCCGGGCCGCGGCGAGACCGTGGGCGCCCAGTTGGTCGCCAGCCCCGCCGTGCGCGGCGTGATGTTCACCGGCTCGACCGACGTGGCGCGCATCATCGCGCGTACGCTGGCCGATCGCCTGGACGATAACGGCCACACCATTCCGCTGATCGCTGAAACCGGCGGCCAGAACGCGATGGTGGTGGATTCGTCGGCGCTGTCCGAGCAAGTGGTGTTCGACGTGCTGAGCTCGGCTTTCGACTCGGCCGGCCAGCGCTGCTCGGCGCTGCGCGTGCTGTGCGTACAGGAAGACAACGCCGACCACGTGCTGACGATGCTGCGCGGCGCCATGCGCGAGCTGAGCGTGGGCAATCCGGATCGCCTGTCTGTGGACGTGGGTCCGGTCATCGATACCGACGCGCGCAACGGCATCCAGCGGCACATCGAGACGATGCGCACCGCAGGCCGTCGCGTGGATCAGGTCGAACTGAATGGCGAATGCCGCCATGGCACCTTCGTGGCGCCCACCATCATCGAAATCGACCACATCAGCGAACTGACGCGCGAAGTGTTCGGCCCGGTGCTGCACGTGGTGCGCTACAAGCGCGATGAGCTGGACGCCTTGCTGGACGCCATCAACGGCACCGGCTACGGCCTGACCTTCGGCGTGCATACCCGTATCGACGAAACGATCGCGCACGTGACGGGGCAGGTGCATGCCGGCAACGTCTACGTCAACCGCAATATCGTGGGCGCGGTCGTGGGCGTGCAGCCCTTTGGCGGCGAATGCCTGTCGGGCACTGGCCCCAAGGCGGGCGGCCCGCTGTATATGTACCGCCTGCTGGGCACGCGTCCGGCGGGCTTGCCGCCGGCGCTGGACGCCGCGGCGCCCCTGCCGCAGCGCATGGCCTTGCCCGGCCCCACGGGCGAGACCAATACCTATATGGTCGAACCGCGCGGCGCCGTCTACTGCGTGGCGGCGACCGAGGCCGGCGCACGGGCGCAATGGTCGGTGGCCCGCCTGACGGGTAACCATGCCTGGTTCGCCGATACGCCGGCCGCGCAGGCGCTGCTGGCCACGCTGGATGTCGAGCAGCAAGGGCAAGCAGGCATCCTGGCCGACGACGAGGTCGATCAGGCGGACTACCAGGCCGTGTTGTTCGAGGGTGATGGCGACGCGCTGCAGGCGCTGAACCAGCGCATCGCGCAGCGGCCGGGTGCCATCCTGTCGGTGCATGGCCTGACGTCCGACGCCTTGGCGGCCGGCGCCGGCTACGTGCCGGAACGCTTGCTGACCGAGCGCTCCATCAGCGTCAACACCGCTGCGGCAGGCGGCAACGCCAGCCTGATGACGATCGGCTGAGGGTGACCGGACGGTAACTCCTGGACCACGGGGGTTATCGTCCAGTAACCGAGGGTTATCTCCAATATCGGGCAAGGTTGCACTGGAAGCAAAATCCGGTCGCACCTCAAGTCCGGATGTCGCAACCCGGCATCCGGACTTTGCAGAAAATGCATGCGCAGCACCTGGTCACCGCCGGGGCTGCGGTAGTAAAAGAAACCAAAAGCCTGGCTAAAAGCTCAGGTATAACAAGGCAATAAGTCCGACACCCCGGAGGATTCCCCATGAAGTTCCGCACCACTTTGAAGCTTCTCGCCGCCAGCATCGCCGCCGTCGGCATGACGGCCGCCGCACACGCCGCCGACATCAAGCTCGGCTTTGCCGCCCCGCTGACGGGTCCGCAATCGCACTACGGCGAAGACATGCAGAACGGCCTGAACCTGGCCCTGGAAGAAGCGAACAAGAAGGGCATCAAGGTCGATGGCCAGCCGGCCAAGTTTGTGCTGGTGTCGCGTGATGACCAGGCCGATCCGCGCGTGGGCGTACAGGTGGCGCAACAGCTGGTCGACCAGGACGTCGTGGGCATCCTGGGCCACTTCAACTCCGGCACGACGATCCCCGCGTCGCGCGTCTACCATGAGGCCGGTCTGCCCCAGATCGCCATGGCGACCTCGCCCGAATACACCAAGCAGGGCTACGAAACCACGTTCCGCATGATGACCAGCGACACCCAGCAGGGCGCCGCGGTCGGCAAGTTCATGGTGCAGAACCTGAAGGCCAAGAAGGTCGCGATCATCGATGACCGCACCGCCTACGGCCAGGGGTTGGCCGACGAAGTCGAAAAGGCCGTCAAGGCCGCCGGTGGCGAAGTGGTCCGCCGCGAATACACGACGGACAAGGCCAACGACTTCACCGCCATCCTGACCAACATCAAGGGTTCCGCGCCCGATGCGATCTTCTACGGCGGCCTGGATGCGCAATCCGGCCCGATGAAGCGCCAGTTGGCCACGCTGGGCCTGAAGGCGCCGCTGGTCTCGGGTGAAATGACCCGCAGCGACACGTTCATCAAGCTGGCCGGCGACGCCGCCGACGGCACCTACGCCTCGCTTGCCGGCGTGCCGCTGGACAAGATGGTCGCGGGCAAGGACTTCGAACAGCGCTATCAGGCGCGCTTCAAGAAGGCCCCGGGCGTGTACGCGCCTTATGCCTACGACGGCGCCTGGAACATGATTACCGCGATCGAGCAGGCCGGTTCCGCCAAGCCCGAGAAGTACCTGCCCGTGCTGGCCAAGCTGGACCGCAAGGGCGCCACCAGCGAGCACATTTCCTACGATGCCAAGGGCGATCTGAAGGAAATCTCGGTCACCATCTACGAAGTCAAGAACGGCAAGTGGGAGATGGTTGAAACGATGGTCAGCCAGGCCAACTAAGGCGGGTTGAACCAGGTGGATGCCGGCCGCGCCGGTGTCCGCCCACTTTGTCCGCACGCGCCGCCCGGCGTGTGCGGCGCGCACCCCGCGCCCGGCCCGTGACGGCTCCGGCCGCGCGCCCCGCGCGACTTTTCCAGGCTTATTTCCGCGGCCCCTATGGATATCTTCATTCAACAATTGATTAACGGCGTCACGCTAGGCAGCGTGTACGCCCTGGTCGCCCTTGGCTACACCATGGTGTACGGCATCATCGGGCTGATCAACTTCGCGCATGGCGACGTCGTCATGATCGGCGCCATGGCGGCCACGACGATCGCCATTTCGCTGGTGGGCGGTGATCCCGGCGTGTCCGCCTTCGTGGTGCTGGGCGTGGGCCTGCTGGTGTCCGTGCCGCTGTGCATGGCGGTGGGCTGGACGGCCGAGCGCGTGGCCTACCGGCCGCTGCGCCGGGCACCCCGCCTGGCGGCGCTGATCACGGCGATCGGCGTGTCCATCATCCTGCAGAACGTGGCGATGATGGGCTGGGGCCGCAACTACCTGAACTTCCCGCAGGTGCTGTCGCCGCACGTCTTCGAATTCGCCGGCGCGCGCATGAGCACGCTGCAGATCGCCATCGTGGTGATCGCGGCGCTGATCATGGGCGGCCTGCTGGCCGTGGTGCACAAGACCCGCCTGGGCACGGCGATGCGCGCTACCGCGCAGAACCGTGAAGTCGCGGGCTTGATGGGCGTGAACATCAATACGGTCATTTCGGCCGCGTTCCTGATCGGTTCGGCGCTGGCCGCCGTGGCGGGCATGATGGTCGCGACGTATTACGGCGTGTCCCAATACACGATGGGCTTCATGCTGGGCCTGAAGGCCTTCACGGCCGCCGTGCTGGGCGGCATCGGCAACATGGTGGGTGCGATGGCCGGCGGCTTGCTGCTGGGCATCATCGAATCGCTGGGCGCCGGGTACATCGGCGACCTGACCGGGGGCTTCCTGGGCAGCCATTACCAGGACGTGTTCGCGTTCTTCGTGCTGGTGCTGGTGCTGATCTTCCGTCCGTCCGGCCTGTTGGGCGAACGTGTGGGAGACCGCGCATGAGTTCCTCGTTGAAAGCAAGCGGGCTGTCGACCCGCAACCTGATCGGCATCGCGCTGATCGGCATCGTGCTGGCGGTGCTGCCCTTTGTGATCGGCATGGCCGGCCAGAGCTGGGTGCGCATCCTGAACTTCGCGTTGCTGTACGTGATGCTGTCGCTGGGCCTGAACATCGTGGTGGGCTTTGCCGGCCTGCTGGATCTGGGCTACATCGCGTTCTACGCGGTGGGCGCCTATACCTGGGCCTTGCTCGCCTCGCCGCACTTCGGGCTGCACCTGCCGTTCTGGGCGATCCTGCCGATCGCGCTGGCGGTGGCGTGCCTGTTCGGCGTGCTGCTGGGGGCGCCCACGCTCAAGCTGCGAGGGGACTATCTGGCCATCGTGACCTTGGGCTTCGGGGAAATCATTCGCATTTTCCTGAACAACCTGAATGCCCCGATCAACATCACCAACGGGCCGCAGGGCATCAACCGCATCGACACCTTCAAGGTGGGCGAATTCGCGTTCGGGCGCACGGAAAGCCTCTTCGGCATCCGCTTTACCGGGCCCGAGAAGTACTACTACCTGCTGCTCGCGCTGACGCTCATCATCATCGTGGTGTGCGTGCGCCTGCAGAATTCGCGTATCGGCCGCGCGTGGGAAGCCATTCGTGAAGACGAGATCGCCGCCAAGGCGATGGGCATCAACACCCGCAACATCAAGCTGCTGGCGTTCGCGATGGGCGCTTCGTTCGGCGGAGTGGCGGGCGCGTTGTTCGCGTCGATGCAGGGTTTTGTCAGCCCCGAGAGCTTCTCGCTGATGGAGTCGATCTCGATCCTGTGCATGGTGGTGCTGGGCGGCATGGGCCATATCCCGGGCGTGATCCTGGGCGCGCTGATCCTGGCGGCCTTGCCGGAGTTCCTGCGTGCGGTCGTCGAGCCTTTCCAGCACATGGTGTTCGGCGCCGTGATCCTGGACCCCGAAGGCATCCGTATGCTGCTGTTCGGCTTGGCGATGGTGTGCGTCATGCTGTTCCGTCCTGCGGGCCTGTGGCCGTCGGCGGTGCGCAAGCGTGAACTGGCCACCAAGACGCAAGGGGGCGCGGCATGAGCAAACTGCTGCAAGCCCAGGGCCTGGGCAAGCGCTTTGGCGGCCTGCAAGCCTTGTCGGACGTCAGTTTCGATATCGAGCAAGGCGAGATCTATGGCCTGATCGGCCCGAACGGCGCGGGCAAGACCACGCTGTTCAACGTGCTGACCGGCCTGTACATCCCGGAAGAGGGCAGCTGCACCTTCAATGGCGAATCCATGTCGGGCAAGAAGCCGCATGAAGTCGCCTTTGCGGGTCTGGCGCGCACCTTCCAGAACATCCGCCTGTTCGCCAACCTGTCGGCCATCGAGAACGTGATGATCGGCCGCCACATGCGCACCAAGGCGGGCGTGCTGGGCGCCGTGCTGCGCACACGCGGCACGCGCGCAGAAGAGGCCGCCATCGAGGCGCGGGCGCAAGAGCTGCTGGACTACGTGGGCATCGGCCATCGCGCCAACGACGTGGCGCGTTCGCTGCCTTATGGCGACCAGCGCCGACTTGAGATCGCGCGCGCCCTGGCGACGGATCCCAAGCTGCTGGCGCTGGACGAACCCGCCGCCGGCATGAACGCGTCGGAAACCGTGGTGCTGCGCAAGCTGGTCGAGAAGATCCGCGGCGACGGCGTTACGGTGCTGCTGATCGAGCACGACATGAAGCTGGTGATGGGGCTGTGCGACCGCGTGCTGGTGCTGGAATACGGCAAGGTGCTGGCGATGGGCAAGCCTGCCCAGGTGCAACGCGATCCCAAGGTCATCGAAGCGTATCTGGGCGCCGGCGCGGCGCAGGACCCGCTGATTAACAAAGAGAGCCCGGCAACATGACGGCATCCCAACCCTTATTGGAACTGCGCGGCCTGCAGGTCTCGTACGGCGGCATCCGCGCGGTGCGCGGGATCGATCTGCGCGTGGACGAAGGCGAACTCGTGTGCCTGATCGGCGCCAACGGCGCCGGCAAGAGCACGACGTTGCGCGCGATTTGCGGCCTGGTGCCGCTGGCGGGCGGCGAAGTGGTCTATGGCGGCCAATCGATCGGCGGCCAGAAGTCGCATGAACTGGTCCGCAAGGGCCTGGTCATGGTGCCGGAAGGCCGCGGCATCTTCGGCCAGCTGACCATCGAGGAAAACTTGGCAATGGGCGGGTACATCCGCCGCGATGCCGCGCAGATCCGCCAGGACACCGACCGCGTCTTCACGCTGTTCCCGCGCCTGGCCGAACGCCGCAAGCAAGCGGCGGGCACCTTGTCCGGCGGCGAGCAGCAGATGGTGGCGATGGGCCGCGCGATGATCGCGCGCCCCAAGCTGCTGCTGCTGGACGAGCCGTCGATGGGCTTGGCGCCTTTGATGGTCGAGAAGGTCTTCGAGGTGGTGCGCACCATCGCCAGCGAAGGCGTCACGATCCTGCTGATCGAGCAGAACGCGCGCCTGGCGCTGGAGACCAGCCATCGTGGTTATGTGATGGAGTCGGGTGAGATCATCCTGTCCGGGCCCGCCGGCGACATGCTGCACGATCCCAAGGTGCGTGCGGCCTATCTGGGCGAGTCCGAGTAGGGCGCGTCGATCTTGGGCAGGGCTTCGGGCTTGCGGATGTCGAGGTTCTTTAACCGCCGAGGCTGCCCTGCGTCATTCCGATGCTCGCCCCGGTGGGGCTGCGCTTCGGATGGCTCCGGGCAGCCTCGGCTGACGGCGGCCTCATGTGGCGGTTTTGGAACCCTTTCATGTTCAGGGGCCGTGAGCCGGCGGCCGGGCGGAGGGATCCGAAGTGCAGCCCCGCCGGGGCGAGCATCGGAATCCCGCAGCTCGGACGCCGGCGACTCAAGAACCCTGCCTCCCGAAACCGACCGTCAGCAATCCAGCCAAAAATGTTCTAAGCCGGTGCGCGTTCACGGTCCACGGCCATGACCGCGCCGGCCTCGATCAGTGCGTCGATTTCCTGCTGGCCGTAGCCGAACTCTCCCAGGATCGCGATGGTGTCCTCGCCCAGGCGAGGCGCCGCGCGGTGGTATTGCGCGGGCGTGGCCGACAACTTTACCGGCATGCCGACGGTGCGCACCTTGCCGGCCACCGGGTGGTCCTGCTCGACCACCATGCCGCGCGCCAGCGTCTGCGGATGCGACAGCGCCTGCGCGATCGAATGCACCGGGCCGGCGGGCACGCCGGCCTCGTCGAAAACGTCCAGCCATTCCTGCGCGCTGCGCGTCTCCAGGATGGCCGACATCTCCGCCACTAGGTCGTCGCGGTTATTCATGCGATCGCGGTTGCGGGCGTAGCGCGGATCGTCCGCCCACTCCGGCTTGCCCAGCGCTTGCGCAATGCGCTGCCAGTTCTTTTCGTTCGCGCCGCCGATGATGATCCAGTCCGTGCCCGTGGGAAATGCCTGGTAGGGCGCGCTCAGCACATGGGCCGAACCGGTGGGGCCGGGGGAGACGCCGCTGCCGAAGTAGATCGCGGCGTGCCAGTACAGTTGCTGCAGGCTGGCTTCCAACAGCGAGGTCTCGACGATCTGGCCTTCGCCGGTGCGCTGTTTGTGCTGATACGCGGCCAGCACGCCGAACGCGGCCAGCAGGCCCGCATTGATGTCGGCCACGGAATTGCCGGTGCGCAGCGGCGGGCCGCCGGGTTCGCCGGTAATGGCCATCAGGCCGGAGAAGCCCTGCGCCACCAGGTCGAAGCCGCCCTTGTCGGCGTAGGGGCCGGTGGTGCCGTACCCCGATACGGCGCAATAGATCAGGCCCGGGTTTTCCTGGCGCAGCGTGTCGTAGCCCAGCCCCAGCTTTTCCATCGTGCCCTTGCGGAAGTTCTCGGTGACGACGTCGGCGTCGCGGATCATGCGCAGCAGGACCTTCTTGCCTTCGGGGTGTTTCAAGTCCAGGGCGATGGCGCGCTTGTTGCGGTTGAGCATGAGGTAGGGCGCCGAGATGCCGTTGATCTGCGGGTCGCGATACTGGCGGGAATCGTCGCCGCCATCGATCTTTTCGACCTTGATGACGTCGGCGCCCAGGTCGGCCAGCATCATGCCGCAGGTAGGGCCGGCCATGATCTGCGACAGCTCGATCACGCGCATGCCGGCCAACGCGCCGACGGGCGCATCGGAGCTGGAGGAGGGCGGGCGGCCGGAGCCGCGGGTGTCATTATGCATGCAGGTTCCTTGATCGGCGTTTAGCGGCCGTTGAATTGCGGTTTGGCCTTGGCTAGAAAGGCGCGGTAGCCGGCTCGGAAGTCCTCGGTGTCGAAGCAGTCGAAGGCTTCGTCGCGGTCGGCGTCGGTCAATGACTTGCCCTGGACCAGGTTGCGCACGAATTTCTTGTGCCAGCGGGCCACGAGCGGCGCTCCGTCGGCGATGCGGCGCGCGGCGGCCTGGGCTTGCTCGGCCACCTGATCGTCGGGCACGACGCGCGTGACCACGCCCAGGCGCAACGCTTCGGCGGCGTCGAATATCGTTCCTTCCAGCAGCACATGTAGCGCGGTGGTCGGCCCGACCAGGCGCACCAGCGGCGCCAGTTCCGAATACGACATCACCAGCCCCAGATTCTTGATCGGGACCCCGAACCGCGAGCTTTCGCCGCAGATGCGCAGGTCGGCTAGGCTGGCGATCTCCAGGCCGCCGCCCACGCAGATGCCGTGTATCTGCGCCACGACCGGATGACGGCAGCCGCCGATGGCCTCGATCGTGCGGCGCATGACGGCGCCGTATTCCACGGCCTGCCGCTTGTTGCTGCGCGCGGTTTCGAATTCGCTGATGTCGTTGCCGGGCGAGAACGCCTTTTCGCCAGCGCCGCGCAGCAGCACGCAACGCACGCTGTCGTCGCGGTCCAGTTCCAGGAAGATGTCGCCAAGCAGACGCCAGCCGTCGATGGTGAAGGCGTTGAGCTTTTCGGGCCGGTTTAGCACCACGGTCGCGATGTCGCCCTCGCGTTGCAGCAGGATGGGCGTGGAGTCGGGGGTAGAAGTAGCGCTCATGGGGTTCCTTTGGTCGGGCGCGGGGGCGAGCCCCCGCAGGGGATCACTGTTTCGTCAGGCCAAGGCTGGCGGTGAGCTTGCCGTACTTGGTCCATTCGTCGCGCACATAGGCGGCGAAGGCCGCGGGGGTTTGCGGCCCGCCGCCCAGGTCCATGCCTTGGTCGGCTAGCTTTGCCGCGATCTCGGGGTCGGCCAGGGTCTGGGCCAGCGCCCGGTCCAGCTTGTCCATGATCGGGCGGGGCAGCTGCGCCGGGGCCAGCACCGCGTACCACTGCACGATGTCCAGGCCCTTGATGCCGGATTCCGCCAAGGTGGGCACGTCGGGCAGCCGCTTGCTGCGTTCGGCGCTGGTGACCGCCAGCGGTCGTAGCTTGCCCGCCTGGATCTGGTTGATGGCGCCGGGCAGCGTGTCGAAGTTCATGTCCACATTGCCACCCAGCAGGTCGGTCATGGCCTGGCCGCTGCCCTTGTAGGGAACGTGCTCCATCGACACGCCGGCGATCTGCGAGAAGCGCGCGGCGCTCAGATGTTGCGGGCTGCCCATGCCCGACGAGGCGTACATCAGCTGCTTGGGTTTGGCGCGGGCGTCATCCACCAGGTTCTGGACGGTGGCGTAGCGGTGCTTGGTGGGGTTCACGACCAGCACGTTGGGCACCGACCCGATGTACCGCACCGCGGTGAAATCTCGGATGGGGTCGATGCTGGATTGCACGACATAGGGCGCGGCGACCGTGGACTGCATGTTCGCCAGCAGCAGCGTGTAGCCGTCGGGGTCGGCTTTTGCCACGTAATCGGCGGCGATCAGGCCCGAGGCCCCCGGCTTGTTCTCGACCACGATCTGCTGGCCAAGCAGGGTGGACAGGCGCGCGGACACGATGCGCGCCGAGACGTCTGTGCCGCCGCCGGGCACAAACCCGACGACCAGGCGGATGGGGCGTTCCGGCCACTTCGCCGGGTCCTGCGCCAGGGCGGGGCTGGCGGCGGCCACGCCGGCCGCCAACGCCAGCGCGCCCGTCCAGGCGCGAGCATGCTTGTTCATATGGAGTCTCCTTGGTGGATGGAACCTGCCCGGGCGTTGCTTGATTTATGATGGGGTCAGGTTGGTATTCCTTTGGTGTTTGGTATACCAGATACAAAAATAATCGATGTTGTGAGCGTGAACAACCCATGGCTAACCCTGAAAGTCCGATCCCGGAAATATCCGTCCCCGATTTGGCGATCCACCACCCGACCCTGCCGGCGGTCGTGGCCGAGCGGCTGCGACAGCTGATCATCGACGGCACGTTGAAGCCCGGCACCTGGCTCAACGAGCGGGACCTGTGCGATCAATTGAAGATTTCACGCACGCCGTTGCGCGAGGCTTACCGGATGCTGGCCTCGGACGGCCTGGTGGCGTTGCAGCCCAAGCGCGGGGCGATGGTGATCGAGTTGTCGGCCGACGACATCGAGAACATTTTCGATGTGCTGTCCGTGCTGGAGGGATTGGCTGTGCGTAGCGCGGCCGAGCGCGCGTCCGAGGCGGAGCTTGCCGAGATCGCTCGCCTGCATGCGCAGATGCTTGAAAACTACGAGAAGCGGGATATCCGCGCGTACTTCGCGGCCAGCATGGGCACGCATATCGCGATCAACCGCGCCGCCCACAATCCCGCGCTGACACAGTCCTATGACCGGCTGAACCTGCAGGTGCAGGCGCTGCGCTACAAGTCCAACTTTGATCTGGACGAATGGACGACGGCGGTCGCGGACCACGAGGCCTTCGTGCAGGCGCTGATGGCGCGCGACGGCAAGCGCGCCGAAACGCTGATCCGCAAGCACGTGGGCGGCAAGAAGGCCTACAACCTTCGTGGCCGCCCAGGCGCTGCGGTCAAATCCTGAACCCGGCCCGCGCCGGTCAAGCGGGCTGCGCCGTCAGTTGCTTCTTGCCAATGCGCAGCGCGATCACGGCGGCGATCAGGCCGGTTGCGCCCGAGATGATGAAGGCCGTCATGTAGCTGCCTTGCGCTTCGCGGATGGCGCCGGCCATCCACGCGGCGGTGGCCGCGCCCAACTGGTGGCCGGCGACGATCCAGCCGAAGACGATTGCCGCATCGCGTTCGCCGAACGCTTCCGTCGTCAGGCGCAGCGTGGGCGGCACCGTGGCGATCCAGTCCAGGCCGAAGAAGATCGCGAAGATCGACAGGCTGTAGAACGAGAAGTCGGAATAGGGCAGGTAGATCAGCGACAGGCCGCGCAGCGCGTAGTAGACGAAGAGCAGCTTGCGCGGGTCGTAGCGGTCGGTCAGCCAACCCGAGGCCGTGGTGCCTATCAAGTCGAAGATGCCCATGATCGCCAGCAGGCCGGCTGCCTGGACTTCCAGCATGCCGTGGTCGCCGCAAAGCGCGATCAGGTGCGTGCCGACCAGGCCGTTCGTGGTGAAGCCGCAGATGAAGAAGGTCGCGAACAGGAACCAGAACGTGCGGGTCTTGGCGGCGCGCGCCAGGGCGCCGAAGGTGGCGGCGACCATGCCGGTGCGCGGTGCGGCGGGGGCGGGCGGCGCGTTCGGATCACTGCCGAACGGCACCAGGCCGACGCTGGAAGGGCGGTCGGGCACCAGCCACCAGGCCAGCGGCACCAGCGCGGCGGCGGCGGCGGCCACCGTCCAGACCACGCGGGTCCAGTCGCCGGAGGAAGCCAGCGTGGCCAGTACCGGCAGGAACACCAGCGTACCGCTGGCGGTGCTGGCGGTCAGCAGGCCCATTACCAGGCCGCGATGCTTGGTGAACCAGCGGTTGACGATGGTGGCGCCCAATACCGAGGCCACCGCGCCCGAGCTGATGCCCGAGAACACGCCCCAGGTCATGAGCAGGTGCCAGGGTTCGGTCATGTAGGCGCTGACAGCGCTGGAGGCGGACATCAGCACGAGCGCCCCGATCAGGATGCGGCGCAAGCCGAAGCGCTCCATCGCGGCGGCGGCGAAGGGGCCGATCAGGCCATACAGGAAGATGCCGACGGCCGCGGCGAACGAGATCGAACTGCGGCTCCAGCCGAACGCTTCTTCAAGCGGCACCAGCAATACGCTGGGCGACGAGCGCAGCCCGGCCGACACCAGCAACGAAAGGAAAATCACCGCGACCACGACAAAGGCGTACTTTTGGCCGGCGCGCCGGAACGGGATGGGGGGGTGGGCTATACTCATGTTACTGACCGGTACGTATTTAGGTTTGCGAATAGTACGTACCGGTCAGTAACATCGTCAAGCACTATTTGATGGAGACCCGAATGGCCAGCAAACCCTCCGCCCCGTCCGCCACCCCGGACCAGCCGGCAACCAAACCGCTGCTGGCGGCCGACCGCATCCGCAAGACCGCGCGCGAAATGTTCTACCGCGATGGGATCCGGGCAGTCGGAGTCGACGCCATCGTGACCCAGGCCGGCGTGACCAAGCCCAGCCTGTACCGTAGCTTTTCGTCCAAGGACGAGCTGGCGGCGACCTATTTGCGCGATTACGACGCGGAATTCTGGGCGCGTTTCAATGCCGCTTGTGATGCGCATCCGGGCGATCCGCGCGCGCAACTGCTGGATTACCTGTCGGGCTTGAGCAAGCGCGCCGTGTTGAGTGGTTACCGGGGCTGCGGGCTGACCAATGCGGCGGTCGAGTATCCCGAACCCGAGCATCCGGCCCGGGCGGTTGCCGTCGAACACAAGCTGGAGTTACGCCGCCGGTTGAACGAGATGGCGGCAGGCATGGGCGCGGGCGACCCCGAGGCGCTGGCCGATGGCTTGCTGCTGTTGATCGAGGGCGCTTTCGTTTCCAGCCAGCTGTTCGGCGAAGGAGGTCCGGCGGGAAGGGTGGGCGAGATGGCCGATAAGCTGATCCAGGCCCATTTGCCCGGCTGAAAGGCGTATTGCGCTGCACAAAAGCAGTGCTTAATGTGGTGCCGCATGCACCGTTATGGTGGTGTTTGTACCCATTGCGCAACGAACAAATTAATGGTTGATATTTTCGTTGCAACGCAGCAAACGCGGATCTAACATGAATTCGTGTTGTTCCACATCGCCTTTCTCAAGGAGAGAATCATGAGCGATACCGCGTTGAAAAATGCCCGTATGTCGGATGCGCTGGAGCGGTCCTTGATCCGCGAGGCCGTCAAAGCGGAAACCCTGTCCGGCCCCTTCACCCGTGGCACCTGGCTGCGCCTGAAGACGCGCCTGGCTTCGTGGGGCGGCGCCGTGGGCGAAGTCCTGCATGACATGGACGCCGGCCGACAGCAGCATCCGGTCATCTCCGCCCGCCACTGAGCGCTAGCGGTCCGACAGAAAAAACGCCAGCGATTGCTGGCGTTTTTTTTGCGCTGGGGGGCGCCCCCAGGCGATGCCGGTAGCCCGGCTCAGACCACCATGTCGACCAGCAGGTAGCCGTCCAGGATCACGATGCCGACCGTGGCGCTGACTGCGGCCCAGGCCCAGGCGCCGCGCAGCGCATGCTGGCCCATGACGCCCTTGCGGCAGGCCAGCAGCACCAACGGCCCCAAGGCGAAGGGCAGGGCCAGGCTCAAGATGACTTGGCTCAGCACCAGCAGTTCGTCGGGATCCTTGCCGCCCGTGAAGATCAGCAGGCCCACGGCGGCGGCGCCCGCGATCAGGCGGGTCATCAGCGCGCGCCGGCGGTCCGACCAGTTGCTGCGGATCTGGAAGCCCTTGGACAGGATGCGTCCAGCCAGCACGCCCGTGATCGTGGAGCTTTGGCCCGCGGCATAGAGCGCCACGGCGAAGACGATGGCGGCGCCGATACCGAGCGTCTGGCCGATCACGGCATGGGCGTCGTCCAGGCTGGACACGATCAGCCCCGAACCGGACAGCGAGGCCGCCGCCACGATCATGATCGCCGAGTTGATCAGCATGGCCACGCCCAGGGACACGATGGTGTCGTTGCGAGCCAGGCGCATCGCCATGTCGAGCGCGGAGGGCGGCAGCGCTTTGGCGCGTTCGGCCAGCGAGCCGGAGTGCAGATAGAGGTTGTGCGGCATCAGGGTCGCGCCGAGGATGCCCAGGGCGATCAGGAAGCCTTGCGGGTCGCGCAGCGCATGGCCGGTTTGCGTGACGCCGTGCGCCACTTCCGTCCACGCCGGATTGGCCTTGAACAGCAGATAGACGAAGGACGCGGCCACGACCGCCAGCAGCAGGGCGATGACGCGTTCGTGGCGGTCGGCATTGCCTCGGGTCAGCGCCAGCACGGCAAAGGTGCCGACACCGGTCACGGCCACGCCGGCGATCAGCGGCAGGCCGAACAGCAGGCGCAGCGCGATTGCGCCGCCGATCAGTTCGGCCAGGGCAGTGGCCAGGATGGCGGCTTCACCAGCCAGCCACGCTGCCTTGGACCAGCGTGGCGACAGGTGGCGGGCCGTCAGCGTGGCCAGATCTTGCCCGGTGGCCAGCGCCAGGCGCGATACCAGGATCTGGAAACCCAGGGCCAGGAACGCCGAGGTGATGACGACCATCAGCAATCCGTAGCCAAAGCCGCTGCCGCCGGCGATGTCGGTGGCCCAGTTGCCCGGATCGATGTAGCCCACGGCCACCAGGATGCCGGAGCCGACCATGCGGCGCAGATTCGCCGACACCTGGGCGTCTTGCGCAAGGGCGGCTTTGCCGCCCGATATCGCGTAGATGAATCCGGTCATACGACACTCCTGAGAATGATTCTCATTGTCCAGAAGAGAGTGCCGGCCGTCAAATTGATTTTGGGCAAGACCGGGATAGGGGTGCCCAATGGCGCGTCCCCCAGGGACACGCCATCAGGGCAGGGCAGAATCAGGACTTCAGCTTGGCGTCCATGGTGATCTTGGCCTTGAGCACCTTCGACACCGGGCAGCCGGTCTCGGCCTTGCGGGCGGCTTCCTCAAAGGCTTGCGCGGTGGCGCCGGGGATGACGGCTTCCACGGTCAGGTGGACGGCGGTGATGGAAAAGCCGTCGTCCACTTTGTCCAGCGTGACTTCAGCCTTGGTGTCCAGGCTGGTGGCTACCAGGCCGGATTCCGACAGAATGTTGGACAGCGCCATGGTGAAGCAGCCGGCGTGCGCGGCGCCCAGCAATTCCTCGGGGTTGGTGCCCGGGGTATCGCCGAAGCGCGTATTGAAGCCGTAGGGCTGGCTTTTGAGCGCGCCGCTTTGGGTGGAGATCGTGCCCTTGCCAGTCTTCAGATCGCCCGACCAGGCGGCGGATGCGGTTTTCTTCATGGTGACTCCTGTTGAGGGGGGCGCGCCCATCACGGGCGCGTCCGGTGCAGGGATGCGATCCGCCGCTGCGGGCGGTGCATGTTGCCGAAGGCGGCATCGTTCATGATACGGCGAGGCTAGGGGGCGGGCGCGGAATCCACCGGTGCGCAACGGCAAGCCGATGTAACGGCAGGCCGAAGCGCGCCAGTCCCATCAGGCAAAATAGCGCCATCGCTTTCATTCAACTCGAAGAGCCTGCTGTCATGTCACGCCATTTCCTGCGTTATGCCTGCGCCGCCGCGCTGGTCTTTCCCGTTTTGTCCGCCCACGCCGACGTCGTGATCGGCGTGAACGTGTCGACCACGGGGCCCGCCGCCGCCATCGGCATCCAGACCAACAACGCGATTCGCCTGTGGCCGAACACGCTGGGTGGCGAGCCGGCGCGCTACGTGGTGCTGGACGACGGCACCGATGTCAGCCGCGCGGTGAAGAACATGCGCAAGCTGACCTCCGAAGACAAGGTGGACGCCATCGTCGGCCCCAACACCACGGCCGCCGCGTTGGCCGGACTGGACGTGCTGGCCGAAACCAAGACGCCGATGATCGCGCTGGCGGCCTCCAGCGTCATCGTGGAGCCCTTGTCCGACCCCAAGCGCGCCTGGGCGTTCAAGATGCCGCAGAACGATTCCCTGATGGCGACCGTGCTGGTGGAAGACATGAAAAAGAAGGGCCTGAAGAACGTGGCCTTCATCGGTTTCGCGGATTCCTATGGCGACAGCTGGTGGAAGGAATTCACCGCCGCCGCTGGCGACGACTTGAAGATCGTGGCGCAGGAGCGCTTCCAGCGTACCGATGCGTCGGTCGTGGGCCAGGCGTTGAAGGTGATCGCCGCCAAGCCGGACGCCGTCCTGGTCGCCGGCGCCGGCACGCCGTCCGCCTTGCCGCAGAAGACGCTGCTGGAACGCGGGTACACCGGCGCCATCTACCAGACCCACGGCATCGGCACCCTGGAATTCCTGCAGGTCGGCGGCAAGGACGTGGAAGGCACCCTGTTCCCGACCGGCCCGGGCGTGGTGGCTCGAGAGCTGCCTGACAGCAATCCGGTCAAGAAAGTGGCCGTGGCGTTCGCCGACAAGTACGAAGGCCAGTACGGGGCCAATACGCTGACGCAGTTCGCGGGCGACGCCTATGGCGCCTGGATGCTGCTGGATTCGGCAGTGGCACGGGCGTTGAAGACGGGCGCCAAGCCCGGCACGCCGGAATTCCGCGCGGCCTTGCGCGATGCGCTGGAAAATACGCGCGATCTGGTCGTGCCCAACGGCGTGCTGAATATTTCGAAGGACAATCATCAGGGTTTCGACGAACGTGCCCGCGTGATGGGTGTCGTCAAGAACGGCCGGTTCTCCTACGCGCAGTAGCCGTAAACATAGATACCTACCTTTCGTAGCATTTACTGACGCTCCATAGGGCATCAGTCCCCAAAAGCAGGCTTAGGCCTGCTTTTTCACGCCCATATGATTCGTATAGAAATCATTTAATAGCGTATTATTTTTAGTGAAGCCATGCACCTAGAAATAAATTCGGGAGAAAAAATCCATGACCTTGCTCCAATCCAGACGCTTGTTGTTGGCCTTGAGCCTGGGCGTATTGGCCGCGTGTTCCGACTCGGGGGCCGATAAGGCCGCAACGGGGGGCGGCGCGCCAGCAGGCGCGACGAACACGTTGGAAGCGGCCAAGGCCGCAGGCAAGATCCGCATCGGCTACGCCAACGAGGCGCCGTTCGCCTACATGGACAGCAAAGAGGCCAAGGTCACCGGTGAATCCGTCGAGATTGCTCGCGTTGTGCTCCAGCGCATGGGCATCAACGAAGTCGAGGGCGTGCTGACCGAGTTCGGCTCCCTGATTCCGGGCTTGGCCGCCAAGCGTTTCGACATCATTGCCGCCGGCATGTACGTCACGCCCGAGCGCTGCCAGCAGGTGGCGTTCTCGGACCCGACGTACGGGGTGGGCGAGGCCTTCCTGGTCAAGCAGGGCAACCCCAAGAACCTGCACAGCTATGAAGATGTGGTGAAAAATCCCGACGCCAAGCTGGGCGTCGTGGTGGGCGCCATCGAGGGCGACTATGCCCAGAAAGTGAAGATTCCCGCTGGGCAGGTCGTGGTGTTCCCGGACGCCGTCAGCGCCTTGTCCGGCGTGCAGGCCGGCCGGGCCGACGCCTACGCCGCCACCGCGCTGACCATCAACGATCTGATGGGCAAGACGCAGGACGGCAGCGGGCTGGAGAAGGCCGACCCGTTCACGGACCCCGTGATCGACGGCAAGGGCGTGCGCGGCTATGGCGCCTACGCGTTCCGCACCGATGACAAGGCCTTCGCCGATGCCTTCAATGCGGAACTGGCCAAGTACATCGGCACCGATGAACACAAGAAGCTGGTGGCGCCCTTCGGCTTCACCAGCGAGGAACTGCCCCAGGGCGTGACCGCCGCCAAGCTCTGCGCCGGACAATAAGGGGCGCCGATGCAACTGATTTCAGAGCACATCGCGGAGCTGGTGCCGCCCCTGCTTGAGGGGCTGGTCGTCACGCTGGAAATCATGGCCGGCGCCGTCGTGCTGGCCGTGCCCCTGGCCCTGGCCTCCGGCATCGGGCGCATGTCGCCGTTGCGGCCGGTGCGCTGGCTGGCGTCGGTCTATGTCGAAGTCTTCCGGGGCACGTCGGCGCTGGTGCAGCTGTTCTGGTTCTATTTCGTGCTGCCGCTGTTCGGTGTCCAGTTGCCGGCCATGCTGGTGGGGATTGTCGTGCTGGCATTGAACGCCGGCGCCTACGGGGCCGAAGTGGTGCGCGGCGCCATCCGCGCCGTGCCGCCCGGTCAGCGCGAGGCCGGCGTGGCGCTGAACCTGACCCGTGCCCAGATCCTGCGCCGCATTGTGGTGCCGCAGGCGATTCCCGCCATGCTGCCGCCCGCCGGCAACCTGCTGATCGAACTGATGAAGAACACGGCGCTGGTGTCGCTGATCACCATCACCGACCTGACCTTCCGCGGCCAGCTGCTGCGCAGCGAAACGCTGCGCACGACGGAGATCTTCGCCTTGATGCTGTTGATGTATTTCGGGGTGGCCTTGCTGATCACCGCGGGCGTGCGCCTGCTTGAGCGGAGGGTCCGCGTCCGATGACACCGATATTCGACTGGTCTTTCGCGCTGGAGATCCTGCCCACGCTGGGCTCCGCCCTCATCATCACCATCCAGGCGACGGTATTGGGCATGCTGGTGGCGGTCACGCTGGGCCTGGTGCTGGCGATGTTGCGGCGGTCTCGGCTGCGCATCGTGTCGCTGCCCACGGCGTTCGTGATCGAGTTCGTGCGCAGCACGCCACTGCTGGTGCAGATGTATTTCCTGTTCTATGTGCTGCCGTTGACGGGGGCGCAGATGTCGCCGCTGACGACTGGCATCGTGGCGCTGGGCCTGCACTATGCCGCGTATTGCGCCGAGGTCTACCGCGCCGGCATCGAAGCGGTGCCCCGCGGGCAATGGGAAGCGGCCACCGCCTTGAACATGTCGCGCTGGCGCACCGCCATTGGCGTCGTGCTGCCCCAGGCGATCCCGCCCGTGGTGCCGGCGCTGGGCAACTACCTGGTGGCGATGTTCAAGGACACGCCGCTGCTGTCGGCCATCACCGTGGTGGAACTGCTGCAGCAAAGCAAGATGATCGGGTCTGCGACGTTCCGGTACACCGAACCCCTGACGCTGGTGGGCCTGCTGTTCCTGGCCCTGAGTTTGGTGGCGGCGTGGGGTGTGCGCGGCCTGGAGGCCCGCCTGCAACGATATGGAGGAAAGCGATGAGCGCCAGCTTGAACATCAGGAATCTGCATAAGCGTTACGGAGAGCTGGAGGTGCTGCGCGGCATCAATCTGGAGATTCCGGCAGGCCAGACGGTGGCGGTGATCGGCCCGTCCGGGTCGGGCAAGTCCACCTTGCTGCGCGTGCTGATGACGCTGGACCAGCCCACCAGCGGCGATATCGAGATCGACGGCCAATCCATGTGGAAGGACGAGCAGGGCCGCCCCGTGGGCACCAATTCCGAACACCTGCGCCGCGTGCGCGGCAAGATCGGCATGGTGTTCCAGCACTTCAACCTGTTCCCGCACATGACGGCGCTGGGCAACGCGATGGAGGCGCCGGTGCATGTGTTGGGCATGCCGAAAGACCAGGCACGCGAGCGCGCCGTGGAATACCTCGATATGGTGGGCCTGGGCGACAAGCTGGATGTCTATCCGGCGCAATTGTCCGGCGGCCAGAAGCAGCGGGTGGGCATCGCCCGCGCGCTGGCCATGTGCCCCGAGATCATGCTGTTCGACGAAGTCACCTCCGCGCTGGATCCGGAGCTTGTCGGCGGCATCCTGCAGATCCTGCGGGACCTGTCCGCCCGGCGCAGCATGACGATGATCATCGTCACCCACCAGATGAAGTTCGCCGAACGCAGCTCGGACCGCACGCTGTTCTTCGACGAAGGCAATATCGTCGAGGACGCCGAGTCCCCGGTGCTGTTCAGCCAGCCGAAAGAAGCGCGCACGCGCCAGTTCCTGGACAGCGTGATCGAAGGCCAATAGCGGATGCGCGGGGGCGGCATTTAACCCTGACGGGGGCGTTGGGATTGGGATCGGGGCCAACGGCGGGCGCTATGCTGTGGCGTCCAACGGCCCGGAGGCCCCAGCATGAGTCATCTGTTCAGTCCCACGGCGATCGGCAACGTCCCGCTTGCCAACCGCATCGTCATCGCCCCCATGTGCGAATACTCGGCCGAAGAGGGCTGTGCCACCGACTGGCACATGATCCATCTGGGCCATCTGGCCTTGTCGGGCGCGGCGTTGCTGTTCACGGAGGCCACCGCGGTCGAGGCCGATGGCCGTATCTCGCCGGGGGACCTGGGCCTGTGGTCGGACGAGACCGAGGCCGCCCTGGGCCGCGTGGTGGCCGCGGTGCGCCGCTATTCCCCCATCAAGCTCGGCATCCAGCTGGGCCACGCCGGCCGCAAGGCGTCCAGTGACGCCCCCTGGAACGGTGGCCAGCTTGTCCCGCCCGCCAATGGCGGCTGGCAGGGCTGGGCGCCGTCGGCCATTGCGCACAATGCGTCTGAACCTCCGCCCCATGCGTTGGACGAGGCCGGCCTGACGCGCGTGCGCGACGCGTTCGTGGATAGCGCCCGCCGCGCCATCCGCCTGGGCTTTGACGCCATCGAACTGCATGCCGCCCACGGCTACCTGTTGCACCAGTTCCTGTCGCCCCTGTCGAACCAGCGCCAGGACGCTTACGGCGGCTCGCTGGAAAACCGCATGCGTTTCCCGCTGGAAGTCTTCCAGGCGCTGCGCGAGGTCACCCCATCTTCCGTGGCGCTGGGCGTGCGCGTATCGGCCACCGATTGGGTGGAAGGCGGCTGGGACCTGGAACAGACCTTGGTGTTTGCGCAGGCGCTGAAAGCGCGCGGCTGTGAATTCATCGACGTGTCCAGCGGCGGCGTGTCGTCGCAGCAGAAGATCCCCGTGGGGCCGAACTACCAGGTGCCGTTCGCAGAAGCGATCAAGCGCCAGGTCGGCATGCCCACCATCACGGTCGGGCTGATCACCGAAGCGCAGCAGGCCGAAGACATCCTGGCGCAAGGGCAGGCCGACATGGTCGCGCTGGCGCGCGGCATGCTCTACGACCCGCGCTGGCCGTGGCATGCGGCGGCGCAACTGGGCGGTCAGGTGACGGCGCCGCGCCAGTACTGGCGTTCGCAGCCCCGCGAGCTGAAGGAACTGTTCGGCGAGACGCGCTTCGGCCAGCGCTGACCCATCTTGATTGCCGCGCGTTCACACGCGCATGAAAAACGCCGCATTGATGCGGCGTTTTTCATTCAGGGCAGGGCGCGGTTTACAGGCGCGAATAGGCCTGTTCCAGCTCGCGGTTCAGCGCATCGGCAAAATCCGCGCTGGCCGGGTCCAGTTGCGACAGCAGGCGCGCCAGCACGACGTTGTCTTCTTCGCCGTTCCAGATCTTGATGTACGTGCCTTCCTTGTAGCCGTGCTGTTGGCGGAAGATGTTCAGCACGTTCTTCGACACGTATTGCGTGTAGGCGTCGTTCCAGCTCATTTCGCACGCCGTCATGGTCTGTTCCAGCACCTTGTAGCTGGCGCGGCCGCAGACGGCCAGGCCGCCGATGAGTTCCAGCAGTTCCGGCACGGGCAGGCCGTTTAGCGCGTAGGTCTTGCCGTCCAGCACGAGCGAGGGCGCGGTGGCCAGATCGGCCACGAGGGCATCGGCCGCGCCATCCAGCTGGCCGCGGGCCTCGACGATGGTGTGGGACAGGTAGAAGTGCAGGATGTCGACCAGTTCCATCTGCACCTGGGGCAGGTCGATGGTCTGCTTCTTCCACCACTTCCAGCCGTAGTGCTCCAGGGCTTCGGCGGACTCGACGAAGGCGGCGCGCAGGAAGCGGGCTCCGCCGTTGACCCAGTCGGGATTGATCATGCTGTTCAAGTGGTCCTGCAACTTCAGCATCGTGGCCGCCTGGGCCTGGTTCAATCCGACAACGTTATTCACTTTCACTCCGGGGTTTCATGGGGGTATTCAATCGCGGCGGAAATGTTAGCACTTAGCCACCGTGCCGTCGGGCCGCTGGCGTCAGCCGCCGTCCTTCCGGTACGACGACGTTTTCAGCGGCGGCAGCTTCCCCGGCAGCGTCTTGCGCGGATTGCGCGCGGCGCCGGCCGCCTTGATCAGCATGAATGCGAAGAACCCCAGGAAGACGGCGGGCACGAATTCGTCCAGCTCGAACTGCGGGCTGCGGAACGCACGGAATGCGATGTTGACGGCGGCCCAGCCCGCCAGGACGCCCCCGATCGTCAGGATGGCGCCGATCTTGCGCTGCCGGGCGCGCCGGGCCAGCGAGACCGTGCCTTCGTCGCTTTGCGCCGGCGCGGTGGCGCCCGGCGAGGCGGCGTCGCGCCGGGCCTGCATGGGGGGCGAAGCCGGTTTGCCCCAGGGCGCGGTGGACAGCGAGTCGGAGGCAGGCGGCGGCACGGGCACGGCGGCCGGCGGGGCGGATTTACGGCTGGCTTCGCGCTTGTCGGGAACCCGGCCGGGCGTGGTGCCGCCCGCATTCGTCAGATTCTCGATATAGCGCGCGAAATCGCCGTTTTTCGGCTCCAGATCTATCGCCATGACTCCCTCTTTCGGTTCAATTGCCGCGCCGGACCCGCGCCGGTTGACGGCGCTTGCGGACCATGGCGAGCAGAAGTCCGCATCCTAGCAGCACGGAGAGCCCTGCGCCGATCATCATGGCAATCTGTTGCGCGTTTTCCGCGGTGCCCAGGCTGCGCGCGGTGATATACCCCGGCGCCAGCATCAGCGGCATCCACAGGAAGGCCGACAGCACATTGGCCAGTTGGAAGCGGCTTTGCGCCATGCCCATCACGCCGGCGACGGTGGGGATGGTGGAGCGGATCGGTCCCAGAAACCGGCCGATCAGCACCGATGCGAAGCCGTAGCGGTAGAAGAACAGACGGGCGCGCGCCACACCAGTGCGTTGCTGCTTGAGCGGCCAGCGGCGCAAGACGCCGGGGCCGGCCCAACGCCCCAGCCAATAGGACAGCGCGTCGCCCACGATGGCGCCCGCAATGCCCCAGGCGATGATGCCCCAGGGGGCCAGCGTGCCGGCGCCGATCAGGCCGCCCGTCAGCAGCATCAGCGCGGTGGCAGGAATGAACAGGCCTAGCAGCACCATGGATTCACCCAGGGTCAGCAGGAACGTGATCGGGCCGGCCCACACCTGGTTGGCCTCGATGAAAAGGCCGATTTTGTCTATGTATTGGTCCATGAGGGCGAAGTCTGAAAATTAGCTGAAAGCAATCGGGTATCTTAACGCCTGCTTTGGTGGCCAAATGTTATCTAGGCTATCTGAATGATGCGACGCATTGAGGAACTATGGATTCAGTGACACAAGCCGTGCTGGGCGCGGGCATACAGGGCGTCATGCTGGGGCGCTTTCAGGGGCGCCGGGCGCTGATCTACGGCGCCGCGCTGGCCACGGTGCCGGACCTGGACGTGCTGATGCGCTATCCGGACCCGGTTTCGCTCATGACCTATCACCGGGGCTTTTCCCATTCGATGTTCGTGCTGACCGGCCTGGCGCTCTTGCTGACCTGGCTGATACGCAAATACTGGCCGCAGGCGCCGTATGGGGGGCGAAGGCTGTTCCTGACCTTATGGCTGGTGCTGGTGACGCATCCGGTGCTGGACGCGTTCACGGTCTACGGCACGCAGCTTTTCTGGCCATTGGCGACCATTCCCGAAAGCTGGTCGGCCATCTTCATCATCGATCCGGTCTATACGGTGCCGCTGCTGGCGGGCGTGGTATTCGCCATCGCGGTGGGCATGACGGACCGCGCGCGACGGCTGTTGGCGGCCGCCTTGATCTTCAGCACGGCCTACCTGGGCTTTGGCCTGGCCAGCCGCATGGTGGCCGAAGAGCGCGTGCGCGACGCGATGCGGCAGCAGGGCATCGCCGTCACGGAACTGCGCGCCGTGTCGATGCCGTTCAATACCCTGTTGTGGCGCGTGATCGCCAAGACGGCGGACGGCGACTACTACGAATCAGTCAGCAGCCTGTTTGACCGCGGCCAGCCGGAATGGCTGCGCCAGCCCTTGAACCTGGATCTGGGCCAAACGCTGGCCGACGTGCCCTTGCTCCAGCGGCTGCGGTGGTTCACGGATGACTGGCTGCGTTACGACGCGATCGGCGACGCGCTGGTGGTGACCGACCTGCGCATGGGCATGGCGGGGCACTATACCTTCCGCTTCAAGATGGCCGAGCGCACGGCGGACGGCAGCTGGAAGCCGGTCACGCCGTCCAGTTGGCCCAGCGAGCGGGGCGGGTGGGCCGAATTGAAATTGGTGTTGGCTCGCATTCTGCACGCGCAGCCGCCCTTGCCGTTGGCCGATTGGTCGGTGCTGTCGACGAAGTAGGCGCGTGGCGTGTGCGGGTCAGGTGCAGGCGGCGATTGCCATGTCGCCAACCATCTCGGCAATGTCCGCGACGTCCTGTTCAGACAATGCCGATACGCCAAGCCGACGCAGCAGCGCCTCGCGCGCGACCGCAAACGCAAGCGCCTGGCCCAGGATCGCGTGGGCACGAAGCACCTGATCCCGGCGGCCGCGGTCCTCGTTCCGGATGTCGGCCACCAGATCCGCGACGTTCGTATGCAGCGGCAGGAACAGCCGCGTGTAGAGCGCATCGAATTTTTCTGTTGGCCGGAGTTGTTCGCGCGCCAGCAGCAGGCTGCCGGCTGTCGATGCCTCGGAGTCCAGCAGGGTGCGGGCAAAGTCCCGCATGAGCGACTTGAGCGCGACGCGAGCCGCGTCGGCCGAGGCAGCCGCGGGTTGCCGCAGATCCAGGCGGTCGACGATGCCCGCGGCCACCTGTTCCAGCACGGCGGCGTACACGCCTTCCTTGCCGCCGAAGTGGTAAGGGATGGCAGATTGGTTCACGCCCGCTTCGTCCACCAGTTGCCGTGTCCGTACGCCGTCGAGCCCCTGGCGGCTGAATAGGGCAAGCCCGGCCCGGATAAGCCGGTCCCGGGTGTCGCGGGTGCGCGCGTTGAGCGTGTCCAGATCTTGCATCAATGTCGTCATTTCCAGGCGTTCGCGCCTTGCTAGATATCGGCGTGCATCAGCCGCGTGGAGTTGTCGTTCAGTTCGACCCCTGCCGTGGCGCCGACAAGCACAGTGCCGCCGATATTAGCCATGTGCCGCCCGAAGGCGCAATTCGGTTCGAAGGCAAAGCACATGCCCTCTTGCAGCGGAACGTCGCGCCCGACGGTGGGCAGTCGCTTCAGCGCAGGATAGCGGGCGGCTTCGGGTAGCGATTCGATGCCCGGTGCGGTGCCGAATCCTACAGGACCGTAAGGATTGATGCTGTGGATCAGCGGATGGACGTGCCAGCCGCCTGCCGCCAGCAACGGGGCTTCCATGGCGTCCACCACATCGCCAAACGTGCGGCCAACGCGCAATGTCTGCACGCCTGCCTCGTAGCTTGCGCGGGCGATGTCGGCCGCGCGCAGGATATCGGGATGCACCTCGCCGAGCGCCACGGCAGCCTGGTGTTGCGTTTCCATCATGCCGTACAGGGCGAAGATCTCGGACAGGATCAAATCCCCTTCGCGCAGCACCCTGGGCGCCTGGGCGCGGTATTGCCATGCCGCAGGTCCCCAACCGACATACTCCGGGCCCGACCCGAGCAGTATTTCGGCCGTATAGCCGCCCATCGAAAAGCAGGTTGCCGTCACCGCCGCCACTAATTCGGCCTCGGAGACGCCCGGCTTGGCGGTGGCCCTAAGGGTTTCGCTCATGGCTTCGCCGATATGTGCGGCGTAACGGAGCAAGCCAAGTTCTTCTTCGCTTTTTACGGACGCGCGCTGGAAGAAGGCCCGGAACACCCGAACGAATGCCGCGTCGGGCATCGCTGCCTCCAATGCCTGAAGCGTCCTGGCCGGCATGGCGCCGTCGAAATAAAAGGGCGGATAGGGTTCCAGCCCGATGATGCCGATCCGGGTGCCGTTCATCCCGCGGCTTGCCAGCCAGGCGCCGACGTCGCGGCCCGTCTTGCCAACGAACAACTGTTCGGGCGCGATCCATTGCAGGTCGCCGCGCAGGGCCGCTTGCAGGTGGTCAGCCACCATCAACGACGCAAAGGTGTAGACCCGCGGCGTCTCGTCGCCGATGAAAACCACCATCGATCCGGGGCGGTCGTTGGTGAAGTAGCAGTCCTGGGCAAAACCGGCAGGCGCGCAGGCCTCCCGGTCGCCATACACGATCAGGGCTTCCAGGCGCTCGGCATGCATCACCTCGCGGGCAAGTTGCCAGCGGCGGTCGCGTTCAGCGAGGGTGAGGGGGGAAGGAAAGGTAGGCAAGGCGAAGTCCTGATGGGAGGGTTGAGACAGGCCCGCAATTTAATTCATTCAAATGAATTAATCAATTGAGAGGGGAGCCTCCATATTGACTGTCTGTCGCGCGTTGATTTATTCTGGTTCCCTAATAAGGAACTGAAGTTCCGATTTATGGAACAAGTATGAGTATTCTCGATGGAGTCCAACGCGTCCTCGGGTTGTATGCGGAAGGCGCGGCGGAACTGAGTTTCACTGACGTCGCCGCGCGCCTGGCCATGCCCAAGAGCACGGCCTCCCGCCTGCTGAACCAGATGCAGCACTACGGCATGCTGGACCAAGACGCAGCCACGCGTCGCTATCGTCCCGGCGCGTTGCTGGCCCAGGCCGTGCGCGCCGGCATGGCTGCCACGCCGCTGGATGAAGCTTGCCGCGCCGTGCTGGCGCGCTTGTCGGACGACAGCGGCCTGACGGCCTATCTTTCCACGCTTAATCAGCGTGAAACCGTGGTGCTGCAACGATTGAACGGTTCGCATCCCGTGCAGGTGCTGTCGCCGCCCGGCTCGCGCCGCAACGCCTCGGGCACGGCCATGGGGCGCGCGCTGCTGTCGCGCCTGAACGATTCCGAATTCCAGGCTTTGTATGGCACGGATGCCGCCCAGCCCCTGCCGATGGAAGGGCGCGACTGCCCCGCCACAGTCGGCGATCTGGCCCGCCTGGTCGCGCAGACCCGTGCAGACCATTGCGGCGTGGCCATTGATCAGGCCATGCCCGGCATCGGTGCCGTGGCGGCCGCCGTGCGCGACCCGGCAACGGGCGAATTGCGCGGGCTGTGCCTGTCGTTCGTGTCGTTCCAGGCCGATGCGGCGCGTGTGGCGCGCCTGCGTGAATCCGTGCTGCAGCAAGTGGCCGCGCTAGGCCGCGAATTGAATG
The DNA here is from genome assembly GCF_057799415.1 of Achromobacter sp. 18P8.1.1. NCBI lineage: Bacteria > Pseudomonadati > Pseudomonadota > Betaproteobacteria > Burkholderiales > Alcaligenaceae > Achromobacter > Achromobacter sp. 18P8.1.1. The sequence continues at coordinate 76,758 of NZ_JBYOKH010000013.1, read as the reverse complement.
ACCCTTACTGGTTGAGCTGAACTTCTCCCTTTCCCGATGCGTCCTCGCGGGCGCCATCCAGAACACCCCTTGACGGAATCTTCCCCCATGAACCTCTTGCTCCTCAGCAATTCCAGCAGTGACGCCGGCTACCTGGTCCACGCGATGCCGGACATCCGCGAATTGATCGAATCCCTGCCGCAAGGCGCGCCGGCCGTGTTCGTGCCGTTCGCCGGCGTCACGCGCGACTGGGATGACTACACCGCGCTGGTCGTGTCGGCACTGGCCGACACCGGCCTGGCCATCCAGGGCCTGCACCGCGCCGAAGACCCGGTGGCCGCGCTGGAAAGCGCCGCGGTCATCATCGTCGGGGGCGGCAACACCTTCAATCTGTTGGGCCAGCTGCGCCGCCAGGGCCTGCTGGACGTGGTCGCGCGCCGCGTGCGTGCCGGTGCGGCCTACCTGGGGTGGAGCGCCGGTTCCAATCTGACGTGCCCCAGCATCTGCACCACCAACGACATGCCCATCACTGATCCGGAAGGTTTCGACGCGCTGGGGCTGCTGTCGTTCCAGATCAACCCGCACTACACCAACGCCCACCCGCCGGGGCACCGCGGCGAAACGCGCGCCCAGCGCCTGGCCGAGTTCTGCACGCTGAATCCGACGATGCCCGTGCTGGGACTGCCCGAAGGCGCGGCGCTGCGCGTGCGCGGCGACAAGGTCTCGCTGATCGGCCCGCATGACGCCCCGCTGTTCCAGGGCCACGCCGAGCCGCGCGTGTTCCGTCCGGGTCCGCTGGAGATCCCGGCATGAAGCAGGTGATCGATACCATCGAGCTGCTGTCGTCCGCGCACATCACGGGCGAAGCCGTGGCGCAGGTGCTGCGCGATGCCGGCCAGTGCGAGGTGGAAGTGACCCGCCTTGAACGCGACGGCGCGGCCACGGATTTTCTGTCCATCGTGATCCCCGGCGCGGATGACACCGCGCCGCAGCTGGGCATTGTCGGCCGCTTGGGCGGCATCGGCGCCCGCCCGGCAGTCACGGGCCTGGTGTCGGACAGCGACGGCGCGGTGGTTGCCATTGCCGCGGCGCTCAAGCTGATGGCGATGGCACGCCAGGGTGACGTCATGCCGGGCACCGTGCGCATCCGCACGCACATCTGCCCGCGCGCCGGCACGCGTCCGCACCATCCCGTGCCGATGATGCGTTCGCCGTTCCCGATGCGCGAAATGATGTCGCACGAAGTCGATCCGCGCATGGACGCCATCTTGTCGGTCGACACGACGCGCGGCAATCGCCTGGTCAACAAGCGCGGCGTGGCGTTGACGCCCGTCGCCAAGCAGGGCTACCTGTTGCGCATTCCGGAAACGATGCTGGACGTGATGGGCTGGGTCAGCGGCGAACTGCCCGTGACCCTGCCGCTGACCACGCAGGACATCACGCCGTACGAGAACGGCCTGTGGCATGTGAATTCGCTGATGCAGCCAGCGATCGTGACGGACGCGCCGGTCGTGGGCGTGGCGCTGACCGCGCAGACCACCGTGCCCGGTTGCGCGACTGGCGTCACGAATGCGGTGGATGCCGACGTGGCGATGCGTTTCTGCATCGAGATCGCCAAGCTGTACGGCCAGCGCACGATGACGTTCTTCGACGACGCGGAATGGGCGGCCTTGCAAGGCCGTTACGGCTCGATGGCCCATCTGCAGACCGTCGGCCGTGTCGACGGCGGCGCGGCATGAGCGCGCCCCATTCGCGCCGAGTGGCGTTCTTCACCATCGGCGAATCGCCGCGCAGCGATGTCGTGCCCGAGATGGCGCGGTTGCTGGGCGACGCCGTGCAGATCAATGAATTCGGCGCGCTCGATGGGCTGGACGCCGCGGCGCTGGCCGCAATGGCCCCGCGGGACGGCGAATACCGTTTCGCCACGCGCTTGCGCGATGGCGCCCAGATCCAGCTGGATGCCGCCGCCGCCGAAGCCCGGCTGGCAGCGGTCATGCAGCAGGCGGACGGCGCCGGCTACGACGTGCTGGTGCCGCTGTGCACCGGCACCGCCATCGCGCCAATGCGCACGCTGGTCGTCGAGCCGCAGCAGGTCGTCGACCATCTGGTCGCGGGCTTGTCGCAGCACTGCCGCAAGGTGGGGCTGGTGGTGCCGCTGGCCGAACAGGTCGACTTCTTTCACATGGCCGTGCCGCTGTCCTGCGAAACGCAGGTCGTGCACGCCTCGCCCTATGAAGCCGATGCCGGCCAGGCCGCCCGCAATTTCGCGCAAGCGGGCCAGGCGCTGGCGTCATGCGACCTGATCGTCATGCATTGCATGGGCTACGCGGAGCGCATGCGCCAGGCCGTCGCGCAGGCGTCCGGCCGCCCGGTGCTGCTGTCGAACCGCCTGGTCGCGCAGGCGCTGTCTCAACTATTGGAATAACGCCGCCAACGCTGGCCGATGCACGGTTGCGGATCCGTTGTCTGCCGCCGTGCCGGATGAGCGGCGAGGGGAGACGAAGCTGTCTTCGTCAATTTATCGTTCGGAGTGTCCTTTCATGTTCAGCCTTACCCTGCACCGCGCCGTTGGCGCCTTGTTCGCCATCACCGCCCTGACGGCCGCCTCCACGGCGGTCGCCGCCGATGCGTGGAAACCCACAAAACCCGTGCGGCTGCTGGTGGGCTTTGCGCCCGGCGGCTCGGCCGACACGCTGGCGCGCCTGCTGGCCGAACCGCTGTCGCAGCGGCTGGGCCAGACGGTCGTCGTCGAAAACCTGGCTGGCGCCGGCGGCAACATCATGGCGTTCCGCCTGTCGCAATCGCCCGCCGACGGCTACACCATAGGCATTGCGGCGGCCGGTTCCATGGCCATCACCCACGTGCTGAACCCCAAGGGCACCAACTACAAGCCCGCGGACTTCACCCCCATCACGCTGGCTGCGGTCCAGCCGAACGTGGTGATCGTGAACAAGGACGTGCCCGCCAACAATCTCGCCGAGCTCAAGGAATATTTCCAGAAGACGCCGACCGCCACCTACGGCACGGCGGGCGTGGGCATTTCCAACCACCTGATCGCCGAAACCATGCTGTACAAGATGGGCGTGAAAGTCCCACACGCCGCCTATCGCGGCGCCGCGCCGGTCATTACCGACCTGTTGGGCGGCCACATCGCGATGACGATGGACAACATCTCGACCGCGGCGCCCCTGGCCTCGCAAGGCAAGGTCAAGGCCATCGCGGTCGCATCGATCAAGCGCGCGCCCCAACTGCCCAACGTGCCGACGCTGGACGAACAGGGCCTGAAGGGTTTCGACATGCCGACGTGGCAGGGCGTGTTCGCGCCGGCAGGCTTGCCCGCCGACGTGCTGGCGGCCTACTACGCCGCGCTGCAAGACGTGCTCAAGCAGCCTGGTGTGATCGAGAAGATGGCGGGCCTGGGCTCGGAGCCGGTAACGGACATGACGCCCGAGAAGACCAGCCAGTTCCTGGAAAACGACCGCAAGCAGTGGGCCGATATCGTGAAGGCCGCGAACATCAGCCTGGAGCAGTAAGCGGCTAGGGAGGCGTTGGTCCCAATGACACCCGGCAAGCGCCGGGTGACTTCTTTCTGCCATCGTGTGGCATGCGCGATGCCCGCGATCCTTCGTAGGATGGGTGAAGCGCGAGAGACCGGCGGCAAGAACCCACGTGTGGAGCGCGCGTAACCCATCAAACAACGCTGGCTTGCTAAGCCGGTTCAGCCACAACGCGGCCGCTGCTTGATGGGTTACGCGCGTTCGACGGCAGAGTTCTTGCCGCCAATCGCCCGCGCTTCACCCATCCTACGCCGGGTACCTTGCGGCGATTTCCGCGATCAGGCGGCGTGCGGCGTCCAGTTTGTCGGCGGCGGGCAGGGGGTGTGCGCCTTGCTCGTCGAACAGCACCAGTTCGGTGGTGTCTGCGTCCATGACCTTATGCGCCAGGTTGCCCACCAGCAGCGGGATGCCCTTGCGGGCGCGCTTGGCTTCGGCGTGTTCCGCAAGCTTTTCGGTTTCAGCGGCAAATCCCACGCACCACGGGCCGTTTTCCAGCTTGGCCACTTCGGCCAGGATGTCCGGATTGGGTTCGAATTCCATCAGCGGCGCGCCGCCGCCTTCGCTGGTCTTCTTCAGCTTCTGCGTGCTGACGTTCTTCACGCGCCAATCCGCCACGGCAGCTACCGCGATGAAGATGTCGGCGTCGGTGGCGCTGGCCATTACGGCGTCGTGCATCTGGCGCGCGGTCATGACCGACAGCGCGGTGACGCCGCGCGGCACGGGCAGGAAGGTGGCGCCGGTGATCAGCGTGACGCGGGCGCCGGCTTCGCGGGCCGCGCGGGCCAGCGCGTAGCCGGTCTTGCCCGACGAGCGGTTGCTCAGCACGCGCACGGGGTCCACCGGTTCGGACGTGGGGCCTGCGGTCAGCAGCACGTGGCGGCCGGCCAGCAGCTTGGGTTGGAAGAAGGCGATCAGGTCGGTCAACAGCTCATGCGCTTCCAGCATGCGGCCGTCGCCGGTTTCGCCGCAAGCCTGTTCGCCGGCCGAGGGGCCCAGGACGCTGATGCCATCGGCGCGCAATTGTTCGACGTTGCGCTGCGTGGCCGGGTTGGCCCACATCTCGCGGTTCATCGCGGGCGCGACCAGAAGCGGACAGGCGCGCGCCAGGCACAGCGTGGACAGCAGGTCATCGGCCATGCCGTGCGCCAGCTTCGCCATGAAGTCGGCGCTGGCGGGGGCGATCAGCACGGCGTCCGCGCCGCGCGTCAGGTCGATGTGCGCCATGTTGTTGGGCACGCGCGCATCCCAGGCGTCCACGAACACCGGCCGGCCCGACAGGGCCTGCATGGTGACGGGGGTGATGAAGTGCGTGGCCGCCTCGGTCATCACCACGTCGACCGTGGCGCCTTGTTCGGTCATGCGCCGCACCAGCTCGGCGATTTTGTAGCAGGCGATGCCCCCGGTCAGACCGAGGACGATGCGTTTGCGGGCGAGATCGAGCATGAGGGCGTGGCGGCGGGTTCAGCGCCGTGAAAACGAGGAATGGAGGGTGATTTTATTCTGCATTGCGGCATTGCGCCGTTCGCGATGCATTCAGGGGGGATCAAATAGGGCAAAACCCAGCCCCGGGGGAGGGGCGGCCGGGGCGTTGCGCCCCGGCGGCGGTCGTCAGGCTTGCGGTTTCTTGCGGCTGCGGAGCAGCTCGTCCAGCACCAGCAGCACGGCGCCGCAGCTGATTCCCACGTCCGCCAGGTTGAAGGCGGGGAAGTAGGAGTCTTTCCAATAGAACAGCAGAAAGTCCACCACGTGGCCATACACCACGCGGTCGATGACGTTGCCGATGGCCCCGCCCAGGATCAGCGTCAGCGCCAGGCTGAACCGGGGCTGCCCATGCGTGCGGCGCAGGATGATCGTGATGACCACTGCCGCCACGATGCCCAGGGCAGTGAACAGCCAGCGTTGCCAGCCTTCCTCGGATGCCAGGAAGCTGAATGCGGCCCCCCGGTTGAACAGCAGCGTGAAATCGAAGACCGGCAGCACGTTGACCCGTTCGCCGTACTGGAACGAGGTGTTGAAGTACACCTTGGTCAACTGGTCCAGCACGATGATCAACAGCGCCAGCGCCAGCCAGCCGCCCACGCGCGCCGGCGCGGCGCGGGTGGGGGCCGTGCCCGTCACTCCCGGATCGGAGGGGCGGGCCATGTTCAAGCCTTGTCGCGGGCTTCGCCCGAGCCGAACAGGTTGGACACGCAGCGGCCGCAGATCTCGGGGTGATCAGCGTCCTGGCCCACGTCCAGGCGCCAGTGCCAGCAGCGTTCGCACTTCTTGTGCGTCGACGGCGTCACCTCGATGCGGGTCTCGCCTTCGCCCGCGTGCACGGTGGCGCGCGAGACGATCAGCACGAAGCGCAGGTCGTCGCCCAGGCTGGCCAGCAGTTGCTGGTCGTCGCCATTGGCGTACAAGTCGACTTCCGCTTGCAGCGACGAACCGATGTCGCCCGCCGTGCGCACTTCTTCCAGCTTGCGCTGAACGTCGGCGCGGATGGCGCGCAGGCGCGTCCACTTGGCGGTCAGCGCGTCGGCGTCGGCAAACGGCGGCAGCGCGTGGTAGACCTCGGTGAAGATCGTCGTGCGGGCCGCGTCGGCCTGGTGCTTCAGGGCGGACCCGACCAGTTCCTTCCAGGCTTCTTCAGCCGTGAAGGACAGGATCGGCGCCATCAGCTTCAGCAGCGTTTGCGTGATGTCCAGCAGCGCCGTCTGCGCCGAGCGGCGCGCCACGCTGCCGGGGGCCGACGTGTACAGGCGGTCTTTCAGGATGTCCAGGTAGAACGCGCCCAGGTCTTCCGAGCAGAACGTCTGCAAGCGCGAGACGGCCGGGTGGAAGTCATAGCGTTCGTAGTTGGCCTGCACTTCGGACTGCATCTGCGCCGTCATGGCCAGCGCGTAGCGGTCGATCTCGAAGAGCTCGCCGTACGGCACCGATTGCGACACCGCGTCGAAGTCGGCCAGGTTGGCCAGCAGGAAGCGCAGCGTGTTGCGGATGCGGCGATAGCCTTCCACCACGCGCTTCAAGATCTCGTCCGAAATGGAGAGTTCGCCCGAGTAATCGGTGGACGCCACCCACAGGCGCAGGATTTCCGCGCCCAGCGAGTCCGACACCTTTTGCGGGGCGATCACGTTGCCCACCGACTTGCTCATCTTGCGGCCCTGGCCGTCCACCACGAAGCCGTGCGTCAGCAACGCCTTGTAGGGCGGCTGGCCGTACAGCATGCAGCCGGTCAGGAGCGAAGAATGGAACCAGCCGCGATGCTGGTCCGAGCCTTCCAGGTACAGGTCGGCGGGCCAACCCAGTTCAGCGCCGTGCGAGCCGGCGAATTCGCCGTCCTTGCCGCCCAGCACCGTGGCGTGCGTGCTGCCCGAATCGAACCAGACGTCCAGCGTGTCGCGGTTCTTTTCGTACTGGTCGGCTTCGTCGCCCAGCAAGTCGCTGGGTTCAATGGCTTGCCAGGCTTCGATGCCGCCTTGCTCGACGCGCTGCGCCACCTGTTCCAGCAATTCGGAGGTGCGCGGGTGCAGCTCGCCGGTTTCCTTGTGCACGAAGAAGGCCATCGGCACGCCCCACTGGCGCTGGCGCGACAGGGTCCAGTCCGGGCGGTTGGCGATCATGGCGTGCAGGCGGGCGCGGCCCCAGGCCGGGTAGAAGGCCGTGGCGTCGATGCCGGCCAGCGCCGATTCGCGCAGGGTCGGGCCGCCATCCTTGGGGGCCACGTCCATGCCGGCAAACCATTGGCTGGTAGCGCGGTAGATGATCGGCGTCTTGTGGCGCCAGCAGTGCATGTAGCTGTGCTTGTGTTTTTCGACGTGCATCAGCGCGCCGGCTTCGGTCAGCGCTTCGACGATCTTGGGGTTGGCGTCCCAGATGGACAGGCCGCCGAACAGCGCCAGGCTGTCCACGTACTTGCCGTCGCCCATGACCGGGCTGATGAAATCAGTGTCCTTCATGCCGTGCGCCTTGCACGACACGAAGTCTTCAATACCGTAGGCAGGCGCCGAGTGCACCACGCCCGTGCCCGAGTCGGCCGTGACGTAGTCGCCCAGGTAGATAGGCGAGCGACGATCGTACGCGGCATTGAACTGCGCCAGCGGATGACGGAATTCGATGCCCGACAGCGCTTCGCCCGGTGCCGTGGCGATGATTTCGCCTTCCAGGTTCCAGGATTTCAGGCAGGCTTCGACGCGGTCTTTCGCGACCAGCAGCAGGGGGCCGAACTTGGGCGCCGGGGACACCCGCACCAGTGCGTACTCGATTTCCGGATGCACGTTCAGCGCCTGGTTGGACGGGATGGTCCAGGGCGTGGTCGTCCAGATCACGATGGCGCCGTCTTCCACCGACTCCAGGCCGAAGGCCTTGGCCAGCTTGGCCGGATCGGCAAACGGGAAGGCGACGTCAACGGCCGGGTCGACGCGGTCGGCGTATTCCACTTCGGCTTCGGCCAGGGCCGAGCCACAGTCGAAACACCAGTTCACGGGCTTCAAGCCGCGGAACACGTAACCCTTGTCCAGGATGCGTCCCAGTGCCCGGATTTCGTCGGCTTCATTGCTGAAGTTCATCGTCATGTACGGGCGGTCCCAGCCGCCCAGCACGCCCAGGCGCTTGAAGTCCTTGCGCTGGCGGTCGATCTGCTCCAGCGCGTAGGCGCGGGCCTTCGACTGCACTTCCGCCACGGGCAGGTGCTTGCCGTACTTCTTTTCGATCTGGATTTCGATGGGCATGCCGTGGCAGTCCCAGCCCGGCACGTAATGCGCGTCATAGCCGGCCATGTTGCGGCTCTTGACGATGATGTCCTTCAGGATCTTGTTGACCGCGTGGCCGATGTGGATGTCGCCGTTCGCGTAGGGCGGACCGTCGTGCAGCACGAAACGGGGCCGGCCGCGGCTGGCCGCACGGATCGCTTGGTAGACGTGGTTTTCCTCCCACTGCGAAATCCAGGCGGGCTCGCGCTTGGCAAGGTCGCCCCGCATGGGGAAGGGGGTATCGGGCAGGTTGAGGGTCTTTTTATAGTCCATGAACGGCAAAATAGGCGCGCGCGTTTCGCGCGTCTTCGGCGATGGCGGCAGTCAGGGAAGGGAGATCAGGAAATTTTTCTTCGTCCCGCAGCTTGTGCAGGAATTCGACGCGTACGAGTTTACCGTAAGCGTTGACCGTGTCGTCCAGCAGGTGCGACTCAAGCAGCACGCGGCCGCGGTCTTCGACCGTCGGGCGCACGCCCAGGCTGGCAACCGCAGGCAGCGGGCGCTCGGCCAGGCCATAGACCTGCACCACATAGATGCCCGAGCGGGCGGCGCAGCGTTCGGCCACGCGCAGGTTCATCGTGGGAAAGCCCAGGGTCCGGCCCAGCTTCTGGCCATGGATCACGTGGCCGCTGATGTGGTACGGGTGGCCCAGCAGGTGGCGGGCGCGGTCCAGGTCGCCCACGGCCAACGCCGTGCGGACCTCGGAACTGGAAATCCGGTGGCCTTGCTGATCGGTCACGTCGGCCAGCGTCTGCACCTCGAAACCATGGCGCATGCCGGCTTCGCGCAGCAGGTCGATATCGCCGCTGCGCTTGTGGCCGAAGCGAAAATCCTCGCCCACCAGCAGCCATTTGGCTTGCAGCCCCTGCACCAGCAGGTTCTCGATGAAGGCGTTGGCCGACATTTCGGCCAGCCGGGCGTTGAAGCGTTCCACCACGACCTGGGACACGCCGTAGCGCGCCAGCGCCGCCAGCTTGTCGCGCAGTCCGGATATCCGGGTGGGCGCCAGTTCGGGGCGTTGGTTCAGGGTGGCGAAATACTCCCGCGGATGCGGCTCGAAGGTCATGACGGCGGGCGTCAGGCCGCGCTCGCGAGCGACTTGGCAGACGCGCGCCAGCATGGCCTGGTGCCCGCGATGGACGCCGTCGAAATTGCCGATCGTAAGCGCGCAAGGGGCGCGCCGGTCGGGCGGAGGCAGGGATCGGTAGATGCGCAGCGATGGTTTCACGAGCGAGAGTTTACAATTTTGGATTCCGGGTTTGTTCTAATCCCCCCAACCATTTCTGCGCGACCGGTATTTCCGGGGTGCGCAATGGCGGCGGACAAGCCCTTTTGCGACAAGCAAGGCGCCCCTGCCGGGCGCCCTGGGGGCTAAATATTTGGATTCTTCTATCTTGCCGGAAACACAATTTTCTAAACGCCGCCTCGTCATCCTGATCTCGGGGCGGGGCAGCAACATGCAGGCGCTGGCCGAAGCGTGCCGCGACGAGGGCTGGCCGGCCGAAATCGCCGCCGTCATCGCCAGCCGGCCGGATGCCGGCGGCCTGGAATGGGCGGCCGCCCACGGTATTCCCACGGCAGCCCTGTACCATAAGGACTACGCCAGCCGCGAAGCGTTCGACGCCGCCTTGGCCGCTGAAATCGACCGCTACGCGCCCGACTACGTCATCCTGGCGGGTTTCATGCGCGTCCTGACCCCGGGCTTCGTCAACCACTATGCCGGCCGGCTGGTCAATATCCACCCCTCGCTGCTGCCGGCGTTTCCCGGGCTGCACACCCACGCCCAAGCTCTGGCGACGGGGGTGCGCGTACACGGTTGCACGGTGCATTTCGTGACACCGGTGCTGGACCACGGCCCCATCATCGCCCAGGGCTGCGTGCCGGTTCTGGCCGGCGATACGCCGGAACTGCTGGCTAATCGCGTGCTGGCAGTGGAACATCAGGCTTTTCCGGCTGCCGTGCGCTGGCTGGCCGAAGGCCGGGTTACGCTGACAAATGACCACCGGGTGGACGTGCAGGGCGATCCCGCGCGCCTGTTCACCTGGTCGCCGGCCGCTTGATCGGCCCCGAATCGCACTGAATCGCTTTTATCGGGCGGAACTCCTCCGCCCCACTGGAACACACCATGACTAAACCCCAATCTCCGCGTTCTCGTCCGGCAGGCACCCCGAGGGCAGCCTCCGAAGGGCGCGACGGTCGGTCCTTTTTCTCGCGTCCCAAGGGCGACGCCCGCGAGGCGCCCCAGCGCGAGCGCAGCGATCGCGGCCGCGACGAGCGTCCCAGCCGGGATGCCGGCCGTCCGGCCCCGCGCCCGGCGTTCGACGCGCCGCGTGGCGAGAACCGCGGTGAAAACCGTGGCGAACGCGGCGCCTTCGGCGGCGATCGCCGGGAAGGCCAAGGCCGGCCCACGCCGCGTCCGTCCTACGACGCACCGCGTGGCGAGAACCGTGGCAACGGCCCGCGTGGCGATAGCCGGGGCGGGGATCGGGGCTCCTACAGTTCGGACCGCCGCGAAGGCCAGGGCCGTCCGGACTCGCGTCCGTCGTACGGCAACGGCCCGCGTGGCGACAGCCGGGGCGGCGAACGTGCTCCCTACGGTTCGGACCGCCGTGAAGGCCAGGGCCGTCCGGACTCGCGTCCGTCCTACGGCAACGGCCCGCGAGGCGACAGCCGTGGCGGCGAACGTGCTCCCTACGGTTCGGACCGCCGTGAAGGCCAGGGCCGTCCGGACTCGCGTCCGTCGTACGGCAACGGCCCGCGAGGCGACAGCCGTGGCGGCGAACGCGCTTCCTACGGTTCGGATCGCCGCGAAGGCTCCGGCCGTCCGGATTCGCGCCCGTCGTACGGCAACGGCCCGCGCGGCGACAGCCGTGGCGGCGAACGTGCCTCCTACGGTTCGGATCGCCGCGAAGGCTCCGGCCGTCCGGATTCACGTCCGTCGTACGGCAATGGCCCGCGTGGCGACAGCCGTGGCGGCGAACGGACGTCGTATGGTTCCGAGCGCCGCGAAGGCCAGAACCGGCCGTCCTATGATGCGCCGCGCGGTGATGACGCCTCGCACGGCCATCGCGAGCAGGCCCCGCAAAAGCCGCAATTCAACCGTCCGCGCCAATCCTATGCGGCCATCCGCATCGACCAGGTGCAGCGCGTCCTGGGCGAAATCCTGCAATGGACCTATCCGGCCGATTCTGCGCTGTCGCACTGGCTGCGCCACCATCCCAACCTGGGCGCGCGCGACCGTTCCGAAGTCGCCGAAGCCGTCTATGACGTGCTGCGCCATCTGCGCCGCTACCGCCAGTTCGGTGAAAGCGGCGTGGGCCCGGCCTCGCGCCGTCTGGCCATCCTGGGCCTGAACGCCACCCTGGGCGCCGAAGCGCTGGAAGAGGGCATGGACGCCGCCGAAGCCGAATGGCTCAAGCGCGTGTCGCAGATCGATCTGGCGACCTTGCCCCGCGCGGTGCGCGGCAGTATCCCCGACTGGCTGGACGAACGCCTGAGCCAGATGGACAGCCCCGAAGCCCTGGTCGAAGCGCTGAACCGCCAAGCCAGCCTGGATCTGCGCGTCAACCCGCTCAAGGCCGAGCGCGACGCCATGTTGACGGAACTGCAGCAGAGCGCCGGTCGCTACGAACCCGTGGCCATGCCGTTTTCGCCGTGGGGCATCCGCATGGAAGGCCGTCCGGCCATCAATCGCTGGCCGCAGTTCGAAAACGGCAGCATCGAAGTGCAGGACGAAGGCAGCCAATTGCTGGCCCTGCTGGTCGCCCCGCGCCGCGGCGAAATGATCATCGACTTCTGCGCCGGCGCCGGCGGCAAGACGCTGCTGCTGGGCGCGCTGATGCGCTCCACCGGGCGTCTGTACGCCTTCGACGTATCGGCCGCGCGCCTGGCCCGAGCCAAGCCGCGCTTTGCGCGTAGCGGCCTGTCCAACGTGGTGCCTGTCGTGATCGACAGCGAGAACGACGCCCGCGTGAAGCGCCTGGCCGGCAAGGCCCAGCGCGTGCTGGTCGATGCGCCTTGCAGCGGCATCGGCACCTTGCGCCGCAATCCGGACCTGAAATGGCGTCAGCACCCCGAGGCGCTGGCCGAATTGGGCCGGTTGCAGGAACGCATCCTGAACAGCGCCGCGCGTTGCGTGGCGCCCGGCGGCCGCCTGGTGTATGCCACGTGCAGCCTGCTGGCGGAAGAAAACGAGGTGCAGGCCGAGCGTTTCCTGGCCAGCCACCCCGAATTCGAGCGCCTGGACGCCGCCGAGATCCTGGCCGCGCGTTGCGAAACGCTGAAGCTGGAAGGTCCTTACGTCCAGCTGCGCCCTGACGTGCACGGCACCGACGGCTTCTTTGCCGCAGTGTTCGAGCGCAAAAAGAAGGGCGCAGCCGGCGCAACGGCCGAAGCTGCCGACGCGGCGGACGCCGACGCCGATCTGGACGCCGATGTTGATTCGGCCCTGGACGGGGCCGAGGACGCGGACGCGCCGGTCAAGGCCGAAGCATCTGCTGCCGACACGGCCGAGACGACCCCTGCGGGCGAATCCGAAGCCGGAACCCTGGCTGACGCCGTCCCCGAGGCCGACGCGGCCAAGGAAGACAAGCCGGCCTGATGCGCGATCGGTTCGCGCCGGCTCAGGGAGCCGGCGTGACGCCGACTGTCGCGCTGAATCGGCGGGTGCCCAGCGTCTTGTTCTGGTATTTCACTTCCCAGGCCAGGGTGTCGGCGCCCGGCTGGTCCGCCTGGTAGACCACCTGCGAGACCGCCACTGGCCGGTAGGCGCAACGCCCCGAATCGCTGGACTGGCCACGCGTCTGCATGATGCTGGCCTTGCCCAGCTTCGGGCTCTGCGTGATCTGCACGCGCGGCGCCCGCAGCGCCAGGCAATCCGACCCGCGGATCTCGTAATACGAGGCCAGTACGACGACGTCGCCCGACTTCATCGTCTGGGCGGGGGCGGGCGCGGCGAACGCAATGGCCAGCGTCGACAGGGCTGAAAATAAATAGGGTCGGATTGTTTTCGGCAACATCAGTGGGGCAAAAGAGACAAATGGTCAGCGGCAAGGGCGGCAAGTGTGCGCCGCGAACGTGGCGTCCTCAAGACGAAATCCCCTTGCTGACAGGAACTTTAGTAGCGAAATGTAGCCAAAACCTAGTGCCATTGCGAATACCCCCCCACTTTCATGGGGTAGCCGGCCCCACGCGCCGGATGTCCGCAAGGCTCGGCCTCGCGATTGCCCGAAATGGCCGCGAGAGATGGCTTTTGTGCTCTAAAATCGGGGCTTAGTCCTTGATTTCGCTCAAAACTATTTTGAAACTCCCTTGTCATAAGAAGACAAAGGTAAGCTAAACTTCAGGCACTTCTCAAGCGAGGCTCATAACAGCTTTATGGATTACATCCTCTCCTTCATTGCCGGCGGTCTGACCCAAGCCACTTGGTGGCAGGTCGTCGTATTCACCCTTGTCGTGACGCACATCACGATTGTTGCGGTCACGGTTTTTCTCCATCGCAGCCAAGCGCACCGCGGTCTGGATTTGCATCCGGCTGTCATGCACTTCTTCCGTTTCTGGCTCTGGATGACGACCGGCATGGTCACCAAGGAATGGGTCGCCATTCACCGCAAGCATCACGCCAAGTGCGAAAAGGAAGGCGATCCTCACTCGCCCATGCTGTTCGGCATCTGGAAGGTGCTGTTCCGCGGTGCGGAGCTGTATCGCGAAGAATCGAACAACAATGAAACCATGGCCAAGTTCGGCCACGGCACGCCTGACGACTGGCTCGAACGCAACGTCTACAGCAAGCACAGCTTGTGGGGCGTGCTGTCCATGCTGGCCATCGACGTCGCCCTGTTCGGCGCCATCGGCGTGACGGTGTGGGCTGTGCAAATGGCCTGGATTCCCTTCTGGGCGGCTGGCGTCGTCAACGGCATCGGCCACTACTGGGGCTACCGCAACTACAACAGCCCGGACACCAGCACCAACGTGTTTCCGTGGGGCATCGTGATTGGCGGCGAAGAACTGCACAACAACCACCACGCCCACGGCACGTCGGCCAAGTTCTCGGCCAAGTGGTACGAATTCGACATCGGCTGGTGCTACATCAACATCCTGAAGTTCTTCGGCCTGGCCAAGATCAAGAAGGTTGCGCCCAAGCTGAAGCTGGATGACACCCGCACGGGCATCGACCTGCGCACGCTGCAAGGCGTGATCACGCACCGCTACGAAGTCATGGCCCGCTATGCGGACGTGATCAAGAGCGCTGCCCGCGAAGAACTGAGCAAGCTGAAGGCCTCGCGCCAGGAAGGCAACGCCGAATGCGGCTATACCAAGCTGCATCAAGTGCGCCGCGCCATCCACCGCAACGAGGACATCCTCCAGCCGGAACAGCTTGCCGCCGTGGACAAGGCCATCGCCCAGAACAAGTCGCTCGCGACCCTGGTGCAAATGCGCCGCGAACTCGGCCGCATCTGGGAAAGCTCCAGCGCCAGCAGCGAACAGCTCCTTCATGACTTGCAGGCCTGGTGCCAGCGCGCCCAGCAAAGCGGCATCGCCGGGCTCGAGCAGTTTGCTCAACATCTGCGCCGCTACGCGGCATGATGCTAGAGAAGCTCAACCCTGAACAACGCGCCGCAGTAACGTTAGAACCGCAGCACGCCCTGGTCTTGGCCGGGGCGGGCAGCGGGAAGACCCGGGTACTCACTACCCGCATGGCCTGGCTGATTCAAACCGGCCAGGCTTCGCCTTTTGGGCTTCTGGCGGTCACGTTCACCAATAAGGCCGCCCGCGAAATGCTGGCGCGCATGTCGGCGATCTTGCCGATCGACACCCGCGGTCTCTGGATCGGGACGTTCCACGGCTTGTGCAACCGCATGCTGCGCGCGCATCACCGCGATGCCGGCTTGCCGCAAAGCTTCCAGATCCTGGACGTCACTGATCAGCTTGCCGCCATCAAGCGCCTGATGAAGGCCAATGGCGTCGACGACGAAAAGTACCCGCCGCGCGATGTGCAGCGCTTCATCAATGGCGCCAAGGAAGAAGGCCTGCGTCCGCAGGACGTCGAAGCCTATGACGCCCATCGCCGCCGCCTGATCGAGATCTACCAGCTTTACGAAGCCCAGTGCCAGCGCGAAGGCGTGGTCGACTTCGCTGAGCTGCTGCTGCGTGCGTACGAACTGCTGTCGCGCAACGCGCCGGTTCGCGAACACTACCAACGCCGTTTCCGCCACATCCTGGTCGACGAGTTCCAGGACACCAACACGCTGCAGTACAAGTGGCTGCGCCTGTTGGCAGGCGGCGGCGCGGCCATCTTCGCCGTGGGCGACGATGACCAGTCCATCTATGCCTTCCGCGGCGCCAACGTCGGCAACATGTCCGACTTCGAGCGCGACTACGCGCATGGCACCGTGATCCGGCTGGAACAGAATTACCGTTCGTTCGGCCACATCCTGGATTCCGCCAATGCGCTGATCGGCCATAACAACGGCCGCCTCGGCAAGAACCTGTGGACCGACCAGGGCGAAGGCGAACCGGTGCGCGTCATCGAGCAGCCTTCCGACGGCATGGAAGCCCAATGGATCGTGGACGAAATCCGTTCGCTGATCCATGACGGCAGCCTGCGCCGCGAGATCGCCGTGCTATATCGCAGCAACGCGCAATCGCGCGTGTTGGAGCACGCCATCTTCTCGGCCGGCATTCCCTACAAGGTCTACGGCGGCCTGCGCTTTTTCGAGCGCCAGGAAATCAAGCACGCGCTGGCGTACCTGCGGTTGATGGCCAACCCCAACGACGACACGTCGTGGATGCGGGTCGTCAATTTCCCGACGCGCGGCATTGGCGCGCGTACGCTGGAACAACTGGCCGACGCAGCCCGCGCGCACGACACCAGCCTGTATGCGGCGGTGGCGTTGGTGGGCGGCAAGGGCGGGTCCAACCTGGCCCAATTCGCGCAGCTGATTCATCGCCTGATCGAAGAAACGCGCGATCTGCCGTTGCCGGAAATGGTCGAGCACATGCTTGAGGCCAGCGGCCTGAACGCCCATTACAAGGCCGAACGCGAAGGCGCCGAACGGCTGGAAAACTTGAACGAATTGATCACGGCCGCGGCTGTGTTCGCTTCCGAAGAGAACTACGACGGCATGCCCGCCGGCGTGGTGCCTGAGCAGGCCACCTCGTCGACGCTGATGCCGGGCGTGGTCGACGCGCCCATCGTGGCCTCCGACGGCCTGACGCCGCTGGCAGGGTTCCTGTCGCACGCGGCGCTGGAGGCCGGCGACAACCAGGCCCAGCAAGGCCAGGACGCCGTGCAACTGATGACGGTGCACGCGGCCAAGGGCCTGGAATTCGACGCGGTCTTCATTACCGGCCTGGAAGAGGGGCTGTTCCCGCACGAGAACAGCATCCTGGAACAGTCCGGGCTGGAAGAAGAGCGCCGCCTGATGTATGTGGCGATCACCCGCGCGCGGCAGCGCCTGTACATCAGCCTGGCCCAAAGCCGGATGCTGCATGGCCAGACGCGCTACGCCATGCGTTCGCGCTTCCTGGACGAGATTCCCGAAGAGCACCTGAAGTGGCTGTCGCCCAAGGCCGGCCTGGCGCCGGTCAGCAGCACGGGCGCGGGCTGGGGCGGGGGCAACCGCGGCGACGCGTTCGGCCGCAAGGCCACCAACACCATTGCGCCGCGTCAACCGCGCGGCGTGGCAAGCGGTGTCACGGTGGGCGACAAGCAGTATCGTGTGGGTCAGGGCGTGCGTCACGCGCGGTTTGGCGACGGCACGATTATTGGCTTGAGCGGCGCAGGACAAGACGCGCAGGCAGAGATCCAGTTCCGCGACGTCGGCGCCAAGACCTTGGCGCTGGGCATCGCCAAGCTTGATATTGTTCAGCGTTAGAAAATGGCCAACACCGATTCCCCGAAAGCCGAGTTGGCGTCGCTGCGCGCCGAGGTCGATGAAATCGATCAGCAGATCATGCTGCTGCTGGGTGTGCGCTTCCGTTGCACCGACATGATCGGCGAACTCAAGACCAACCATGGCATGGACCTGGTGGATCCCCAGCGGGAATCCCAGCAGGTAGAGCGCATCCGTCGCCTGGCCGAAGAGGCGGGCGTGCCGCCTGCCTTGGCTGAGACCATCCTGCGCGAAGTGATCGACACCGTGGTCGACCATCACACCCGCCTGCGCGAGCGCCCGTACTCGTAATGCCAGGCTGGCGGCGCCTTGGGGCGCCGCCTTCCCCTTTCCCTACAAGACCTTTATGAACGCCAGCAAGGCGTCGATGTCGTCCGCGCTGAGATCCAGCGGCCGGATGTGTTCGGACTTGCGCGGCGGATAAGGGTCTGGGGGATCCGCGGGGGCGGCCTCCCGGCCCATGCCCACGTTGTACATCCGCAGCAACCCCTTCAGGTCCGCGAACAGGCCGTTGTGCATCCACGGCCCTGCCAGCGAGACATTGCGCAGGCTGGGCGTACGGAATGTGCCCAGGTCGGCCGGATCGCGGGTGACTTCGAAGCGCCCCAGATCCTGGTTGCGCCGCCCATAGAACGACAGGCCAATATTGTGGAATTGATGGTCCGTCAATAGCGCGCCGCTGTGGCAGTTCATGCAGCGGGCCTGGGTGCGGAACAGATGCATGCCCAGCAGTTCCTTGTCGTTCAATGCGCCCGGGCCCCCTGCCAGGAAAGCGTCGAATCGCGTGGGCTGGGGGCGAAGCGTGGCGACGTAGGCGGCCAGCGCACGGGCAAGCCGGTCGGTGTCAATGGCATTGCCCGCCGCCGGCCCGAAAGCCTTCAAGAATTGCTGAGGATAGGGCGGCAGGGCCTGCAATCGTGCAATGGCGCTTCCCAGGTCATGGTTCATCTCGCGGCTGTCCTGGACCGGGCCCAGCACCTGCGCTTTCAGCGTGTCGGCGCGTCCGTCCCAGAACAGGCGTGGCGCGAAGGGCGCAGCCAGCAGCGAGGGCGACCGGCGCCTGCCCATCAGCCGGTCTTCGCCGACTGCCAGCGGCCGGCCGTCGGTAAAGGCGCGCTGCGGCATATGGCAGGACGCGCAAGAGACCTGCCCCTTGCGGGACAAGTGCGCATCGAAGAACAGCATCTGGCCCAGCGCCACGACGTCGGGTTGTTGCACGTCCCGCGCCAGTTCAGGACGGCCGGCATTCGCGGCCATCCAGGTCAGCGGCGGCGCGTCCACCGGAGGCACCGCGGCCCATTCCGTCCATGTGATGCCCGGATCAACGGTGGGGGCGGGCCATTGGCCTAGGGGCTCGGCATAACGGTCCCGCAGGCAGGCCATGTTCCAGGCGCCTGCTTCGTGGCAGGCTACCGCCGTGGTCATCCCAGGCGGCTCGGCCGGGATGGCGGAACCGGCGGCAAGGGCGAGGGTGAGGGCGACGGCCGCCGCTTGAAGGCCGCGGCGTAGGTATGCGCGGCGCATCAGAAGCGGTAGCTGGCTTGCACCCAGATCTCGCGGCCGACTTGATAGGTGTTTCGGTTGATCGCCAAATTGGGGTTGGAGGCGGTGATGGCCGGCGTCTTGTTCAACACGTTCAGGACGTCCAGCGTGAAAGCGACGTTGCGCGCGAAGGTGGGCTCCCAGATCAGGCGGGTGTCCCAGGTCCAGTACGACGCCAGCCGGGTGCTGCGGTAGCTTTGCAGCGATTCGGGACGCGGCCCGTATCCCACGTAGACGGACGACATGCGCGAGCTGCGCCACTGGATGCTGTTGTCCCAGGTCAGCCCGCCCTTGGGCCAGATGCCGGTCAGCGACAACGAGGCTTTTTGGGGTTGGTAGAACGAGACGGGCGGACGGTCGATGGCGCGCATGCGCTCGCCGTCGTACAAGATGTATTCGTCCGGGTCGCGTGCATTGCCCTCATAGCCTTCGACCAGATCCGCGTTGACCTTGCGCTTCTGGTAGCTCCAGTCGGCACGCGCCGTCCAGCGGGTATCCATCAGGCGCCATGGCGTCAGCGTCCGCAGCGACAAGCTGATGGTGTCCGTCGTGGATTTGCCGTTATTGAGGTAACGGTAGCCCTGGATGCTGTCGCCGCTCTTGCTGACCTGATCGCGCCCGTTGCGGTGCACATAGGCCGCCAGCCCTTCCAGGCTGCCCATCCGCTGCCTGACCGACAGCGCCCATTCGTCGTCGTACGGGGTGCGCAGGCCTTCGTAGGACACGTAGTACGGCTTGGATCCGTCCGCTACCGGGTTGCCGTAGCGGTCCAGCACTTGTCGCCTGAGCGTGTTGATCCGCTCTTCCAACGCAATGTTCAGCACTTCCGAGCCGTAGTAGCGGGCCCAGCCGCCGCTGACCACGGTATTGCCGTCGCCGAACGCATCCCAATCCAGGCGGGTGCGCGGCGACAGGTTGGTGTTGCCCAGGAAAGTCTCGCGGTCGTAGCGCAGGGCGCCGGTCAAGGCCACGCGGTCCAGTTCCACGCGGTCCGACACGTAGAGCGAAGCCGTGTTGTATTTGGTGCTGACGGTTCCTTGCAGATTGTGCACTTTGCTGGAATGGCGTTCCGAGCCGTTGGCGGCATGGGTGGCGATGTACGAATACGAATCGTCGAAGCGCTCGAAATTCACGCCGATGCGCTGCAGGTCTACCCCCGCATACGGCGTATGCGTGAAGGGCCCCGTGCGTATCGGGTCCAGGTCGATCCGGCCTTTCAGCGTCCAGGTGTTTTGTTCCTTCTGCTCTTTGCCATAGCCGCCCGTCACGTACAACGGGATCGACGGAAATTTGTGCGTGACCAGCGATGTCGCGTCGGACGAGCGGTTGCTAAGCGCATTGTCCCAACCCGCCTGCACCGAAGCGCGGCCCCCCTGGAATGCGTGATCCAGGTTCCAGCCCACGCCGCGCGCGGCATGCGTGTTGTCCCATTGCGTGTCCCGGAACGTGTCGCTTGAAAGCGTCTCGCGGCGGTCGCTGTACTTCAGCGTCAGGTCGGAAATGGTGTCCGCCGTGGCCCGCACCGTGAACTTGCCCAGGAAGTTGTCGATGCGGTCATCGTAGTTGTCTTCGCCTTGGGTGGGCTGGTCGCCATCCACGCCCATGTTCCAGCGCCGGATGCTGGATTCGCGACGCGACATGCTCAGCACCGCGCCCGTCTTGTCATTGATGGCGATGTCGCCGATGGCGGTGTAGAAGCGCTTCTTCCATTCCGGAGAGAACCCCGGTTTGCCCTGGCCCCAGCCGGTCTCGTCGCCTTCGGCGATTTTCTGCTGGGTCATCTTCGACGTGTTCCAGCGGTAGTCCAGTTGCAGATGGTTTTCGCCCGATGGCCGGCGCAGCCGCGCGTCCACCACGCCGCCGGTGAAGCGCCCATATTCCACAGGCACAAAGCTGTCCATCACACGGACCTCGCCCAACAGATTGGTATCGACGAAGTAGGACTGCGAGTTGCTGGGAATGTTGGCGATCTGCAGGTTCAGGTTCTTGCTGGCCGGGTCGACGCGGTTGGTCGCGTCCATCCCGTCGATCTGGAACAGGTTCTGGTAGGGGCTGGAACCGTGGAAGGAAATGTCCTCCACATTCATCGAGCCGCGGTTCGTCGAACCATTGGCCGGGGCATTCGTGCGCACCGCGGGGTGGGTGGCCACCAGCGACGTCAGGTCCTGGTTGGCCGTAGGCGTGGTGGCGATCTCTTCCTGGGTATAGACGCGTTCATCGCTGTGTTCGCCGTATACCTTCACCGCGTCCAGGCGCAGCGCGGAAAACTGGTTCGTCTTGTCGACGTAGATGATGTAGCGGCCAGGGCCGTCGCCGCGTAGGGCCAGGCCTGACCCGCGCAGCAACTGATCCAGCGCGTCCAGCGGCGACAAGGTGCCCCGCAACGCGGGCGCCGATTTTCCCGCGACAGCGGCCGGCACGAACGACACCTCCAGATTGGCCTGCTGCCCCAGGGCCAGCAAGGCGCTTCCCAGCGGCTGGGCGGGGATGTCGAAGGCAACTGGTGTGGCGCGGGTCTGGCCCAGCACCGGGTTGGCCAGCGTCAGCGCTGCGCTCAACGCGATGGTTGCGGCGCGGAGGCGGCGCGTGGAAATGCGGGAAGACATGCGTAAGTCCTAAGCAGTAATTTCAGCCGTAGGACGTCGGCACTGCCCAAACCCCTCATCAGTATGGCGATGAATAATTTATATCGATTCTCATTTACCGATTGAGTTCGGGCCGAACGCCTTCATCGCAAGATCAGCAAACCCGGCAGTTCGGTCACGCGCACGGGCGTCTGCGCCAGCAGCAGTTCCAATGCGCGTTGCGGGTCGGCGACGAGCGCGGTGCCTGACACGCGTTGCGCCTTGGCCGCTTCACCAATCACCAGGATGTGCTTGGCGCTGTAGCGCGCCAGCGCATCCGCCACGGTCTGCAGCGGCACGTCGTCGAAGCTGAGCAGGCCTCGCGTCCAACCGGGCGACGCCCTGCCGGCCTCGGCTTCGCGTTTGACGCCTGCGGGCGTCACCTGCACCGTTTCGCCGGCGGATAAGGTCAGGCCTTGATCGTCTGCGCACGGCAGGCAGCGCACGGCGACCTGGTGCTCCTGTACCGCTACGCGGGTGCCGTCCTGGCCCAGTTCCACCGTGAAGCGCGTGCCCAGCGCAGTGGCGGAGGCCTCGCGCGTGATCACGGAGAACGGCGCCATGCCGGGTTGTCGCGGCGTCGGTTCGAACTGGGCGCGTCCGGCCAGCAAGCGAACCTGGCGACGGCCGTCGGCATAGTCGAGCGCCAGCGCGCCGTGCGCATCCAGCACCACCGCCGAGCCGTCCGGTAGCGTGATGTGGCGTACCCTCGCATCGGCCCTGTAGTCGGCCTGCGGAAGGTCCGTGGACCCGAACCAGCCGGCGAATGCGGCCGTCAGCAGCGCCAGCAGGGCGGTGGCGCGCAGCTTGCGGGCAGGCCGTTTGGCAAGCTTGCCGCGATCGATCTCGCCCATGCGGCGCCACAGGCGCGACAAGCGGTCATACGCGGCCGCGTGCCGGGCATCGGCCTGATACCAGGCTTCGAACTCGGCATGGGCCGCGTCGTCCAGCCGCTGGCCGCTCTGGCGGATGACCCAGCGCGAGGCTTCTTCAACGGGGTCGGGCGGGCGAACGCGCGTGGCCATCAGCCTGCCAGCGCCAGGTCGCAGGCCAGCAGGATGCGCATCATGTGCTTTTCAACAGCGCTGACGGATATCGCGAAGCGCTCGGCGATGGCGCCGTAGGTCAGGCCTTCGTGGCGGTGCATCACGAAGACGTCCAGGCTGCGGCGAGGCTGGGCGAGCAGGGCGGATTCCAGGCGGCGCAGGGTCTGGTGGGCGGAAGCTACGTCGAAGGTGTCGGCGGCATACGCCACGGGCAGCGCCGCGGCGTAGTCGGCGGTGGCAGAGAGCTCACGCGTGCGGCGACGATGCCAATCGGTCGCGATGTTTGCCGCCACCCGGAATACGTATGCCCGATCATTGTCGGGGCGGGTGCGGTCGTTGAATTCCGCCAGCTTGATCCAGGTGTCCTGTGCGCAGTCCTGGGCCACGTCGCGTGAGCCGGTGCGCATCGAGAGAAAGCCAAGCAGTTCGCGGTAGTGGCGGAGAAATACGTCCGTAAGCGTAGACATGTCGCTGGCGCCTGGCGCCAGATGGAGTCAATTTCGCGACGAAGTATAAATGATAATGGTTATTATTAATAGGTAGCGGCGGAGGCTTGAGCAGCAGGACCGGCCCGCCGCTCAAGCGTCACGCTAGGCTTCGCTTTGGTCGATTTCTTCCAGGGAACCCTGGATCTCAAGCCATTGCTCTTCAAGCTCGTCGATGCGTTTGCCATGTTCGCCGTGTTCGGCCATGACCTTCTGGCGTTCCGCGCGGCGCGCGTCCGAATAAAGGTCCGGATCGGCGATGACGGCGTCCAGCGCGTGGAGCTTGGTCCGCAGCTTTTCCATTTCGGATTCGACTTTGGCCAGCTTGGCTTCCAGCGGTTTGCGCAGGGCGGACAGGCGTTGCCGCTGCTCGGCTTCCGCCCGGCGTTGCGCCTTGCGGTCCACGACGGGTTCGCCGCCTTCGGCGTTTTCGCGTGCCGCTTCGGCACGTTCTCCGGCATTGCGGGCCGCCAGCCAATCGCGGTAGTCCTCAAGGTCGCCGTCGAACTCGCGCACTGCGCCGTCCGCCACGATCCAGAAACTGTCCACGGTGGTGCGCAGCAGGTGCCGATCATGCGACACCAACAGCATGCTGCCCCCGAAGTCGGCCAACGCGGCGGCCAGGGCTTCGCGGGTCTCAACGTCCAAGTGGTTGCTGGGTTCGTCCAGCAGCAGCAGGTTGGGCTTTTGCCAGACGATCAGGGACAGCGCCAGGCGCGCCTTCTCGCCGCCCGACATGGGCCCGACCTTGCTGGTGACCGTGTCGCCCGAAAAGCCGAAGCCGCCCAGGTAGTTGCGCAGTTCCTGTTCGCGAGTCTCGGGCGCCAGTCGGGCCAGATGCGCGATGGGCGTGCTGTCCACGTCCAGCATGTCCAGCTGATGCTGGTGGAAGTAGCCGATGGCCAGTCCGCGCGAGGCGCGGCGTTCGCCCGCCTGGACGGGAATCTCTTCGGCCAGCGTCTTGATCAGCGTGCTCTTGCCTGCGCCGTTGGCGCCCAGCACGCCGACGCGGCTGCCGGCGCGCACCATCAGGGTCACATCGCGCAGGATGGGAACGGCATTACCCGCTGCGTCCGTGTACCCGGCGGACAGGTGTTCCAGCGTCAGCAAGGGGTCCGGCACCTGGTCGGGCGACGGGATGCGGATGTCGATGCCCGCTTCGGCATGCAAGGGCGCCAGCACCTGCATGCGGGCCAGCGCCTTGACGCGGCTTTGCGCCTGCTTGGCCTTGGACGCCTTGGCTTTGAATCGGTCGATGAAGCCTTGCAGGCGAGCCGTCTCACGGGTCTGGCGTTCGTAGGCGATATTGGTCTGGCGCAGGCGCTCGGCGCGTTGCGTCAGGAAGTCGCCATAGCCACCACGGTAACGCACCAGCTTTGCGTGGTCGAAGTGCAGGATCGACTTGGCCACCGCATCCAGGAATTCGGTGTCGTGGGAGATCAGCATGACGGTGCCCGGATAGGCGGCCAGCCATTTCTCCAGCCACAGCATCGCGTCCAGATCCAGGTGGTTGGTGGGTTCGTCCAGCAGCAGCAATTCGGACGGCGCCATCAGCGCGCTTGCCAGGGCCAGGCGCATGCGCCAGCCGCCGGAAAAGCTCTCTACCGGCTGCATCCACTCGTTCGGCTTGAAGCCCAGGCCGGCCAACAGCTGTTCGGCGCGCGAGGCCGCGCTCCAGGCGCCGGCTTCCACCAGCGCCGCCTCGACTTCTGCAATCTGCGTGCCCTGATCGTCCGTCAGCGTAGCGCGGCGCGCCTGCAATTCGCGCAGGTGCGTGTCGCCGTCGATGACGAATTCACGGGCGGGGCGGTCGTCGGCATCCAGTTCCTGCTTAACGCTGGCGATGCGCCAGCCGACGGGCAGGTGCACGGTGCCGGCGTCCAGGTCCAGGGCGCCGGTCAGCAAGGCGAACAGCGAGGACTTGCCTGCGCCGTTCTTGCCCACGATGCCGACGCGTTCGCCCGGATGAACAACGAATTCAGCGCCGTCCAACAGCACTTTCGTGCCGCGGCGCAGGGTCAATCCAGTAGCGCGTATCACAGGGTAAGTTGCTCTCGGGTAAGCAGCAGAAGCTGGTCCGATGCCTCTTCCGTATCCAGCCACACGGGGGATAGCTGCGGGAAGGCGGCTTCGAAGAAGTCGCGTTCGTGGCCGATCTCCAGCACGATCACGCCGTCTTGCGTCAGGTACTGGGGAGCCGCCGCCAGAATGCGCCGCACCAGGTCCATGCCGTCTTCGCCGCCGGCCAGGGCCAGGTGCGGTTCGTGACGGTATTCCTGCGGCAGCACGTCCATGGATCCGCTGTTCACATAAGGCGGATTGCAGATGATGACGTCGTACTGGCGTGCCGGCAGGCTGTCGAACAAATTGCTTTCGTGCAGGTCCAGGCGGTCTTGCAGGCCGTAGTCGTCCACGTTGCGGCGGGCGACTTCCAGCGCGTCGGCCGACACGTCCACCGCGTCCACGTGGGCGTAGGGGAAGGCCAGGGCCGACAGGATGGCCAGGCAGCCGGAACCGGTGCACATGTCCAGCACGTTTTCCACTGCCAGCGCGTCCTGCACCCACGGCGACAAGCCCTGGTCCAGCAGTTCGGCGATGGGCGAGCGCGGCACGATGACGCGCTTGTCCACGTAGAAACGATGGCCACGCAACCAGGCCTCATTGGTGAGGTAGGCGGCGGGCACCCGCTCGGTCACCCGGCGTTCCAGCAGGTCCAGCACGCGGTCGCGCTCTTCGCGCACCACGCGGGCGTCCAGGAACGGTTCCAGCGTGTCCAGCGGCAAGTGCAGGGCGTGCAGCGTCAGGTAGACCGCCTCGTCCCAGGCGTTGTCGCTGCCGTGTCCTAGCGCCACCTGGGCGCTGTTCAGACGCGACACCCCATAACGGATGAGGTCACGCAGGGTCAGCAGTTCTTGGCGGGCAGATTGATACATAGTTAGACCTTTATCCCAACCGGGCGTTTTCCCCGCAGGGCTATTCCAAGGGGAAAAAGCCCCCCTTTTTGGGGGCTGGGACTTATTTGGACAGCAGGAGGTTTTCCAGCGTGCGCCGATAGATGTTCTTGAGCGGTTCCAGCGAAGCCACTTCGATACGCTCGTTGACCTTGTGGATCGTGGCGTTGCCGGGGCCGAACTCAATCACTTGCGGACAGATCTTGGCGATGAAACGGCCGTCGGACGTGCCGCCGGTGGTGGAAAGCTCGGCGGTCACGCCGGTTTCAGCGTGAATCGCCTGCACCAGCGCATCCGTCAGCGAACCGCGCGGGGTCAGGAACGGCTCGCCGCCCAATTCCCAGTCCAGGTCGTATTCCAGGCCGTGCTTGTCCAGCACCGCATGCACGCGTGCCTTCAGGCTTTCCGGCGTGCTGGCCGTCGAAAACCGAAAGTTGAACAGCGCCACGGCTTCGCCCGGCACCACGTTGGTGGCGCCCGTGCCCGAATTCAGGTTCGACACCTGGAACGTCGTGGGCGGGAAGTACTCGTTGCCCTTGTCCCATTCGATGCCGACGATTTCCGCCAGCGCCGGAGACATCTGGTGCACCGGGTTGCGAGCCAGATGCGGGTAAGCCACGTGGCCCTGGATGCCCTTGACCGTCAACTTGCCCGACAGGGAACCGCGGCGCCCGTTCTTGCAGGTATCGCCCAGCACGTCGCCCGAGGTCGGCTCGCCGACGATGCAGTAGTCCAGCTGTTCGCCGCGCGCTTTCAGCGCGTCGCAGACGATGGCGGTGCCGTCAATCGACGGGCCTTCTTCGTCGGACGTGATCAGCAGTGCGATCGAACCGCCGTGTTGCGGGTGGGCCGCCACGAATTCCTCGGCCGCCACCACGAAGGCAGCGATCGAACTCTTCATGTCGGCCGCCCCACGACCGTACAGCCAGCCGTCGCGTTCGGTGGGAACGAACGGATCGCTCTCCCACTTTTCGCGCGGACCCGGAGGCACCACGTCCGTGTGACCGGCGAACACGGTCAGCGGCGCGGCGCTCCCGCGCCGGGCCCACAGGTTGGTGACGCCGCCTTGGGCGATGGTCTCGCACGTGAAGCCGATGCGTTCCAGCCGGGCGGCAAGCGCCGCCTGGCAGTCTTCATCCGCGGGCGTAACCGAGGGGCGGGCGATCAGGTCCTTGACCAGATCCAATACGGCTTCGGGCGGCCGTGCGGTCGTGCTGCTCATTACGCCCTCAGCAGATCATTGATGCTGGTCTTGGCGCGCGTTTGCGCGTCGACACGCTTGACGATGACGGCGCACGCCAGGCTGTGCGAACCGTCGGCCGACGGCAGCGAACCGGGAACCACGACCGAACCCGACGGCACGCGGCCGTAGGTGATCTTGCCGGTGGCGCGGTCAAAAATCTTGGTGCTTTGCGACAGGAACACGCCCATGGCCAGCACCGAGTTCTCTTCCACGACCACGCCTTCCACGACTTCCGAACGGGCGCCGATGAAGCAGTTGTCTTCGATGATGGTGGGGTTGGCTTGCAGCGGTTCCAGCACGCCGCCGATGCCGACGCCGCCGGACAGGTGGACGTTCTTGCCGATCTGGGCGCACGAACCGACGGTGGCCCAGGTGTCGACCATCGTGCCTTCATCGACGTAGGCGCCGATGTTCACGTAGGAGGGCATCAGCACCACGTTGCGGCCAATGAAGGCGCCGCGGCGGGCGACGGCGGGCGGCACCACGCGGTAGCCGCCTTGCTTGAAGGCGTTGTCGCCGTATTCCGAGAACTTGAGCGGCACCTTGTCGTAGAACTGCAGGGGCGCCTGGCCCATGATGGCGTTTTCGCTCAGGCGGAACGACAGCAGCACGGCCTTCTTGATCCACTGGTGGACCACCCAGTCGTCATTGATTTTCTCGGCCACGCGCAAGCGGCCCAGATCCAGGCCGTCGATGGTGTGTTCCACCGCTTCGCGCACCTCGGCGCTGGCGTCGGCGGGCGACAGGTTGGCCCGGTCGTCCCAGGCTTTTTCGATGGTGGTCTGCAGGTCGAGAGTCATAGCGGCTCAGCTTTTTAAAGGTTGATCAAACAGAAGTATGTACAAAATGGGCGATGCGCTCGGCTGCCTGCACGCAGTCAGCCAAAGGCGCCACCAACGCAATACGGATGCGGCCGTGGCCGGGATTCACGCCATGCGCTTCCCGCGCCAGGAAACTGCCCGGCAGAACGGTAACACCGGTACGGCCGTAAAGGTCGCGGACAAAGGCCGTATCCGACCCCGGTGTGGCCGCCCACAGGTAGAAAGACGCCTGCGGGCGCGACACGTCCAGTACGTTTTCAAGAATAGGCACGACCGCGTCGAACTTTTCGCGGTACAGGCGCCGGTTGTCCTTCACGTGCGCCTCGTCCGACCAGGCAGCGACGCTGGCTGCGGAAACCAGCGGGCTCATCGCACTGCCATGATACGTGCGATACAGCAGGAAGCGGCCAATCAGCGCCGCGTCGCCCGCCACGAAACCCGACCGCAGGCCAGGCACGTTGGACCGCTTGGACAGGCTGGAGAACGCCACCAGGTTGCGGTAGTCGTCCCGGCCCAGGCGGCGCGCCGCCTGCAGGCTGCCCAGGGGCGGGTTGCCTTCGTCCAGGTAGATCTCGGAATAGCACTCGTCAGACGCGATGACAAAGCCGTAGCGGTCGGACAGCTTGAAGAGCGTTTCCCATTCGTCCAGCGCCATGACGTTGCCGGCCGGGTTGCCGGGCGAGCACACGAACACGAGCCGCGTCTTTTTCCAGACCTCGTCGGGCACGTGGCTCCAGTCGCTGGAAAAATTGCGCAACGGATCGGCGTTGACGAAGTAGGGCGTGGCGCCCGCCAGCAGCGTGGCGCCTTCATAGATCTGATAGAACGGGTTGGGGCAGATGACCACCGAACCCGCCGACGGGTCGATCACCGTCTGCGTAAAGGCGAACAGCGCTTCGCGCGACCCCAGCGCCGGCAGCACCTGCGTGTCGGCATCGGGGGCGGGGATGCTGTAGCGGCGGGCCAGCCAGCCCGAAATCGCCTGGCGCAGCGCCGGGTCGCCCTTGGTGGACGGGTACACGGACAGGCCGCCCATGTGGTCGCGGATCGCCTGCGCGATACGTTCCGGCGCGGCGTGCTTGGGCTCGCCGATCGACAGATTGATGGGCGTCAGGCCGTCCGGCTGCGTGCTGGCGGAAGCCAGCAACGCCCGCAGTTTTTCGAACGGGTAGGGGTGTAAAGCATCGAGGCGCGGATTCATGACGCAAGATTTTAACAAGCAAGCTACAATAGCGGGCTTGACCTTTAGCGAAGGTGGCGAAATTGGTAGACGCACCAGGTTTAGGTCCTGACGCCGTAACAGGTGTAGGGGTTCGAGTCCCCTCCTTCGCACCACATATCGCCTGACGTTGTTTGGCGTTACGCCGACAATGTCATACAACCCCCGAGCGCTCGAATGCGCCGGGGGTTTTCTTTTGCTTCCAGCTTAGGCATCCCCCATAAGGGGACACATGACGCGCCAAAGTCTGTAAGGACAGCGCCGAGGAAACCAAGGCCTCAGGGCTTTGGGGACCCGGCAGGTTGGGGCGGTGGATAGGCTTGGTTCAGGTATTCCACGATCAGCGGCACTTGTTCGGCCGGAATGGGGGCGCCGTAGGTGCCGACCATCTTTTTGACTTCGGCATCCCAGAAGCCCAATGGCATCGGCGGCTGCGACGACAAGTAATCGACCGAGTGACACATCAGACACAGGGCCGCGTTTTGGGCTCCGGCGCCGGTGCCGGGGTGCAGCGTTGCGGTTTCCGGCGGGAGCTGGATGTCCAGGGCAGCGGCGGATGCGCAGGCAGACATCGCGGCCAGGGCGATGGCTAGCCTGACCAGGTGGCCGTGGGGGTGGCGACAGGCGGGGCGGGTCATGGGGGCTCCTTACGCGGCGTCGACGCGCACGGTTTCGACCACGTTGCGCATATACCCGGACGGGTTCCACAGCGGGTCTAAGGGTTGGGTTTCGCCCGCCGTATTAGTGGCGCGGACCTTCAGGACATAGGCGCCGGCCTGCTCAGGCGTGAAGTCGGCGTGCCACTCGCGGAAGGAATAGCGGCCCAGGTCCTCGCCCAGAGAGGCGGCGCGCCAGGTCTTGCCGCCGTCGGCCGAGAATTGCACGTCGCGAATACCGTAGCCGCCATCGAAGGCAATGCCTCGAACCGGCACGCGTTGGCCCTTGGTCACGCGGGCGCCGTCTGCCAGGCCGGTGATGAAGCTGCGCACGTTGTAGCGGCCGATGGGGCGAGTTTTTTCTGGCGCTTTGCCCACCGGACTGCAGGCGCAGTCGTTATCGGGAATGCGGTAGGCCTTCTGCATCCAGAAGCCGTCGAACTCGGTGTTCAACACCTGGATGTCGGCCAAGTGCTTTACCCAGTAGGTGCCGTAGTAACCGGGCACCACCAGCCGCACGGGATAGCCGTTGAGCAAGGGCAGGTCGGTTCCGTTCATGGCGTAGGCCAGCATGACTTCGCCGTCCATGGCGTGGGCCGCGTCCAGCGCCTTGACGAATTCCGGGGTGCCTGGCAGCACGGGCCGATCCAGGCCTTCGAAGGTGATTTGGCGGGCGCCGGCCTGGATGCCCGCCTTTTCCAGGATGCGATTGAGCGGAATGCCCACCCAACGGGCATTGCCCATCGCGCCATTGCCCAGTTGGCCTCCCCCCACTCGTGGTTCAAAAAAACCCCGGCTGTTGCCGGAGCATTGGGTGACGGCGACCAGTTCGACGGGCGCGCCGAACTGCTGCTTCAGGTCGGTTAGCGACAGCTCAAGGGGCGTGCCGACCAGGCCGCCGACGCGCAGCCGGTAGGTGGCGGGGTCAATGGCGGTGGGAATGTTTCCCAGGTGGTAGCGCACGAAGAAGGCATCGTTGGGCGTGATGACGCTGTCGTTGAACACCTCGAACGGCGTTTCCAGTTGCGGTGGCCGCGAGGTCTGGCGGATCAGGGGGCGTTTCTGGGGGTAGGCAATCAGGTCGCGCTCGCCGTTCGCGAAAGGCAGCGTGACTGTGGTCGGGGCGGCCAGGCCGATCAGGCTATGGCTGGCCAGCGTGCCGGCTGCGCCCACGGTACAGGCTTGGCGCAGGAAGCGCCTGCGCCCATCCGGATCGAATGTGCTCATGCTTGTCTCCTCGTTGTTTTTTTCCGCACTCCGCTATACGCGGAGCGGTCGGATGAGGCTACGCCGGGCTAGCTGACGGGCACGTTAATCGTCGCGGCGCGCTTGCAACGGTCGTTCCAATAATCGCGTTATCTGCAGAATCCGCGCGCCTCTTCCCAATGCGACGCTCAAGTTTCCGCCCCGGTTGCCGTTAATGCCGATACAGCTTGCATAAGCCACCGGAAAAACAGCGCCATGTTTGATTTCATCTCTATCGTCGTAACCATCGTTGCCCTGATTGCCTGGGCAATTCATCGCCAAAAGAAGCGGCATAACGCATTGTTGGCTAAGTTTCGCGAACACAACCAGCGACTTGGCACGTCCTTCCCCGAAGACAGCGTCGACAGCGAACTGATTCTTAGCGATAAGGACAAGAAGGTCGTCATTGCATTTGATCCCCAAACGCAAAAGCTCTGCATGGTGTCGGGCAAGAATGATCCGGGCGAGGTGCTCGATTTTTCTTATATTCGGCAATGGCAATTGAAATGGACCGAGGTTTCAGGCAACGGTGGGCTCGCGTTCAAGAATGTCCATTTCGCCTTTTCCACTAGCGACCTAAAGCGACCGCTGATCAATATCCCCGTGGCCGGTAAAGGGTATGGCGATACCTGGAATAGCCGCCTGGGGATTCTGATGGGCGCCTGAGCAATTTCAAGCTCAGCGCCTTTCTCGACTACCCGCCTTCGGCCTCCGGCGCCGGGCGGTTCGGGAATACGTTCAGCGACATGATTTCGCGTTCGTATTCCGTCATCAGCATGCCCACCAGGTGGCCATGCAGCAACCCGAAGCGGGTCCAGTTCAGCGGTTCGCTACCCGGCAGCAGGTCCAGCAAAAGAAGTTGGCCGGTGCGTACCGTGCCCACGAAATAAGCCCGTTCGTCCAGGCCGCCCGCGGGCGGGGCATGATAGATCTTGACTGCCCGGCCGGTATCGTCCTTGCGCCACGCGCTGACGCCTCTTGCGGCGGCGTCATCGGTGCGCTTCAGATTATTCTGGATCGTCATCCAGAGGCCTTTGGCGTTCGGGGTATGTACAACAATCGTCATGGGCAGGTTTTTTCCGTGTTGGCGGGCAACATGGAATTTATCCAGAACCCTCCGAAAGCGACAAGCCCTGATTCGCCTCAGGCCGGCCGTCTGATCAGTTCTTCACCTTGACGCGATCGCGCCGCTTCTCGGTCCGGGGTTCCACATCGCGTCCCAATTGCACATCCATCAAGATCGCGGCATGCACTTTTGCGCGGCTGGCTTCAATGCGATGCATGCACGACCAGCCGCGTTCTGCCGCGACCGCCAGTTTTTTGTCCAACTCCGTGTGGCGGCGGCGTTTGTTTTCGGTCGACATGTTGCCGAGTTCTTGATCGGTGATTAAGCGCATCTGAATTCCTTTTCAGTCGGGTTGTGTGATCGGGTGATCGCCTCTTTGCGGGTTTGCGTAAATGTGCGAATGCGCGGCGCGTAAATGCGGCGCCGGCAATGTCGAGCGTTTCTTGGAATCGGCCGTAGTGTGCCAGCTTGTGTATTTAATGCAAGTCGTTGAAAAATAAAGATAAAAAAGTATAAGAATTACGTTTTCCATATACTTTCCAGCGACTTTGGATACTTTTTTCAGCAGGCGAATATTGCCGCGGAACAGGGTTTGTCCTGATGCCCAACCTGCTTGACACCCCATCGCGCAACCCATAAAGTCACCGCACAGATTTAGATAAAAGACCATCTGTAAGGTGGTCTTTTATCGCGTGCAGATTGCGTCGACCTCTTACAGAAATAATTCCAAGAGGAGACGACTGTGCAATCATCGACCGTGAAAATACGTGGCATCGACGATGTCATCGCTTTTATCGATTCACGCCCCGGCATTGCTGGCCGGGCCGGCCTCATCTGGTGGCTGGCGCTGGGCGGACTGTTCCTGGATGCGTTTGCGAATTCGGCGTTAAGCGCGGGCTTGGGCCCGATGACGCGCGACTTGGGCCTGAAAGCGGGCCAGGTCGCGCTGATGACCTCGTTTGCTTCTTGGGTGGCCATTGCCTTCAATCCCATCGGCGGCTGGATGGCCGATCGTTGGGGGCGCATCCGTCCCTTGATCATCGCCAAGTTCCTGGCCGTCATTGGCGCGGGGCTGGTGATGTTCGCGCCCAGTTTCGAAGTCATTCTGGTGGGCCGCTTCTTCGTGGGCGCGGCCTACGGGATCGACTTCGCCATCGCGATGGCCGTTCTGGCCGAGTTCACCCCCGTCAAATTCAAGAGCCGCCTGAACACCTGGCAGGGCATGTGGTACACGGCCGTCTGCACGAACCTGCTGTTGGCGATGCTGTTCTTTTCGTGGGATGTGGGCGATTCGATTTGGCGCTATTCCGTTGCGGCCACGGCGATTTTCGCGCTGGTCATTCTGGTGCTGCAGCTGAGCTACATGGTCGAAAGCCCGATCTGGCTGGCCCGCAAGGAACGGGTCGAGCAGGCGGCCCAGGCCATGACGCGCATCTACGGGCAGGCCTTTGTCGCCGCGCCGCCGGCCGAACGCGTGCCGGTCGTCAACCAGGCCAAGCGGGGCCTGGCCAACGTGCTGCTGATCTTCCGTGGCGTGTACCTGCCGCGCACGATCCTGGCCGCCACGGTGCAGATCGGCCAGTCGATCCAATACTTCGCCGTGGGCTGGTATCTGCCGCTGATCAGCGCGGCCTTGTTCGGCAAGGACTTCATCTACGCCACGATCGGCGCGCTGGTGTTCAACATCTTCGGCATCTTTGGCGGCTTCCTGTCGCCGTACATCGGACGCAAGCTGGGATTGCGCCGCGCCTCGGCGTTCGGTTTTGCGATGGTGTTCGTGATCCTGCTCATCCTGGGCACCTTCCACGGGCAGATGCCGTTGTGGCTGGCGGTGGCGCTGCCGTCGCTTTTCATCCTGTTCCACTCCGGCGGCCCGGGGGCCAACGGCAAGAGCCTGTCGTCGCTGTCTTTCCGCAGCGAACTGCGCGCCGGCGCCAACGGCATCATCGGCGCGCTGGGTTCCACCGGCGCCGCGGTGGGCCTGCTGGTGTTTCCGATCTTTCGCGAGAACTACGGCCTGGAAAGGACCTTTCTGATCCTGTCGGTCGTGCCCCTCATCGCCAGCATCATCTGCTTCGTGATCAAGTGGGACCCCACCCGCACCACGATCAACCCCGATACCGAGACCGGCGCGCCCCAATTCAAGGACGACGACGCGCTGGCTACCCTGGACCCCGCCATTGGGAAAGCCTCGCGATGACAAACAACCCTGTGATTCTGGCCGTTGATGAGGGCACGTCCGGCACGCGGGCAGCCACCGTGTCCGCCGACGGCCACGTGTCGTGCCTGGAATATCAGACGCTGCACGTGGAGACGCCCCGGCCCGGCGTGGTGGAGCAGGACGCCAACGAGATCCTGGAAAAGACGATCAGCGTCTGCCGCGCCACCATCGCCCAGGCCCAACGGGCGGGGCAGCAGATCGCGGCGGTGGCGCTGGCGACGCAGCGCGCCACCGCCGTTCTGTGGGACACGCGGACGGGCGCTGCGCTGGTGCCGGCCATGGTGTGGCAGGACACCCGCTTCGTCGACGAGCTGGATCAGTTGGCGCCCGACTGGGACGCGCGGTTGCTGGACCGCGTGGGCCGTCCCGTGGGGGTACGGTCGCTGTATCTGTGGGCGGCCCGCCATCTACGCGATACGCCGCAGGTCGGGCAGGCCTGGCGCGAGAAGCGTCTGGCGTTCGGCACGGTGGACAGCTGGCTGCTGTGGCATTTCTCGCAGCGCCGCGAGGTGGTCACAACACCGACCAACGCCACGTCGTCCGGGGCCTATGTGCTGGCGGATCACCGCTATTACCTGGAATGGGTGCAAGAACTGGACTTCCCGTTCGAGCTCTTGCCCGCCTTGCGCCAGGACGCGGACGACTTCGGCCGGACGCGTCCCGAGGTATTGGGTATCGAGGTGCCGATCCTGGCGTCCGCGGGCGACCAGCACGCTGGCGCCATCGGCCTGGGCTGCCTGGACCGCGGACAGGCGATGTGCGTGCACGGAACGGGCAGCTTTGTGGACTTGATCATCGGCCCCGAGCCGCCCGTGAACTCGGGGCTGTCCGAAGGTTCGCTGACCATGACGGCCCGGCGCCAGGACGGCGTGTCGCACTTTGCCGTCGAGACCTTTGTGGCGACGACGGGGTCCGCGTTGAACTGGGTCTGCGAAAAGCTGAAGTGGTTTGCGGATGCGCGCGAGATCAGTGCGCTGGCGGCGACGGTGGACGCATCGCAGGGGGTGACGTTCGTGCCTGCCCTGACGGGCTTGCGCGTGCCCCAGATGGAAGCGGCCGCGCGCGCCTCGTTGACCGGCGTATCGATGGCGACGACCCAGGCCGAAGTCGCCT
The DNA here is from genome assembly GCF_057799415.1 of Achromobacter sp. 18P8.1.1. Lineage (NCBI taxonomy): Bacteria > Pseudomonadati > Pseudomonadota > Betaproteobacteria > Burkholderiales > Alcaligenaceae > Achromobacter > Achromobacter sp. 18P8.1.1. Next base: position 41,363 of record NZ_JBYOKH010000013.1, on the reverse strand, counting down.
ACGCCATTCTGGAAGGCATCGCGCACTCGGTCACCAGCTGCATCGAGGCCGATGAAGCCGTGTCGGGCGTGCGGGTGTCCGAACTGGTGGTGGGTGGCGGCTTGTCTTGCAGCGATCCCTTGCTGCAGATCCAGGCTGATTTGATCGGCATCCCGATCCGCCGCATGCAGGAATCCGACCGGGCCAGCCTGCGCGGCATTGCCTATCTGGCGGGTTCGTCCGGGCTGTTGTGGCCGTCGCTGCATGATGCCTGCAAGACCATTGCGACCGATGCGGTGTTCCAGCCAGCCATCGATGCGGCAGAACGCGCGCGGCGCCGGGCATTGTGGCACGCCCGGGTGGGCTCGGAATTGGGGCACGTCAGGCAGTTCAAGCAGGAAAAAGAGGAGGCGTTGCACAAATGATCGGTTGGCTATCCAGAAAGCCCAGGAAGGACCGGGCCGATATGACGAACACCGAGCCATTACGTCTGATGCGGCAAGAGCAATTGGACAGGTTGGGCAGTGAGCAGTACGACATGCTTATCGTGGGCGGCGGCATTACCGGCGCGTATGCGGCGTTGGACGCCAGCTTGCGCGGGTACCGCGTGGCCGTCGTCGAGAAGGACGATTTCGCATCGGGCACGTCTTCGAAGTCGTCGAAGATGGTGCATGGCGGGCTGCGCTACATCGAACAGGGCAACCTGGGGCTGGTGCGGCATTCCTTGCACGAACGCCAACGCTTGCGCCGCAATGCGCGGCATCTGGTGCAGCGCCTGCCGTTTCTGTTTCCGATCCTGGAGCGCGACGGGGTGTTCGACAAGCGCCTGGCCAAGGCCTTTGAAAGCCTGCTGTGGACGTACGACATGGCAGGCGGCTGGCGCGAAGGCATCCTGCATCAGAAATTGACTGCCGCGGAAGTGCTGTCGCATTGCCCGACCTTCAAGGAAGAGGGGCTGCTGGGCGGATTCCTGTACTTCGATGCGCGCGTGGACGACGCTCGGCTGACGCTCGCCGTTGCGCGTACAGCGGCCTTCCATGGCGCGACGGTCATCAATCACGCCAAAGCGATCGAGGTGACGCGCAATGCGCAGGGCAAGGTCGACGGCGTGATCGTGCAGGCGGGCCAGCAAGAGATCCGCGCGCGCGCCGGCGTGGTCATCATGGCCACCGGCGTCTGGTTGCGGGATTGGAGCGGCGCGAAGCGGGGTGATGCGTCGGCGTTGCACGTGCGTCCCGCCAAAGGGGTGCACGTGGCGGTGCCCTGGCTGAAGGTACGCAACGACTGCACCGTCACCATCCCGGTGCCGGGCCGCAGCCGCCGCGCCACCATCACGCGCTGGGGCAATGTGTCGTATCTGGGCACCACGGATGAAGACTACGAAGGCGATCTGGACGACGTGTACTGCACACGCCGCGAGCTGGACTTCCTGCTGGAAGGCGCACGCTCGGCCTTGAAGACCGATCTGCAGGCCGAGGACGTCGTGGGCAGCATCGCGGGCTGCCGGCCGCTGGTCGGGCCTCCCGGCGGCAAGACGCTGGAGATGAAGCGCAATCATGAAATCCGCGTGGCCGCGGACGGCCTGGTCACGATCGTGGGCGGCAAGCTGACCACGTCGCGTCACATGGCCGAACAGACGATCGACGCCGCGCAGCAGGTCATCGGCCAGCGCAATCCGTGCCAGACGAAGAAAGCCTATCTGCTAGGCGCGGCGGGCTACGACCCGCAGGCGATTGTGGCCTCGGGCGGCATGTCGGCGCATCTGGGCGAGCGGTATGGCACCGAGGCGCGCTTTGTCAGCGACTTGATGCAGGCCGCGCCGGCGCTGCAGACGCCCATCGTCCAGGGCTTGCCGTACACCGAGGCCGAAGTCCTGTACGCCGTGCGCCATGAATTGGCCGGCACGGTCGAGGACGTGCTGTCGCGCAGGATGCGCGCGCGCCTGATGGCGCGCGACGCATCCGCCGTGGCCGCGGCGCGTGTGGGACAGATCCTGCAATCCGAATTGGGCTTGGCGCCCTCCGTTATTACGCAGCAGGTCAACGACTACCTGGCTGCGATCCAGCACGAAAAATCCATACTCATGGGAGACAAGGAATGATCAGCAAAGAAGCCATCAAGCGCGGCTACAACCGTGGCAACTACGTCGTTGGCGCGCACACGCCGCCGGCCTATGCCGCCGCATTGGCCCAGACCGGCTCGGAACCCGGGTTGCAGCGCGATCCGGTGCGCGTGTCTGCGGGGCAGATCGACGCGTTGCGCCACTTGGCCGACGAGGTGCTGACCGACACCACCGATGTCGTCGCCTGGACCCGCGATTGGTGGGCGGGGTCGATGATGTCGGAAACGGGTGGCAAACCTGCCACGCCGCAGGCGGTGATCGTCAGGGTGTCTTCGGTGGAGCAGGTGCAGGCGGTGATGCGCATCGCCAACGCGGACGCCATCCCCGTCACCGTGTCGGCGGGCCGCAGCAACGTCACCGGCGCCGCCTTGCCCGTGCGCGGGGGCATCGTGCTGGACGTCTGCCAACTGAACAAGCTGATCGGCGTGGACCGCGAAAGCCAGATCGTCGAGGTGGAGGCGGGCATGTTCGGCGACGTGTTCGAAGAGACGATCCAGAACGAGTATGGCTTGACCATGGGCCACTGGCCATCATCGTTCGGCATCAGCACCGTGGGCGGCTGGGCGGCGTGCCGGGGGGCGGGCCAGTTGTCCACGCGCTACGGCAAGATCGAAGACATGGTATTCGGCATGGATGTGGTGCTGGCCGACGGCAGCCTGATCAGCGTAGGCGGCTATTCCCGCGCGGCGGTGGGTGCCGACCTGCAGCAGGTCTTCATCGGGTCCGAAGGTACGCTGGGCGTGATCGTGCGTTTGCGCCTGAAACTGCATCGGCTGCCGGACTACGGCCGCGCCATTGCCTATGGCTTCAAGACGTTCGCCATCGGCCTGGAGGCGTGCCGCGAAATCATGCAGCGCGGCGCCAACCCGGCGGCGCTGCGGCTGTATGACGAACTGGAAAGCGGCGTGCAGTTCAACCGGCCCGACCTGAACGTGCTGCTGGTGGCCGACGAAGGCGCGCGCCAGATCGTGGACGCCGTCATGGAGATCAGCCAGGGCGTATGCGAGGAACTGGGCGAGAAGCTGGATGGGGACGCGGTCTTCGAACGCTGGCTGGAAACCCGCTACCTGACCGGCAAGAGCGCCGAAGGCTTCAAGCGCAGCCCGGGATTTGTGGCCGACACGCTGGAAATGGCGGGCCGCTGGAGCGATCTGCCGGGCATCTACGCCGAAGTGGTGGCCGCGGTCAACGCGGTGCCGGGCACGCTGGCGGGTTCCGCGCATCAGTCGCATGCCTATGTCGACGGGGCCTGCCTGTATTTCTCATTGCGCGGCGAGGTCGAGGTGGAGCGGCGCGCGCAGTGGTATCGCGCGGCCTGGGATGCGGCCAATGCCGTGCTGATTAAATATAATGCCGCGCTCAGCCACCATCACGGGGTGGGCCTGTTGCGCGCGCCGTACATGCAGGAATCGCTGGGCGGCGCGTTCGACGTGCTGCGCACGATCAAGCGCACGCTGGATCCGCAGAACATCCTTAACCCCGGCAAGCTGGGATTGAGCGATGCGCGCTTTTACGGTCAGGAAGATCGATAACCATGGATAGGTCATTCGGGGCATGTCTAGCGCGCCATCCCGTCATCGCGACGATGTACGGGCTTGAGCAGATCAATACCTTCGTGGGCAGCGTGGCCGAGATCGGCATCGTCGCCAACGTCGAGTTGCGCAAGCTGGCGCCCGTGATCGCGGCGCTCAACCGGGCGGGCAAGTTCGCGATCGTCAACATAGACAGCTGCGAAGGCCTGTCGCAAGACAAGGGCGGCGTGGAGTACCTGGCCGATATCGGCGTGGCCAGCCTGGTGTCCACCCGCGTGGCCACCATCCAGCGCGCCAACCGGGCGGGTATGGTCACGATGCAGAAGGTGTTCGTGACCGACCGCTCGACCTGGCCGCGCAGCGTCAAGGCGCTGGAGCAGAGCGACCCCAATCTGGTCCAGCTGATGCCGGCGCCGATGCTTACGCACATGGCGGAGCAGGACCTGAAGGCCCTGCCTCCCATTGTGGCGTCGGGGTTCGTCTGCAATCAGACGGACATCGGTATCGCGATGAAGCACGGCGCGGTGGGCGTATCAACCAGCGACCATGCCTTGTGGAGCCTGGACCCGCGGCAGCTCAAGGGCTGACGCCATCCCGCTGCGAGCCAATCCGCTCTTCAGTGCCAATGATCTGACCGTAAGGAACGGTCGGATCATTGTGCTGGATATATATCCAGCATTCTGATCAAATCAAGGGTTCCACCCGCCGCGAACCGCAAGGCCGGGCCGGTTTCACTTGCTAAGGCTGATCATGAAATTCGGATACACCATCATCTATGTGCCCGACGTCGCGGCATCGCTGACTTTCTTCGAACGCGCGTTCGGCTTTTCCCGCCGCTTTCTGCATGAATCTCAAACCTATGGCGAACTCGACACGGGCGAGACCACGCTGTCGTTCGCCGCGCATGCGCTGGGCGACATGAATTTCGACGGCGGGCATATCGAAGCCTCGTCGTCCCCCAAACCGCTGGGCATGGAAGTCGCTTTCGTGACGGACGATGTGGCCGCAGCGCATGCGCGAGCCGTCGCGGCGGGCGCCACGGAACTGAGCGCACCGGTGGCCAAGCCGTGGGGGCAGGTCGTGTCGTATCTGCGTTGCCCGGACGGCACGCTTGTGGAGTTGTGCACTCGTGTGCAGGGCTGATCCGCCTTCGCGGACTCAGCGCAGGTCGCTGCGCCGGTAAAGCGTCAGGCCCAGCGCCAGGGCAGCCAGCATGCCGGCGCAACCGCGGTTGACCCACGTCATTACCCGGGCGGAAAACGTCCGCATGGCGTGGCGTCCGCCGAAGGCGTAAAGGCTCATCATCACGCAGTCGATGGCGGCGCTGGTCACTGCCAGCACCAGGTATTGCTGGGCCACGGGCGCGGCAGGCTGGATGAACTGCGGCAGGAACGCCGAAAAGAACAGGACGCCCTTCGGATTGGACAACCCGACGAACAGCGCCCTGAAAAATGCTGAACGGCCGCTTGCGGGCGACGATTCGGCATTCGCCCGCAAGGCTTGCGCGGGAGCGCGCCAGATGGCCCATGCCAGATAAAGCAAATAGGCCGCGCCACCCCATTTCACGATCGAGAACAACTGCTCGGACGCCTGCAACAGCGCGCCCAGCCCGCAACCCACCGCGCCGATCAGGATCAGGTCCGATAACGCCGCGCCGGCGATGCCGCAGCGAGCGACCCGCATGCCGTGGCAAGCACCATTGTTCAAGGCCAGCAGCATCGACGGGCCAGGCGTGATCATCACCGCACTGACGGCAACGATATAGAGAAAGAGGGTGGGGGCGTCCATGTCCTGTTGGGGCGGTTCGAGGCGACATCAGGATAGCGCGAAAAACCCGGGCCTTTCAGCATCGGCCGTTTGCACGATCGCCGGATCCTGCCGGGGGCCTTACCGTCAGCAATGCCCTGGCGCTGGCGCCGGCCCGGACAAGAACTGTCAAGATTTTCAGTTCTTTAAAGTCGTGGTCGCCGCTGCGCGATACCTTGGGCTTTTCGCATTCGGAGAGTTGACATGTATTCGCTTCCCAAGCGTTGTGGCGCAGAGTTTTTCGGCACGTTCTGGCTGGTGCTGGGCGGGTGCGGCGCCGCGGTGCTGGCGGCCGGATTTCCCCAATTGGGCATCGGCTTCGCAGGCGTCGCGCTGGCATTCGGCCTGACGGTGCTGACGATGGCGTTCGCGGTGGGCCATATCTCTGGCGGCCACTTCAATCCGGCGGTTACCGTCGGCCTCTTTGCCGGCGGCCGGTTCCCCGCCAAGGACATCCTGCCCTATGTGATCGCGCAGGTCTTGGGGGCGATCGTGGCGGCGGCCGTGCTGGCCTGCATCGCCAGCGGCAAACTGGGCTTTGACCTCAAGGGCAGCCATTTCGCGGCAAACGGCTATGGCGCGTATTCGCCCGGCAAGTACTCGCTTGCGTCCGCGCTGGTGACGGAAGTAGTGATGACCGCGGGCTTCCTGTTCGTGATCCTTGGCGCTACGTCCAAGCGCGCGCCGGCCGGCTTTGCGGCCATCCCGATCGGGTTGGCGCTGACGCTGATCCACTTGATCAGCATCCCCGTCACGAATACGTCGGTGAATCCGGCACGTTCGACCGGGCCGGCGCTGTTCGTGGGCGGTTGGGCGATAGAGCAGTTGTGGCTGTTCTGGGTTGCGCCGATCGCCGGCTCCATCATCGGCGCCATCGCCTACCGCCTGGTCAGCAATCCGGCGGCAGAGCGGGGCTAGCCGAACAACACCTAAGTCACTTCGTTCAACTGCGCCAGCAGGGCGTCTGCCGGAAATCCTTGCGTGCGGTACCTGACGGGGTAACCGACTTCCTGCGTCAGCAGGGGTTCCAGCAGATGCGCCGCCTGCTCCCATGACACGACCCGGACTTCGCCGATCTCGTCTTCGGCATCCGGGCGGACCAGCGCCAGGCGATCGACCTTGGGCAGCGACGTGTCCACGCCACGCGTCCATGACGCCAGCGAGAACGAGGTGGCGGGGTCCTCCTCCTGGGTGAACAGGTTGTAGTTGGCGACGAAGATATCCATGCCCTGTTCTTCGTGGATGTGATCCAGCGCCTCTTTCTGGGCGTCGTATTCCGACTTGTCCAGCAAGCGGGCCAAGTGCGCCAGGCGATGCGCCAGCGCGGGGCTGCCTGGTTGGTAGCGCAAGGGTTCGCGGTCTTCATAGTGGTACATGTGCGCGCTGACCACCCGCCCATGCTGCAACGCCTGCAGACAGAATTCCACCATAGCGACCAGTCCGTCGTCGTCGTTGTCCCCCGTGACAAGCAGCACGTCGCGGGTGGGCATCATGAACACGGGGCGGCCGCGCACGGGTACGCGCTCCAGCATGTCGGGCAGCAGCGCGCGGCTGATGTCATAGCCGTCCGCCCAGCCGCCGCGGTAGACGCCCGGCGCCAATTCGGAAAAATGGTCGGGAGCGTCCCGCAGATTGTCGATGGCGATCGCCAGCGCCTCTTCGAACGTCAATCCCCATGCGGCCTCGGGGCCGTTGGTCAGAGTGGAGATGGCGTCAGGATGGTCCAGTGCCAGCAGAACGACGCAATCGTCGCCAAAAGGGCGGAAGGCGGGGTGAAAGGCCGAGTCGTTGCCCTCGGTGCGGACGTGGTGCAGGCGCACGTCCTCCAGCGCGCTGCGGCCGCGGATGACGGCCCTGAGCATCGGCCGGGCGACGGAGGCCTGTTGCGGCGTGCCTTGCGTGCTGCTGGACAAGGCGGACACGAAGCCCTGCAAGGCCCGCTTCTGTTCCGCCCCGCGGGTGTTGCAATACGCGTGGTAGGCGTTGTGCAGGTTGAAGTACGAGCCTTCGCCCAGCAGCAGGCGGAATTCATCCGGCTTGTAGGTCAGCGCGTTTGAGAAGCCTTCGCGCCGCGCCGCGGCGACGAACAGCTTGGCGAACTGGTCCGGCGAGGGCTTGCGCCGGAAGAGAGAATCGAAAAAACCCATGAGCCCACCTTTGTTTCAAGTGCCGGGCGGCGCGACGGCCGGTCCGCAACGGATCATTGTGGCCAGTGAACCTCATCGCGTCCAGCGATAAAGCCTGTCGCTCAGGACGCCGTAAGTCGGATGTCCCTACGCTTGCGGGCTGTTGCCTGCCCAAGAGCGCTGCTGATGACGACGTCCCCTTTACCCGCCGCCCATCCGGATGCGGCGCGCTACGACCGCACCACGATCGCGTTCCATTGGCTGACGGCCTTCCTGGTCGTCGGCCTGTTCGCACTGGCCGAGACCTGGAGCTTCCTGCCGCGCGGAACGCCAACGCGCCGCTTGCTGCAATCGCTGCACATCTCATTCGGCCTGGCGTTCGCGGCGGTCTTCGTGTTGCGCATCGTCTGGCGCCTCTGTCAGGGCAGGCGCTTGCCACCCGCCTCCAGGGGCTGGCTCCGGGTGGCTAGTACGGGTGTACACGGCCTGCTGTACCTGCTGATGGCCGCGCAGATCGTGCTGGGATTCCTGTTCCGTTGGGCCCAGGGCGAGCCGTTCGCCTTCTTCGGCCTGTTCAACGTGCCCACGCTGATCGCCATCGACCACGAGCAGCGCCGATTCATCGGCGGGCTGCACGATACGGTGGCCTGGACGATCATCATCCTGGCGTTGCTGCATGCGCTGGCGGCCCTGTTTCACCATTACGTCCTGCGCGACGGCGTGCTGCGCCGCATGCTTGCCAGCCGGTAAGACGCCGGGAAATACGGGCCGGAAGGTGAAAAGCGGGCGGGGCAGGTTGTACATTACGCACTGTCACCTGCCTTATCACTACAGGATTCCTTCATCATGACCGCCCCAGAAGTCGTTATTTCCCCGTCGATCCCCTGCGCCAACGATCGCCCCTTCGTGCTGTTTGGCGGCATCAATGTGCTGGAATCGCTGGATCTGGCGCTGCGCGCCTGCGAGGAATACCAGCGCGTGACCCGCAAGCTGGGCATTCCGTACGTGTTCAAGGCGTCGTTCGACAAGGCCAACCGTTCGTCTATCCACTCCTACCGCGGCCCGGGGCTGGAAGAGGGGATGAAGATCTTCGAAGAGGTCAAGAAGGAGTTCGGCGTGCCGGTCATCACCGATGTGCATGAACCCTGGCAGGCCGCCCCGGTGGCTGAAGTGGTCGATATCCTGCAATTGCCCGCTTTCCTGGCGCGCCAGACGGACCTGGTGGTGGCGCTGGCGAAAACGCAGCGCGTGGTGAACATCAAGAAGCCGCAGTTCCTGAGCCCGACCCAGATGCTGAACATCGTCGAGAAGTTCACCGAGGCCGGCAACGACAAGCTGATCCTGTGCGACCGCGGCACCAGCTTCGGTTACGACAACCTTGTGGTCGACATGCTGGGTTTCGGCGTGATGAAGAAAGTGACGGGCAACCGTCCGTTGATTTTCGACGTGACGCACGCCTTGCAACAGCGCTCGGCGCTGGATGCGGCTTCCGGCGGCCGCCGCGAGCAGGTCGCCGAGCTGGCGCGTGCCGGCATGGCGGTCGGTCTGGCCGGCCTGTTCCTGGAAGCCCACCCCGACCCCAAGAACGCCAAATGCGACGGCCCCAGCGCCTTGCCGCTGGACAAGCTGGAACCGTTCCTCACCCAGCTCAAGCAGCTGGACGACCTGGTGAAGTCCTTTGCCCCCATCGACATCGAACCGTGACGCGGGCTGTCATCCTGCCTACGTCAACTTGTTATACGATCCAGGCCACACTTTAGGGAGGCCTGGATGTCTTTGCATGTGATCGTCGCCGTTCGAAAAGAACCCGTCAGCGGGCATATCGCCTACGTGCGCTGGGGCCAGGCCGAGCGCGGCGTGCCCGGCTGGGTCACTGAACCCGTGACGGCGGCGGCATCGGAAGTGATCGACGTCATCAAGGACGGCGGGGATGTTGAAACGGCCTTCAGCGTAGAAGGCACCAGCGTGGCCTTGCGTGCAGTGCGGGTGCTGGTCGACGACGACGGACGCGAGCATCTGGCGTCCGTGCCGGTCCCCAGCTCCACGCTGCACACGCTGTTCGATCTGCCCGAGTTCTAGGTGGCGGCGCGGCGGCCTTCGGCAAAGCCGCGCAGCGCCTCGTCGGCCAGACGGTAGCGCACCCATTCATCCATCGGCAGCGCGCCGATGGACCGGTAGAAATCAATCGCCGGCTTGTTCCAGTCCAGCACGCTCCATTCCAGCCGGCCGCAGCCGTTGGCGACGGCTTCCTGCGCCAGATGGCGAAGCAGATCGCGTCCCGCTCCGATACCGCGGTGTTCGGGCGTGATGTACAAATCTTCCAGATAGATACCGTTCTTGCCCAGCCAGGTCGAATAGCTGTAGAAATAGACGGCGTAACCGATCGCCTTTCCGTCCACGAGGCACATCAGGGCCTTGGCGGGGGCCTGGGGGGCGAACAAGGTGCGGGCGACGTCGTCGGCGCTGGCAATCACCTCGTGCGCGGCGCGCTCGTAGACGGCCAGTTCGGTGATGAAAGCGTAGATTTGGGCCGCATCCGAAGGGGTGGCGGGGCGGATGGTGATATTCACGTTGACTTCCTCCAAATGGGACGGCCATGCTACCCGCTAATGCGCGGATTTGCAGGCAGGGTGGAAGGTGGGTCACCGGGAATCCCCCCACTTGCGCCGGTTGGCCTGCGGCGCGACGCTAGCGTAGGAATCCGCCCTCGCGTCCGGACGTGTACACAAAGGGGTTGCCCTCTATGGCTGAGTCTGGTTCTGCCGCTGGTCAAACGCCATCCGGCCTGCCGCACAAGCGGCGGCGACTTTCCTGGATCTGGCTCGTGCCCATCGTTGCGGCGGTGGGCGGATTGCTGCTGGTGTTGCAGGTCTGGCTGAGCGCGGGTCCCACGGCCGTCATCCATTTCCAGACCGCCGAAGGGCTGGAGGCCGGCAAAACCCAGGTTCGCTACAAGGAGGTCACCGTCGGCCTCGTCGAACGCGTCGCCCTGAATCAGGAGCGTTCCGGCGTGGACGTGACCATTCGCGTCGATAAGGACGCCAACGGCCTGCTGCAGGACGGCACCGTGTTCTGGGTGGTCAGGCCCCGCCTGACGCTAAGTGGCGTGTCCGGGCTGGGCACGTTGCTGTCGGGTTCGTATATCGGCCTGGATCCGGCGGGAAGCCGTGGCAAGGATGGCGCAAGTCCCAAGAGCCGGTATGAATTTACCGGGTTGGAAGTGCCGCCTGAGGTGGCGCAGGACCGCGCTGGCAAGCGCTTCACGCTGCAGGCCAAGGATCTGGGGTCGCTCGATATCGGGTCGCCCGTGTACTACCGCCGCATCGCCGTGGGCCAGGTGGTGGGATACCGCTTGTCCAAGGGCGGAGAGGGCGTGGACGTGCAGGTGTTCATCGACGCCCCCAACGATGCCTATGTCAATGAAGGCACGCGCTTCTGGAATGCCAGCGGCGTGGACTTCAGCGTGGACGCCCGCGGGTTGCAGATGCGGTCGCAATCCCTGTTGTCGGTGATCATCGGCGGCGTGGCGTTCGACACGCAGGAGCAGCGCAGCCACCAGGCGGCGGCCGCCGATGCGTCGTTTGTCATCTACCAGAACGAAGAAGCGGCCCGCGCCCAGCCCGACGGTATTCCGCTGCGCATCCGCATGCGATTCGACCAGTCCGTGCGCGGCCTGGTGGTTGGCGCGCCCATCGATGCGTATGGCGTGACCATCGGCAACGTGACGGCGATCAACCTGGATTTCGACAGGACCACTCAGCAGTTCTACGCGGTGGCGTCCGCCACGCTGTATCCCGAACGCCTGGGCGGGCAGACCTTCGGCAAGATCAGGGAATACGCCGGAAGCGACTTGCAGCACCCCAGCGGCAAACTGTTGGCGGCGATGATCGAACGCGGCACACGCGCGCAGTTGCGCATCGGCAACCTGCTGACCGGCCAGCTGTACGTGGCGATGGTCGAATTCCCGGACGCCAAGCCGGTCACGTTCAAGATGGAGGACGAGCCCTTCATTCCCACCGTGCCGAACAACCTGGATCAATTGCAGCAACAGGTCAACAGCATCCTCACGAAGCTTGACCGCGTGCCGTTCGACGCGATCGGGACCGAGCTGAGCGGGGCATTGCGCGCAGCCTCCAGCCTGGTCAGGCGAATGGACACGAAGCTGGCGCCCGAGGCGCAGGCCTTGCTGCGGCAGGCCAATCGGTCCCTGGCGGCCGTGGGCGGATTGCTGGCGCCGGATGCCGTGTTGCCGCAGAACGCGGACGTCGCGTTGCGCGAACTGGGCAGGGCTGCCAGATCGCTGCGGGAGCTATCGGATTATCTCCAGGCGCATCCCGATGCGTTGCTGCGAGGAAGGGCGGCGGATACGCCCGCCCGGAAGTAGTTTCTTCATTGCAGGGCTTGCCCTTACCGCCTCGCCGGCGACGGCCTGCGTGCGGCAGGCGGGCGGGCGCGGCACATGGCGCGGGTACGGCACTTGCTGCAAGCTCCATGCGACCGGCTGCTGGAAGAGGGCGCCGGCACGGTATCAGAGGGGGGACAATCGCATGGACCATAGTGAAATGATGGTGCGCATGATCTCGCAGCCCGTTGCGCCGGGCAAGGTCGACGGTTGGGACGGCATACTCTCGGCCTATGCAGATTGCCTGTTGCAGGTACAGGCCAAACTATCGGACGCCGACGTCACGCGCTTCCTTGAGGTCGGAGCCCTTGTCTTTCGTACTTGCTGTCAGGAAGAGGCGCGGCAACGCTGGACGGCCGAGGAGCTGGCCGCATTCCATCGCAAGCGCGAATTCGGCGTGTAGCCGCCCGTCAGTACAAGCACTGGCTGAGGGTAAATTTGCGGCCGAACGCGCGGACCTCGTCGCCGTCCACCGAGGCGGCCACATCCCAGTGGCTGCCGCGCGTCACCAGGAAGGACTGGCCAAGTAGCGCATGGCGTAGCGCAAACTGCCAGAAGGCCGATTCCGTGCCGACCGGTTCCAGTTCGTGCGGCCCGATCATCAGGCGGGAGGGACGTGGCGTGGCTCCCATCGACCATCGCAAGGCGATCGCCATGAAGGCGAAACGCGCAGAAAGCGAGGAAGGTTGAACGCAAAGCAGTCGGATCTTGTTGCTCATGGACGTCACCTTGTTCAGGTGTCGTCAGCGTAACAAAGACCCGTGTGACGTTCCATACCGCGTTTGGTGGATTTCAGGCCCGATGGTCCAAGATTCGTCGATACCGCGCGGGTTCAATGCTTGGCGGCGTTCGCTCTCGTGACCCGTGCAAGCAGCAGCCAGGCCAGCGCGGGCGCGACGGCAAAGGCGGCAAACAGCCAGCGCGCCGCGTGCTGCGCACCTTCGACACCGCCTGGGTCGGCCAATCCCGCGCTGTTGGTGACCACCCCCGCCAGCGCGGCCGTCACCGCCGATGCGTACAGTTGCACGGTGGTGATCGAGGACGACGTCAGCGTTTCCTCGCCCTTGGGCGCGGCGTTGAAGATCCGGGTCAGCAAATGCGGCCATGCCAGCCCGATGCCGAATCCCACGCCTGCCAGCGCGACGATATAGGCCGCCAGGCCTGCCACGGATGACAGCACCGCCGTCTGCGGCGTCATGATGGCCAGGCCGATCAGCGAAGCCAGGATCACGACGGGGCTCAGGCGTACCAGGCGATCGGCGGCGGCCCCCGTGCGCGTCGAACTCGGCATCGCGGCAAGTGTCCAGCCCGCCGCCATCGCGGCCGTCATGTAGCCCGCGGTCAGCGGCGACAGGCGATGGATGACCTGCAGGAAGTAGGGCACGAAGATCTCGGTCGTAATGGCGGCCACCACCAGGCACATCACGGCATACAGCGCACCCAGCGGTGCGCGTATCGAATACGCGCCTGTCGGCAGCAAGCGCTTCTTGGCGCGTGAATCCACTCGGGCGATCAGTGTGGCGATCGCCAGCCCACCAGCGATGCCCGCCAGGTTCCAGCCCAGATCCGTCGACAGGCTGGCCAGCGTGATGGCCAGCACGGACGCCACCAGCAGCGCAAGCGTGCCCAGGGGCAAGGACGAAGGCGGGGCAGGGGGCACCGAAGCCCGGCCGCCGACCTTGAACGTCACGATCAAAGCCAGTGCGGCGGCCACAGGCAGCAAGGCCCAGAACGCCAGCCGCCAATGGCCGGTCTGGGCGAAGATGCCGCCGATCGCCGGACCGCACAAAGTGGCCACGCCCCACATGCCCGACACCAGCGCCATGGCGCGCGACCAGAGGGGCGCATCGAACACCAGCCGGATCAGCGCATAGCTGAGCGCAAAGAGAATGCCACCGCCCAGCCCCTGGACGCTGCGGCCGGCCAGCAACACCGGCATGCTGGGCGCCAGAGCACAGACGACGGCGCCGGCGGTGAAGATGGCGACGGCTACCAGGTACGCCGCGCGCGGACCCAACGTTTCGATCAATTTGGCCGCTAGCGCCGATCCGATGATGGAGGTCACGACGAACAGTGTCGTGTTCCAGGCGTAGTACTCCAGCCCCCCGATGTCCTGGATGACGCTGGGCAGGATGGTGGTGACGATATAGACATTGATGGCGTGCAGCGCCACGCCGCCTGCCAGGGCGATGGAGCGCAGGGCGTTGGCGCCATGCAGCAGGTCGGCCCAGGAAGCGCTTGAATCAGGGGTGGTGCTGACGGCCACAACAGTCTCCAGGATTATTTAAACAAGTTTATCCTTTGATAATACGTGCATTGCAGCCGATGCACAATCGAAGGCCTGTCCTGCAGTGAGTGTCCTAGAGCCGCCGCAAGCCGCGCAGCAGCAGGTCCAACGCATGCAAGGCCTGCTCAAGGCGGAGAGCCCCCGCCGGCGCATCGGCAATCCAGAACGCGGCGTCGGCCAGGCTGCCATTGATCAGCCGCGCCAGCGCGTGCGGATCGGCGTCTTCGATGATGTGCGCCGCCATCAGGCCCTGCAGCAGCCCGGCCAACGACGCGACGCATTGTTGCTGGGCGGCCTCGGAAGCCGGGCCCAGCACCGCCCGCGCGTCCTGCAGCACGATGCGCCGGACGTCGGGTTCGGTCGCCATATGCAGGTACGCGCGGCAGCGTCCGCGCAAGGCGTCCCAGGGGGCGGCCGCCTGCGCCGACACCACATTGAGCCGTTCGTCCATTTCATCGTCGATTTGTTCGACCACGGCCGCCAGCAAGCCCTTTTTGTCACCGAAATGGTGATACAAAGCCCCTCGCGTCAGCCCAGCGGCTGCGGTCAGATCGTCCATCGACGTGGCGGCGTAGCCCGTGTGATGAAAGGCGTGCCGGGCGGTCGCCAGCAGTTTGGTCCGAGTGGCCTCGATCATCTCGGCGCGGGAACGCGACATGCAATTCTCCAGTGACATACGGCGCGTATGTTAATTGACATACGCAATGTATGTGAATACGATCTCGCCGTCTACCAGGTTCTAAAGGTTATCGGTGTCCAATCCGTATCGTGAGTTGTTCAAGGCGCCTGGCGCCACCGGTTTTGTGTTGGCCGGCGCGATCGCGCGCCTGCCCTTGCCGATGATCGGCATCGGCATCATCACGATGCTGTCGGAAGTGCGCGGGGCCTACGCGCTGGCGGGGGGCGTTGCCGCCACTTTTGCGTTGGCCACTGCCTTGCTGGCCCCGCGCATCTCGCGCCTGGTGGATCGGCATGGGCAAGGGCGAGTGCTGCCGGTGGCGGCCGGCATTTGCGTGCAGGCGCTGATCGGCCTGGCCGCATGCGTCCAATGGAACGCGCCGGATTGGACGCTGTTCGTCTTTGCCGTGTTGGCGGGCACCTTGCCCAGCATGCCCGCGATGATCCGCGCCCGATGGACGGAAATCTACCGCGACCAACCGCAGTTGCGCACGGCCTATGCGCTGGAATCCGTGGCGGATGAACTCAGCTTCATCGTGGGGCCGCCCATTTCAGTGGGGCTGAGCGTGGCCTTGTTTCCCCAGGCCGCACCGCTCGCCGCAGCCTTGCTGCTGGCGGTGGGTGTGACGGCGTTCGTCCTGCAGCGGGCGACCGCGCCCGCCGTCCAGGTCAGGCAAGCAGGGCGCGAGGCCTCGGTGCTGCGCATGCCCCCGATGCAGTCGCTGGTGGCGATGATGTCGGCCATGGGCGTGATTGTCGGCACGATCGACGTGCTCAGCGTCGCGTTCGCCCGGGCGCAAGGGGTGCCGGCGGGCGCCAGCCTGATCCTGTCCGCCTATGCTTTGGGTTCCTGCGTGGCGGGGCTGCTTTTCGGCGTGCTGAAATTCCAGATGCCGCTTGCGCGGATGCTGTCCATTGCGGCGGCGGTCACGGCCTTCACGACCTTGCCGTTGCTGCTGGTGAATGACCTCATCACGCTCTCGCTGGGCGTGCTGCTGGCCGGGCTGTCGTTTGCGCCCACCATGATCATCGCCATGGCGCTGGTTGAAAGCAGCGTGCCCGGACAGCGCCTGACGGAAGGGCTGACGTGGCTGGTGACGGGCCTGGGCGCGGGCGTGGCTGCCGGCGCGGCGATGGCGGGCTGGGTGGTCGACCACTACGGCGTCCGGGCGGGATTCTGGACGGCGGTCGTCGCCGGCGCCATCGTGCTGCTGGTGGCCTTGCCGGGGGCGCGGGCCGGCGCGGCAGGGCGCGTGGCTTCCTGAGGCGGGCGTCTCGATAGAATGGCGGTTCCGGCGCGCTGCGGGGCGCGCCGCCTACAGGAGCACATCATGTCCCGAACCGTCGTCAATCCCGACACCGTTTTCAACACCGTCCAGTATGGATTCAGCCAGGCCGTCATCGTGACGGGGCAGCGCCGGATGCTGCTATCCGGCCAGGTCGGCGTCGACATCAACGAACGAACCGTCGGGCCCGGCTTGCAAGAGCAGACCGAGGCCGCGCTGGACAATATCCAACGCGTGCTGGCGGCGGCGGGCGGCACCATGGCGCAGGTAATCATGCTGCGCATCTACATCTGCGAGACGGTCCGCGAAGACCAGGAAGTAATCGCGCAAGCCTTGCGCGACCGCTTTCCTGTGGACCCGCCGCCCTCGTCCTGGGTCATCGTCAGCGGGCTCTCCCTGCCCGAATGGCTGGTCGAGATCGAAGCCGAAGCGATGCTGGACTAGGCGCGCCTAGGTTTTTTCGCGCCAGGGCGTGGCGGTGAACGCCGCACGCAGATGCGCCAGGAATCCGGCGGTTCGCGCAGACAGGTCCTGGCGCGATTTCACCAGGGCCACCACATTGGCGTCAGGCAGGTTCCACCCGGCCAGCAATGGCACCAGCGATCGCGCCTTCACGTGTTCGGCCACATCCCATTCCGACCGTGCGACGATGCCGTGCCCGGCCAGCGCCCACTCAAGCGCGGCCGCGCCGGTATTGCTCGACAACACGGGCGCGATGCGCACGCCGACAGCCGGCCCGCGCCCGCGCTTGAAGCGCCACAGCGTCACGTCCTCGTCGTTTTCGCGCAAGGCGATGCAGTCGTGGTCGCGCAGGTCTTCCGGCTTGGCGGGCGCGCCATGGCGCGCCAGATAAACGGGCGACGCGCACAGGATGCGGCGGTTGGGTGCCAGCGGGTAGGCCACCAGCGTGGAATCGCGCAGCTCGCCGATATGCACCATCACGTCCCAGTTGTCGGTCGCCAGCCGCGGCGGGCCATCCGACAGCGTCAGGCTCGCGGTGATGTTGTCGCTGCTTTTGCGAAAACCGGCCACGAGTCCGGCCACGTAGCGCTGGCCGAAACCCAACGGCGCCACCACGCGCAAATGGCCTGCCACCACGCCGCGACGTCCCGCCAGTTCATCCGCCAGATCGCCCAATTCGCCGCAGATCTGTCCCGCCCGCAACGCCAGCAGCCGCCCTTCGTCGGTCAGTGCCGTGCCGCGCCCCGACCGGTTGACCAGCCTGACGCCCAGGCGCTTTTCCAGCGCGTGCAGCCGCTGCGTGACGGCAGGGGGCGTCACGTCCAGGGCGCGCGCCGCCTGCGCCAGGGAAGGGGTGGCCGCCAAGGTCATGAAAAACCGCAGGTCATCGGTGGTGATCATTCAGATTCGGCTTAATTAAAAATTAAGCTTGTATTAAACACGTGCGGAGCGCGCCGCGCCATACTTCATGCAACTGGATCCCGGGCTCGCCTGGCGTCCTCCCGATCTGAACTGCCGAGACCCGCCCCAATGACACCCGCCCATCTACCGACCCCCCTGGATACCCTGGACACGCCTTGCCTGCTGCTGGACGAAACCCGCATGACGCGCAATATCCAGCGCCTGAACGCGCTGATGGCCGGCCATGGGGTGCAATTGCGGCCGCATCTGAAAACGCCTAAATCGATCGACGTGGCCCGCCGCGTCATGGCCAGCCCCCAAGGCCCGGCCGCCGTGTCCACGCTGCAAGAGGCCGAACAGTTCGCCGCGGCTGGCGTCACCGATCTGTTGTATGCCGTCGGCGTGTCCCCCTCCAAACTGGACCGCGTGCTCGCCTTGCGCGGCAAGGGCGTGGACCTGACCGTGGTCGTCGACAGCATCGAAGCCGCCCAGGCGGTCGCCGATCGTGCCACGGCCGAGGGCCGCCCCGTGCCCACGCTGATCGAGATCGATTGCGACGGCCACCGCGCCGGCGTGCAGCCGGGTAATCACGAGCATCTGTTGTCCATTGCCCGCGTGCTGCATGCCGCAGGCTGCCTGCGCGGCGTCATGACGCATGCCGGCGAGTCCTACGGCTGCCGCAGCCTGGAGGCGATCGCCGACATGGCCGAACAAGAGCGTTGGGCTGCCGTCAGCTGCGCCGAAGCGATCCGCCAGGCAGGGCTGCCGTGCCCGGTCGTCAGCGTCGGCTCCACGCCCACCGCCCACTTCGCCCGCCACCTGGATGGCGTGACGGAAGTGCGCGCGGGCGTGTACGTGTTCTTCGACCTGGTGATGGCAGGGCTGGGCGTGTGCTCGGTCGACGACATCGCCGCCACCGTGCTGACGACCGTCATCGGCCATCAGGCCGACAAGGGCTGGATCCTTGTTGACGCCGGCTGGATGGCCATGTCGCGCGACCGCGGCACGGCCAAGCAGCCGGTGGATCAGTTGTATGGCCTGGTGTGCGACATCGACGGCAAGGTCTATCCCGACTTGCTGCTGGCCGAAACCAACCAGGAACAGGGCATCATCATGCTGCGCGCGGGAAGCAGCGCGCGCCTGCCCGATCTGCCCCTGGGGACGAAGCTGCGCATCGTGCCCAACCACGCATGCGCCACCTGCGCCCAGCACGAGGCCTATCAGGTGGTGCGCCCGGGCGAGCCGGGCGTGGTGGCCCGCTGGGAACGCTTCCGCGGCTGGTAAGTCCTGGCGCGCCCGACCCACATCAACAGGAGTCCACGATGGAATTGATCAATACCCCCGACGCCACGCCGCCCGCCGGGCATTACTCACAGGCGGTACGGGCGAATGGCTTTGTCTTCGTCTCGGGGCAACTGGGGTTTCGGGCGCCCGCGCAGGCAGGCGCCAAGCCGCAATTGGCGGACGGGGCTTCCGCCCAGACCGAAGAGGCCCTGCGCAGCGTGAAGGCGATTCTGGCAGCCGCCGGCGCCTCGCTGGCAACGGTCGCCAGCGTCACGGTGTATATCCCGGATATCGCGCTATGGGATGAGGTGAACCGGGTCTACGAACGGGTATTCGGTGACCACCGCCCCGCGCGGGCCATCGTGCCCACGCGTGAGCTGCACTACGGCGCGCTGGTCGAGATCAGCGTGGTGGCGGTCGCCGCCCAGGGCTGATCCCGCGCCTATAATGCGGGCGCCTTCATGCCTTCGGGGGAGAACGTTCGCATGCAGTACGAATATTTGTTCTGGTCCATGGCCGCGATGGTGGCGGCCGCGCTGGTCGGCGGCTCGCTCTGTGGCCGCCTGCGCTCGGTCAAACAGGTGCTGATCGGGGTGGTCGCGCTGGCCGCCGCGGTGTTCGTGGCGGTTTTCCTGCTGTCGCGCCATGGTGGCTTCAGCGACCTGTCGGCGATGCTGTCGATCGCCGCCTTCATGTTCAGCCTGGTGATCGGCACTGCCGCATCGCTGCTCACGCGGCGCATCCTGCAGCGCCGCTGAGCACCAGGCTACCGCCTTATTCTTCGGCGTCGAAGTCTTCGGCGTCTTCTTCGTCGTCCTCGTCCTGCTCCAGGGCATCGTAGCCCTTCCACGTGATGCGCCAGCGCGTCGCGGCGGCGCTGGCGGCCGTCTCGCTGACTTGCTTGACCAGGCCGGCGTCGGACAGCAGGTCCAGATGGTGCGCAATGGTCTGCAGGCCTTGCTCTTCGGGGTGCGGGGCCAGGGCGGCGTTCTTGATGTCGTGCGTGCTCAGGTTGGGGCCAGGCGCGTCGCGCAGGGCGCCCAGAATCGTGACGACCAGATCGAAATCGCGTTGCATGATGTTCACCGTGTAGAAAATGGGTAAGCCGACAATAGCAGAGTTCCGTGGCGCCGATGCGACAGGGCGCAAGGCCGGGTTACAGTCCAGGGTTCTCGACAACGAAACACACAGAACGCTATGAAGAAACCCGCTGAACGCGATTGCCTCGCGCTGATCCCCGGTTACTCGGGCCAGGCTGCCAAGCTCTTTCTTTCGCGCGGCGAAGACGACCGCATTGCCGGCGTGACGGTCTATGACCTGCTGGGTCACGTCAAGCAGCAGGGCGACGCCGAGGCCGTTGCCACCTGGATCGGCGAATGGCTGGCCGAAGAAGCGGGCAACCGCAAGGCGCGCCGCACCCAGCTGCTGGCCCAGATGTTCATCTGCAAGTTGGCCGGCGACGACAAGGACGCCTTCCTGGCCGCCCAGAAGCCGCTGATCCGCGTCCTGGCCGAAGCCGGGGTGCGCTGCCGTAGCGTCGCAGCCACGTCCGGCGCCGCCAGGCAGTCCCTGGGTCCGAATGTCAAGAAGCATTAGCATAAGGCTGTTATAGTCGCGCCTGGGCGTGAGATTGCACCTTCACGGTGCGTGCGCCCAAGCGGGCTTGGCCCGCTGATCAAGGAAGATTGAACATGGAAATAGTAAGTCGGCACCTTGCCGACGTGACGGGCGGCGTCGAGCTGCTCACGACGATCGATGGCGAGTCCATCAGCGTCTATGTCGTGGTGGGCGTAACCGATCTCAATGCGATCGCGGACATCGTTCCCATCGAAAAGGTCGAAGCTGGGGCGGATATACACGCTTCAAATGTCGACAATGTTGATAATGCGCAAGAACAAATCGACCAAGTCCTGGAAAATATGAATCCCGGCGACGTGGCGGTTTTCCTTTGCTCGGGTTCCGATGCTTTTGGCGCGGCGCTCGATTTGTTGGGTTTACCTATCGACGAGTAAGCCTGGCGGCAAACCAAAGTGCCTATCTGAACGACGTATGAGGGGTGTACGGGTTTAGACGGCATTTATATAAGCCTTGATTGTTTTTTTATGAATGTATGGGTGTTTACACCTATGCAGGGACAAGTTTTGCCTATGAAAACGTGCAAATTTTCAACGCAGTTTCTCTTTGTTGCATTATTGGCACGTATTTTTTAGGATTATGTTGACTTGTGAGGGGAACATAACGATAGTGTCGGCACACGATCACAAGCGTTGCGATTTTCGTTCAGTGCCGTGCCTTTTCCGGCTCAGCGTTATTGTTCTACTGTCCCCTCCTTGATTGATTCGTGACCTCCGGGCATTTGCCCATTATCTCTAGGAAATACAGTATGGAAACCGGCGTCGTTAAGTGGTTCAATTCGGAAAAAGGCTATGGCTTCATCACCCCGGAAGCGGGTGGTAAGGATCTGTTCGCTCACTTCTCCGAAATCCAGGGTTCTGGCTTCAAGTCTCTGGAAGAGAACCAGCGCGTCAGCTTTGTGACGGCCAATGGCCCCAAGGGCCCGCAAGCCACGAAGATTCAGGTCCTGTAAAGGTCTGAGTTTTCAAAAAAGCCCCTTCGGGGGCTTTTTTTGTTTTTGCGCGGTATCCTTCTGAAGTTCGGTCTGCAGGGGCGTTGCCCGCCATGCGGGCTCACCATGCCTCCAGGATCCCCGCCATGACCTCATCATCCCCGAAGCCCCTTGCCGTTCAGCCGCAAGACGTGGTCGCGTTCTGGATGGATGCAGGCCCGCAGCAGTGGTTCACGAAGAGCGACGCTTTCGATGCCGAGTTCCGCCAGCGGTTCGAAGCCGCGCATTGGGCCGCCGCGTCGCGTGATCTGGATGCCTGGCTGGAAGATGCCGACGGCGCGCTGGCGCTGATGATCCTGCTGGACCAATTCCCGCGCAATGCCTATCGCGGCACGGCGCACATGTTTGCCACCGATCCCCTGGCCCAGTATTTCGCTGAACGCGCGATCGCTTCCGGCCACGACCTGGCGGTGGATCCGCAGCTGCGCCAATTCTTCTATATGCCGTTCGAACACGCCGAAAGCCTCGTGACGCAAAACCGCAGCGTCGCGCTGATGGAGCCGCTGGATGCGGATTCCCTGCGCTGGGCCGTCCTGCATCGGGACATCATCAAGCGCTTCGGGCGCTTCCCGCACCGTAATGCGGCGCTGGGCCGCCAGACCACCCAGGCCGAGCAGCAATTCCTGGATGCCGGCGGCTTTTCTGGCTAGCGTGTTCAACGGGGCGGAGCCAAAGTCTCGGCACGGCCTCACCGGCACCCGGTATCGGCATGTATCTGTTCATGCCAAGGTGAAAATGTTCAATCGCACGACGCGTTTCAAGTGGCCGCGACCAGCGTCTTAGTCATGCGGACGTACGCATTGAATTGACGCGTCGACCATTCGCATATTTGACGTTTTTCGGGGTTCACCAATACACTGGGTTCAGCGAGATTCTCAAGCGACGCGGTCTGCGTTAACTTGTCGCCGTCAGTGGTGCTGCGGTTGCTTCCTCTCCCATCCTTGATGATCTGGCGCCCCGCGAGCAATCGCATTTTCTAGGTTCAAGGACACTCCATGGCAACCGGCATCGTTAAGTGGTTCAACGCCGAAAAGGGTTATGGCTTCATCATGCCCGACGACGGCAGCAAAGACCTTTTCGCCCATTACTCCGAAATCCGCAGCGAAGGCTATAAGTCGCTTCAGGAAAACCAGCGCGTCACCTTCGAGGTCGGCACCGGCCCCAAGGGTCCGAGCGCCAAGAACATCAAGGTCGCGGCCTGATGTTTTCCGGGTAGCGCCCCGGGGTGGATCCCGGTGTTCGGCCCATAAAAAAGCCCCCATGCGCAACGCATGGGGGCTTTTTTTTGCCCACTTAGTGCTTTTGCGTCGATGTCGTCGACAGCTTGTCCACCAGCGCGATCCCCAGCGCCGACAGGATGAACAGCGCGTGGATGATCGTCTGCCACATGACGCCGGCTTCGGTGAAGCGCGCGTTGGGCGTGCCGATCGTGCCGGCTTCAATGAAGGTGCGCAGCAGGTGGATCGACGAGATGCCGATGATGGCCATCGCCAGCTTCACCTTGAGGACGCTGGCGTTGACGTGGCTCAGCCATTCGGGCTGATCCGGATGGTTCTGCAGACGCAGGCGGGACACGAAGGTCTCGTAGCCGCCCACGATCACCATCACCAGCAGGTTCGAGATCATGACCACGTCGATCAGGCCCAGGACCAGCAGCATGATTTCCATTTCGCCAAAACTGCTGGCGTGCGTCACCAGGTGCCAAAGCTCTTTCAGGAAGAGCATGACGTACACGCCTTGCGCGACGATCAGGCCCAGGTACAGGGGCAATTGCAGCCAGCGGGAACTGAAGATCAGGCTGGGCAGCAGGCCTAGGCGGGGAGGGGGGGTGTTATGCATGTTGGGTGCGAGCCGTTTGTAATGGGGCGATGAAAAGTGCGGCGGCAATTCTATCAATGCCCGGACTTGCCGGGCATGAGTTTTTTGTGGCGCGTTCATGTTGGGGAAAGCCGCGCAATAGCACGCCTGTGCGCGGTTTGCTGGGCTTTTATGTAAGCGAAACTGCCATTTGCGAAACTCTGTGGCGAAACGCTTTGAGCGCTTTTGGCATGGATAGAATTGCCGCCTCACTCGCATAGAGCCAGTCAAGAGGAGTTTGTTCCCATGAAGATCCGCTACACCGTTGCCGCGTTGACCGTTGCGCTTGCCCCTTATTCTGCGTCGCATGCCCTCGATATCGGCGGCCTGGTGGGCGCTGGCAGCAAGGTTGTGCAAGCTGCCACCCTGAGCGATGCCGAAATCAAGACCTTGTCCGACAAGGCTTGCGCGCAAAGCGACTCGCAGGAAAAAATCGCTGCCCCCGGCAGCAAGTACGACGTCCGTCTGCAGAAGATCGCCAAGTCGCTGGGCGGCACGGTCAATGGCCAGAAGGCCAACTACAAGGTCTACATCACCAAGGACGTCAACGCCTGGGCGATGGCCAACGGCTGCATCCGCGTCTACAGCGGCCTGATGGACATGATGACCGACGACGAAGTGCTGGGCGTGGTCGGCCACGAAATCGGCCACGTGGCGCTGGGCCACAGCAAGAAGGCCATGCAGACGGCCTACACTGTGTCGGCCGCGCGTGACGCCGCGGGTGCCGCTGGTGGCGCGACGGTTGCCGCCCTGAATTCCTCGCAGCTGGGCGACCTGACCGAGAAGTTCATCAATGCGCAATTCTCGCAATCGCAGGAAAGCGCCGCGGATGACTATTCGTTCGACCAGCTGCAGGCCAAGAAGCTCAACACCCGTGGTCTGGTGACGGCATTTCAGAAGCTGGCCGAGCTGGATGGCGGCAAGAGCGATATGATGAGCTCGCACCCGTCCTCGGCCAAGCGCGCTCAGCACATCGAAGATCGCATCGCCAAGGCCAAATAAAGGCGTCGAAAAGACGTTCTCCCTCCCTTTTCGGGCGGAAAACGGGGCGCGAGCATCCGGGCAAATCCGGGGCTCGCGCCCCTTTGCGTCAGGGATCCGGAAGTTTCCGGTAAAATGCCGCGTTTATCCGCCCGTAATCTCATCTCTCGGAAAATAGGTCTTTTAATGCAGCCTGTGGTTGAAACCCTCTCCGGCCTGGAGCGCCGTGTTGATCTGGCCGTCTCGGTGGCCGACGTCGAAAAGGAAGTCCAGGCGCAATTGAAGCGCGTGGCTCGCACCGCCAAGGTCCCCGGCTTCCGCCCGGGTAAAGCTCCGCTCGCCATGCTCGAGCGCAGCCATGGCCCCAGCATCCGCTACGACGTGATCAATAGCCAAGTTGGCCGTGCGTTCGAACAAGCCATCGACGGCGCCAAGCTGCGCGTCGCTGGTGCCCCGAACCTGGAACCCAAGACTGAAGGCGTCACCGACGACACGCTGGCGTTCACCGCCACGTTCGAGGTCTACCCCGAAGTCGTCGTGCCGGACCTGTCGTCCCTGGCCGTCACCCGTTTTGACACCGCCGTCACCGACGCCGAAGTCCAACAGACCCTGGACGTCCTGCGCAAGCAGCGCGCCACGTTCGAAGCCCGTGAAGGCCGCGCCTCGCAAGACGGCGACCGCGTCACGCTGGACTTCGCCGGCACCATCGACGGCGTGCCGTTCGAAGGTGGCAAGGCCGAAGACTTCCCGTTCGTGCTCGGCCAAGGCCGCATGCTGCCGGAATTCGAAGAAGCCGCCCGCGGCCTGAAGGCTGGCGAAACCAAGGTCTTCGAACTGAAGTTCCCTGACGACTACCAAGGCGTGGAAGTCGCCGGCAAGACCGCCGAATTCACCATCACCGTCAAGGAAGTGGCTGAAGGCGTCCTGCCCGAACTGAACGGCGAATTCGCCAAGTCGCTCGGCCAGGCCGAAGGCGACATCGAAAAGCTGAAGGCCGACATCCGCAGCAACATCGAGCGCGAAGTCAAGGTCCGTTCGGCTGGCCGTACCAAGTCCAGCGTCATGGACGCCCTGGTCGAAGCCGGCAAGTTCGATGTGCCGAAGTCGCTGATCGACAACGACGTGCAAGGCCGTGTTGCCGCTGCCCGCGAAGAGCTCAAGCAGCGCGGCATCCCGAACGCCGAGTCCGTGCCGATCCCGGCTGAAGCCTTCTCGACCGAATCCGAACGCCGCGTCCGTCTGGGCCTGCTGGTGTCGGAACTGGTCAAGCAAGCCCAGCTGCAAGCCAAGCCCGAGCAAGTTCGCGCGCGCATTGAAGAATTCGCCGAGAACTACGAACAACCCGCTCAGGTTGTCAGCTATTACCTGGCTGACCGCCAGCGTCGTGCTGAAATCGAGGCTATCGTGCTGGAAGACAACGTTGTCGCGCACGTGCTGGAAAAGGCCAAGGTCACCGAAGAAAAGGTGCCTTTCGATCAGTTGATGGGGATGGCGTAACACTATGCAGAGATTCACCGATTTCTATGCGGCAATGAATGGCGGGTCTTCGGTGACCCCCACCGGCCTGGGCTACATTCCCATGGTTATCGAGCAGTCGGGGCGCGGCGAGCGCGCCTACGACATCTATTCGCGTCTGCTCCGCGAACGGCTCATTTTCCTGGTGGGTCCGGTCAATGACGCAACGGCCAACCTGGTTGTGGCGCAGTTGCTGTTCCTGGAATCGGAGAATCCTGACAAGGACATTTCCCTGTACATCAACTCGCCCGGCGGGTCGGTGTATGCGGGAATGGCCATTTTTGACACCATGCAGTTCATCAAGCCGGACGTATCGACCCTGTGCACCGGCCTGGCGGCCAGCATGGGCGCGTTCCTCCTGGCGGCTGGCAAGAAGGGCAAGCGTTTCACGCTGCCCAACTCGCGGATCATGATCCATCAGCCGTCGGGCGGCGCCCAGGGCCAAGCGTCCGACATCCAGATCCAGGCTCGCGAGATCCTGGACCTGCGTGAACGCCTGAACCGGATCCTGGCCGAGAACACCGGCCAGTCGATGGAGCGTATCGGCCTGGACACGGAACGTGACAACTTCATGTCCGCCGAAGATGCGGTATCGTATGGACTGGTGGACAAGGTGATGACCTCCCGTTCGGAAGGCTGACTTCCCGGTTGATCCAAACCCGCTGCCATCAAGTTTGAGTAAGCGCATGCGCTGGACCCTTTATCCGGTCTGGCGCATCTTTACCTGAGATACGAAACAAATATGCCTGAAAAAAAGGGATCGGCAGACGCAAAAGTGCTGCATTGCTCGTTTTGCAATAAAAGCCAGCATGAAGTCCGCAAGCTGATCGCGGGTCCGTCGGTGTTCATCTGCGATGAATGCATAGACCTGTGCAACGACATCATCCGCGAGGAAGCGCAAGCGACCGCGCGCGCGGCGATTCGTTCCGAACTGCCTACTCCGGCCGAAATCAAGACCTTCCTGGATCAGTACGTGATTGGGCAGAACTCGCCCAAGCGCATGCTGGCCGTAGCGGTCTACAACCATTACAAGCGCATTCGTCACGGCGAGATCAAGGGTGACGAAGTCGAGCTCTCCAAGAGCAACATCATGCTGATCGGCCCCACCGGGTCGGGCAAGACGCTCCTGGCGCAGACGCTGGCGCGCATGCTGAATGTGCCTTTCGTCATGGCTGACGCCACCACGCTGACCGAAGCCGGTTACGTGGGCGAAGACGTCGAGAACATCATTCAGAAGTTGCTGCAGAACTGCAACTACGAAGTCGAGAAGGCGCAACGCGCCATTATCTACATCGACGAAATCGACAAGATTTCCCGCAAGTCCGACAACCCGTCCATCACCCGCGACGTCTCGGGCGAGGGCGTGCAGCAGGCCTTGCTCAAGCTGATCGAAGGCACGGTTGCCTCGGTGCCCCCGCAGGGCGGCCGCAAGCACCCCAACCAGGACTTCGTCCAGGTCGACACGACGAACATCCTGTTCATCGTCGGCGGCGCTTTCGACGGGCTGGAAAAGGTCATCCGCGATCGCACCGAGAAATCGGGCATCGGTTTCTCGGCGTCCGTACGCGCCAAGTCGGAACGCGGCGTGGGCGAACTGTTCTCGGAAGTCGAACCCGAAGATCTGATCAAGTTCGGCCTGATCCCTGAACTGGTTGGCCGCCTGCCTGTCGTCGCCACGCTGGACGAGCTGGACGAAGCGGCCCTGGTGCAGATCCTGACCGAGCCCAAGAACGCCTTGCTCAAGCAATTCCAGAAGCTGTTCGCGATGGAAGGCGCCGAGCTGGACCTGCGGCCAGCCGCATTGAAGGCCATTGCCCGTAAGGCGCTCAAGCGCAAGACCGGCGCCCGTGGCCTGCGCTCGATCATCGAGCAGACGCTGCTGGACACCATGTAC
Organism: Achromobacter sp. 18P8.1.1; assembly: GCF_057799415.1. NCBI lineage: Bacteria > Pseudomonadati > Pseudomonadota > Betaproteobacteria > Burkholderiales > Alcaligenaceae > Achromobacter > Achromobacter sp. 18P8.1.1. Next base: position 13,626 of record NZ_JBYOKH010000013.1, on the reverse strand, counting down.
GAGTTGCCGTCCCAAGGCAACGTCAAGCGTGTCGTGGTGGACGAGAACGCCATTGAAGGTGAAGGCAAGCCCCTGCTGATCTACGCCGACGAAGCCGGCGAAACGGAAAAGCCGGACCGCGGAGAAGTCCGCGACGCCGCAGCCTGATATTTCAACAAAACCCGTTCCTGTAACGGGTTTTTTTCCTTCCTGGCGGCCCGCAGGGGCATTTTTTTTTGCCTTTTGTTTATCGGACCGCCGGGATCTTGAATTTTCGGCTATTGTTCCCATAACAGACGTAACTGACGTGGATAGCTCGGGGTATACCCGGGCCTCCTGTCCCCGATACGCCGAGTCATACCGAGGAACCTCCTATGTCTGCCAGCCAGACCCTGCCTTCCGACCCGATCGACCTGCCCCTGCTCCCACTTCGCGATGTCGTGGTGTTCCCGCACATGGTCATCCCGCTGTTCGTCGGCCGTCCGCGCTCTATTCGCGCGCTCGAGGTTGCGATGGAAGCGGGCAAAAGCATCATGCTCGTGGCCCAAAAGTCCGCCGGCAAAGATGACCCCACCCCCGAAGACGTCTACGAGATTGGTTGCGTAGCCGGCATCCTGCAAATGCTCAAGCTGCCCGACGGCACCGTCAAGGTGCTGGTCGAAGGTACCCAGCGTGCCCGCATCAACAGCATTGAAGACGCCGATTCGCACTTCACCTGCCAGGTGACGCCGATCGAGCCGGACGCCATGCAAGGCTCCGAGACCGAGGCGTTGCGCCGCGCGATCGTTGCCCAGTTCGAACAATACGTAAAGCTCAACAAGAAGATCCCCCCGGAGATCCTGACCTCGTTGGCTGGCATCGATGATGCCGGTCGCCTGGCCGACACGATCGCCGCGCATCTTCCGCTGAAGCTCGAGCAGAAACAGAAGATGCTCGAGATCGTCGGCACGTCCGAGCGCCTTGAAGGTCTGCTTACCCAGCTCGAAACCGAAATCGACATCCTCCAGGTCGAGAAGCGGATTCGCGGCCGCGTGAAGAAGCAGATGGAAAAGAGCCAGCGCGACTACTACCTGAATGAGCAGGTCAAGGCCATTCAGAAGGAGTTGGGCGAAGGCGAAGAGGGCGCGGACATCGAAGAGCTTGAAAAGAAGATCATCGCTGCCCACATGCCCAAAGAGGCGCGCAAGAAGGCCGATGCCGAGCTCAAGAAGCTCAAGCTCATGTCGCCCATGTCGGCCGAAGCCACCGTGGTGCGCAACTACATCGATACGCTCATCAACCTCCCCTGGAGGAAGAAGAGCAAGATCAACAACTCGATCGCCAATGCCGAGACGGTGCTGGACAACGACCACTACGGTCTGGAAAAGGTCAAGGAACGCATCCTCGAGTATCTTGCCGTGCAACAGCGCGTGGACAAGGTGAAGGCCCCGATCCTGTGCCTGGTTGGACCTCCGGGCGTGGGTAAGACCTCCCTGGGCCAATCCATCGCCAAGGCGACGAACCGCAAGTTCGTGCGCATGGCCTTGGGCGGCGTTCGCGACGAGGCCGAGATTCGTGGCCACCGCCGGACGTACATCGGCTCCATGCCGGGCAAGATCGTTCAGAACATGTCGAAGGTCGGCGTGCGCAATCCGCTGTTCCTGCTTGATGAAATCGACAAGCTGGGCATGGATTTCCGTGGCGACCCCTCGTCGGCGCTGCTCGAAGTGCTGGATCCGGAACAGAACCACACGTTCCAGGACCACTACATCGAAGTCGACTTCGACCTGTCGGACGTCATGTTCGTGGCCACCAGCAACACGCTGAACATTCCGCCGGCGCTGCTCGACCGTATGGAAGTGATCCGCCTGTCCGGTTACACGGAAGAGGAAAAGATCCATATCGGCCGCGACCATCTGCTGCCCAAGCTGATGAAGAACAACGGCGTGAAGGACAGCGAGCTGACGGTGGACGATTCCGCGCTGCGCGACATCGTGCGCTACTACACCCGCGAAGCCGGTGTGCGTGCGCTCGAACGCGAAGTGGGCAAGATCTGCCGCAAGGTCATCAAGCAATTGCTGACCCAGACCGATCGCGCCAAGGCCGAAGGCAAGACCTTTGAGGTCAAGCCGGTCAATGTCACGGGTGAAAACCTGAGCGACTACCTGGGCGTGCGCCGCTACACCTTCGGCATGGCCGAAAAGGAAAACCAGATCGGTCAGGTGACCGGCCTGGCGTGGACGGAAGTCGGTGGCGACCTGCTGACGATCGAAGTCGCGGACATGCCCGGCAAGGGCGTCATCCAGCGCACGGGTTCGCTCGGCGATGTGATGAAGGAGTCGGTCGAGGCGGCTCGTACGGTGGTGCGCTCGCGTGCCCGCCGTCTGGGGTTTGCTGACAGCGTCTTCGAGAAGCACGACATGCACGTGCACGTGCCGGAAGGCGCGACCCCCAAGGACGGTCCGTCCGCGGGTATCGCGATCACGACCGCCATGGTTTCGGCTTTGTCGCGCATCCCGGTGCGTGCCGATGTTGCCATGACCGGCGAGATCACGCTGCGCGGCGAAGTGCTGCCGATCGGCGGCCTGAAGGAAAAGCTGCTGGCTGCGCACCGCGGCGGCATCAAGACGGTCTTGATCCCGGAAGAAAACGTCAAGGACTTGGCGGAGATCCCGGACAACGTCAAGAACCACCTTGAGATCGTGCCGGTCCGTTGGATCGACAAGGTGCTGGAACTGGCCCTGGAACGCCTGCCTGAGCCGCTGGCTGAGGAAGAAGCGGTAAAGGAGCCCCTGGTGGCCAAGCCGGCTGAGCCGGGTTCGACCGATCCGGTGCTCAAGCACTGATCACGACCCCAAGGGCGCCTTCGAAAGAGGGCGCCCAATGAAAAACCCCGCTGCGGCGGGGTTTTTCTTTTGCGCCAAGGGCGCGTTGGCGCCAGAGGCTTTGAAGAAGATCGCGGGCTAGTGCAGCGCGTGCGTGCGGATCAGGCCAACCGCAATGCCTTCCAGTGCGAATTCCTGGTCGGCTTCCACCACGATGGTCTGGAAGTCCGGGTTTTCGGGCAGAAGCTCGATATGCCCGTTGGTGCGCTGCAGGCGCTTGACGGTGACGTCGTCGCCCAGGCGGGCCACGACGATCTGGCCGTTGCGGGCTTCAGAGGCCTTCTTCACGGCCAGCAGATCCCCTTCGAGGATGCCGGCGTCACGCATGCTCATGCCGCGCACCTTCAACAGGTAGTCGGGCGCTTGCGCGAACAGGTGGGGGTCGACGCCCACTTCGCGTTCGACGTGTTCAGCGGCAAGAATGGGGCTGCCGGCGGCGACGCGGCCCACCAGCGGCAGCAGCAGCTGCGCCAGCGAGGGTATGGGCAGGGAAGCCTGCGAAGAGGCGGAGGCGCCGTCCTTCAGGCGGATGCCCCGCGAGGCGCCGGCGGTAAGCTCGATGGCGCCCTTGCGGGCCAATGCCTTGAGATGGTCTTCCGCCGCGTTGGGCGAACGGAAACCCAGGGCCTGGGCGATTTCGGCACGCGTCGGCGGGAAGCCGGTGCGCGTGACGGTTTGCCGGATGAGGTCCAGGATTTGTTGCTGGCGATCTGTAAGTTTGCTGGCCATGGCGATGATCCGGTGCGAGCGGACTGTACATATATACAGCGCCATTCTGGGGGACGTAGCGCAAAAAAGCAAGCCAGTCCAGGGCCCCTTTAGCAAAACGGAGCCCGAAGGCTCCGCTTTTTCAGCAATCAGGCCAGATGGCCCAAGCTCTGGGTTACAGCACGGCGGCGATGCCGGCGGCAACCTTGTCGATGTTGCCGCTGTTCAGGGCGGCGACGCAGATGCGGCCGCTGGAAACGGCGTAGACGCCGTGCTCTTCACGCAGGCGATCCACTTGCGCGGCGGTCAGGCCCGAATAAGAGAACATGCCGCGTTGCTGCAGGACGAAGCTGAAGTCCTGCTTGCCGCCGTGTTCCTTGATCTTCTCGACCAGTTGCTTGCGCATCAGGCGGATGCGGTCGCGCATGCCGGCCAGTTCTTCTTCCCACATGGCGAAGAGTTCCGGCGTGTTCAGCACCGTCGACACCACCGTGCCGCCATGGGTGGGCGGGTTGGAGTAGTTGGTGCGGATGACGCGCTTCAGCTGGCTCAGCACGCGGGTGGCTTCTTCCTTGCTGCCAGCCACGACCGTCAGTGCGCCCACGCGTTCGCCGTACAGCGAGAACGACTTCGAGAACGACGAGCTGATGAACATGGTCATGTCCAGGTCGGCGAACAGGCGCACGACCGAGGCATCTTCCGTCAAGCCTTCGCCAAAGCCCTGGTAGGCGATGTCGAGGAACGGGACCAGATTGTTTTCCTTCACGACGGCGGCGATCTGCTTCCACTGGTCGGCGGTGGGGTCCACGCCGGTCGGGTTATGGCAGCACGCGTGCAGCACGACGACGGTCTTGGCCGGTGCGGCCTTCAGGTCCGCCAGCATGGCGTCGAAATTCAGGCCGCGGGTGCCGGCGTCGTAGTACGAGTAGGTGCCGACTTCGAAGCCGGCGCGCTCGAACAGGGCACGGTGGTTTTCCCAGCTGGGGTTGCTGATCAGGACCTTGGAGGTCGGCAGCAACTGGCGCAGGAAGTCGGCGCCGATCTTCAGCGCGCCCGTGCCGCCCAGAGCCTGGGTGGTCAGAACGCGGCCGGCGGCGGCCAACGGGGATTCTTTGCCCAGCAGCAGCGCTTGAGCGCCCTGGTTGTAGCCGGCGATGCCTTCGATCGGCAGGTAGCCGCGTGCGGCGGCGGCCTCGATGCGGGCGGTTTCGGCTTTGCGTACGGCGCCCAGCAGGGGGATCCGTCCCTGATCGTCGTAGTACACGCCCACGCCCAGGTTGACTTTACCGGGACGCGTATCCGCGTTGAATTGTTCGTTCAGACCAAGAATGGGGTCGCGCGGCGCGAGTTCGACGGAATCGAAAAGGTTGCTCATGGGACTCTGATGAGGATGGGTGGACGCAGTACGGTGTGCTGTGGATAATGGGGGGTTTACCCTGGAACAGTCTAGCATGCCCAAGAGCCCAATAGACCCGAGCAGCGCGGGAGATCTGAATGATGATCTCGCTGCGGATCTGACGGCGGCGTCGGCATCGGCTGCGTCCGTGCCGGGGCTGGAAGTGAAGCCCGGATTCGTCGAGTATCCGGACAGCCCGTTTCAGCTTTATCAGCCTTATCCTCCTGCAGGCGACCAGCCCGCGGCCATCGACGGCCTGACGCAGGGGGTCGAAGATGGCCTCATGTTCCAGACGTTGCTGGGCGTGACGGGATCGGGCAAGACCTACACCATGGCCAACGTGATCGCCCGGATGGGGCGGCCCGCATTGGTACTGGCCCCCAATAAGACGCTGGCGGCGCAGCTTTACGCTGAAATGCGGGAGTTCTTCCCCAAGAACGCCGTCGAGTATTTCGTCTCTTACTACGATTACTACCAGCCCGAGGCCTACGTGCCCACGCGCGACCTGTTCATTGAAAAGGATTCGTCCATCAATGAACACATCGAGCAGATGCGGTTGTCGGCCACCAAGAGCCTCTTGGAGCGTCGGGACACAATCATCGTGGGCACGGTGTCGTGCATCTACGGTATTGGTAACCCGGGCGACTATCACGCGATGGTCCTGATCCTGCGCAGCGGGGACCAGATTTCCCGCCGCGAGATCCTGGCCCGCCTGGTGGCGATGCAATACACGCGCAACGACGCGGAATTCACCCGGGGCGTCTTCCGGGTGCGTGGCGAGACCATTGACATCTTTCCGGCGGAAAGCGCCGAACTCGCGCTGCGCCTGACGCTGTTCGACGACGAGATCGAAAGCCTGGAGCTCTTCGACCCGCTGACCGGCCGCATCCGCCAGAAGTTGCCGCGGTTCACCGTCTACCCCGGCTCGCACTATGTGACCCCGCGCGACACCGTCCTGCGCGCCATCGAGACCATCAAGGAAGAACTGCGCGAACGCGTCAAGCGCTTCGTCGACGACGGTCATCTGGTTGAGGCGCAACGGCTGGAGCAACGCACCCGGTTCGACCTGGAGATGCTGCAGGAGCTGGGTTTCTGCAAGGGCATCGAAAACTACTCGCGGCACCTGTCCGGCGCGGCGCCGGGGGATCCTCCGCCCACGCTGATCGATTACCTGCCGTCGGACGCGTTGATGTTCATCGACGAAAGCCACGTCACCATCGGGCAGCTGAGCGGCATGTACCGCGGCGACCGCTCGCGCAAGGAAACCCTGGTGCAGTACGGCTTTCGCCTGCCATCGGCGCTGGATAACCGGCCGCTCAAGCTCGAGGAGTTCGAAACGCGGATGCGCCAGTGCGTTTTCGTGTCGGCCACGCCGGCCGCCTACGAGAAAGAGCACGCGGACAACGTGGTCGAGCAGGTGGTGCGGCCCACGGGGCTCGTCGATCCCTTGGTTGAGGTGTTGCCGGCCCGCACCCAGGTGGACGACCTGCTGGGCCAGATCAAGGCGCGCGTGTCGCTGGGCGAGCGTGTGCTGGTCACTACCCTGACCAAGCGCATGGCGGAAGACCTGACGGACTTCCTGAGCGAGCACGGGGTGAAGGTGCGCTATCTGCACTCCGACATCGACACGGTGGAACGCGTGGAAATCCTGCGCGACCTGCGCCTGGGCACGTTCGACGTGCTGGTGGGGATCAACCTGCTGCGTGAAGGGCTGGACATCCCCGAAGTGTCGCTGGTGGCCATCCTGGATGCGGACAAGGAAGGTTTCCTGCGTTCCGAGCGCAGCCTGATCCAGACCATTGGCCGCGCGGCGCGCAATCTGAACGGCCACGCCATCCTGTACGCCGACCGCATTACGGATTCGATGCAGCGCGCAATGGAGGAAACCAGCCGTCGCCGCGCCAAGCAGTTGCAATTCAACATCGACAACGGCATTACGGCCCGCGGGGTGCAGAAGGCGGTGCGCGAACTGATCGACGGTATCGTCGCCCCGGTTCAGCACGATGCGCTGGAAGCCGCCGTGCCGGCGGAATTCCTGAAGGACGAAAAGGCCCTGGCGCGCGAACTCAAGCGCCTGGAAAAGCTGATGATGGACCATGCCCGGAACCTGGAGTTCGAGCAGGCCGCTGCCGCCCGCGATGCCTTGACGGCCTTGAAGCAACGGGTGCTCCTGGATGGGGCGGTGTAGCAAAGCACGTATCAAAACGTGTCTGTTTGCTGACGCCTTCCTGAAAATGTGTAAAACCCGCAATGTTGCAATTGCGGCTTCACAATCTTCGTGAATCCCCGGGATCCGAGCCTGTTTCCTGCGACTGAATATCCGCTTAACTCATTGATTTCAATGACAATAGTCCGGATATTCGGCAGCCCTTATCCAATCGGATAATTGCAAAAAAAGCTTGCCTTATCTCGGGTTTTCCCGCACACTTACTTCCATGATGACCAAGGTACTTTTCGTTTGCATGGGCAATATCTGTCGCTCGCCGAGCGCAGAGGGCGTGTTTCGCCATTTGGTGAACGACGCGGGTTTGGGCGATGTTGTTCGCATCGACTCCGCGGGCACGCACGCGTTTCATATCGGCGAGGCGCCTGATGCCCGGGCGCAGGCTGCGGCGCGTAAGCGCGGCTACGAGATCACGCACTGTGAGGCGCGTCAGGTCACCGCGGAAGATTTCCGCGACTTTGATCTTATCCTCGCCATGGACTGGGACAATCTGTCCGCCATGCAGCAGCAGTGCCCCAAAACCTATCAGCACAAATTGATGCTGCTGATGCGCTTTGCCAATGAGTTCGAGGAGGCCACCGTGCCTGACCCGTACTATGGCGGTGCCGATGGTTTCGGCAAGGTGCTCGATTATCTGGAAGACGCCTGTCAGGGTGTTCTTGAACTGGTCCGTAAGCGCGCTACCCAGTACCAGGCGGCGTGACCGTCTAGGCCGTAGAGCCGCCCACTGAGCGGCTCTCGGCGTACTTGGCAGTGAAAAAACCGCGCACATGCGCGGTTTTTTCTAGCCGGGAGCCATACCAAATTAGTCGGGAATAGGCTATACTTGAGCCAATTACTCGGGTATTGACCGCTAGATTCGCTGGCGGCCATTGCCGAATCACAGGGAACCCACCATGCGGCTAACTACCAAAGGGCGTTTCGCCGTGACTGCCATGATCGATCTGGCTATGCGGCAGCATAGCGGCCCGGTCACTCTTGCGGCCATCAGCCAGCGTCAGAATATTTCGCTTTCCTATCTGGAACAGCTGTTCGGGAAACTGCGTCGCCACGAACTCGTGGATAGCGTACGCGGCCCGGGCGGCGGTTATTCGCTTGCACGCCTTGCGCGCAACGTGACCGTTGCCGACATCATCTTCGCGGTCGATGAGCCGCTGGACGCCACGAGCTGTGGCGGCAAACGGGACTGTACGAGCGGCAACGACGGCAAGCCGGGCAAGTGCATGACGCACGAGCTCTGGGCCACGTTGAATCGCAAGATGGTCGATTACCTGGATTCGGTGTCCCTGCAAGATCTGGTTGATCAGCAGCGCGTGCGCCAATTGCAGGAAGCCAACAATCAAGCGCAGGCCTGCGCGGTACGTGTGAATCGGGTAGGGGGCACGAACGCCGCCGCCAACGCCCCGACCACGACCGTCGCCGCCAATGCCACCGTATAAGCAGTATCAGGAGTTGTAGATATGACCACCCGCCCGATTTATTTTGACTATTCGGCCACGACGCCCGTTGACCCCCGCGTCGTGGACAAGATGGTGCCTTGGCTGTACGAGAACTTCGGCAACCCGGCATCGCGCAGCCACTCGTTCGGCTGGGATTCCGAAGAAGCCGTTGAGCGCGCCCGCGAAGAAGTTGCCAAGCTGGTCAACGCCGACCCGCGCGAGATCGTCTGGACCTCTGGCGCCACCGAATCCGACAACCTGGCCATCAAGGGCGCCGCGAACTTCTACGCGGAACGCGGCAAGCACATCATCACCGTCAAGACCGAACACAAGGCGGTACTGGATACCTGTCGCGAGCTCGAACGCCAAGGCTTCGACGTCACGTATCTGAATGTGAAAGACGATGGCCTGATCGACCTGGATACCTTCAAGGCCGCGCTGCGCCCCGATACCGTGCTGGTGTCGGTGATGATGGTGAACAACGAGATCGGCGTGGTCCAGGATATCGAGACGCTGGGCGAGATCTGCCGTGAAAAGGGCATCATCTTCCACGTGGACGCCGCTCAGGCGACGGGCAAGGTGGAAATCGACCTGCAAAAGCTGAAGGTCGACCTGATGTCGTTCTCGGCGCACAAGACCTATGGCCCCAAGGGCATCGGCGCGCTGTATGTTCGCCGCAAGCCGCGCATCCGCATCGAAGCGCAAATGCACGGCGGCGGCCACGAGCGCGGTTTCCGCTCGGGCACGCTGGCCACGCACCAGATCGTCGGCATGGGCGAAGCGTTCCGCCTGGCCCGTGAAGAAATGGGCACCGAGAACGAGCGCATCCGCATGTTGCGCGATCGTCTCTGGAATGGCCTGTCGCAAATCGAAGAGGTCTACCTCAACGGCGACATGGACCAGCGCGTTCCGCACAACCTGAATGTCAGCTTCAACTATGTCGAAGGCGAGTCCCTGATCATGGCGATCAAGGAACTGGCCGTGTCCAGCGGTTCGGCCTGCACCTCGGCCAGCCTGGAGCCGTCCTACGTGCTGCGCGCGCTGGGCCGCAACGACGAGTTGGCGCACAGCTCTATTCGTTTCACCCTGGGCCGCTTCACGACCGAAAAGGAAGTGGACTTCGCCATTGAATTGCTCAAGAGCCGCGTGGGCAAGCTGCGCGACATGTCGCCGCTTTGGGAAATGGCCAAGGAAGGCGTTGACTTGAACACCGTGCAGTGGGCCGCGCACTAAGCGCCCGCGCCAAGAAATACGTGGAGAAATAACATGTCTTACAGCACCAAAGTTCTGGATCACTACGAAAACCCGCGCAACGTCGGTTCGTTCGACAAGTCGGACGAGTCGGTCGGTACCGGCATGGTCGGCGCACCCGCCTGTGGCGACGTCATGAAGCTGCAGATCAAGGTGAATGAAGCCGGCGTGATCGAAGACGCGCGCTTCAAGACCTACGGCTGCGGTTCGGCCATCGCTTCCAGCTCGCTCGTGACCGAATGGGTCAAGGGCAAGACGCTGGACCAGGCGATGAACATCCGCAACACGCAGATCGCTGAAGAACTGGCATTGCCGCCGGTGAAAGTTCACTGTTCCATCCTGGCCGAAGACGCGATCAAGGCCGCGGTGCAGAACTACAAAGAAAAGCACTCGGTTCCGGCCGAAGCGGTGGCAGGCTGATCATGTCCGTTACCCTGACCCAACAGGCTGCCACCCATATCGGGCGCTACTTGCAGAAGCGCGGAAAGGGTATTGGCTTGCGGCTCGGCGTTAGGACGACGGGCTGCTCCGGCATGGCCTACAAGTTGGAATACGTGGACGACTCGGCGCCGGAAGACGCCGTGTTCGAAAGCTTCGGCGTGAAGGTCTTCATTGACCCGAAGAGCCTGGCTTACCTGGATGGCACCGAGCTGGACTATGCCCGCGAAGGCCTGAACGAAGGTTTCAAGTTCCGCAACCCCAACGAAAAGGCGACCTGCGGCTGCGGCGAGTCGTTCACGGTGTAAGTCTTGGCTGGAGACGACCACTTCAGCCTGTTCGGCTTGCCGGCACGCTTTGACCTGGACGCGCAAGCGTTGGAGTCCGCGTGGCGTGCTGTCGCCGCGCAAGTGCATCCCGACCGTTATGCTACGGCCAGCCCCGCGGAGCGCCGCGTGGCCATGCAGTGGGCGGCGCGCGCGAACGAGGCGTACCGCGTGCTGCGGGATCCCTTGCTGCGCGCACGTTACCTGTGTGAGCAGGCAGGCATTGATCTGCAGACCGAAAGCAATACGTCCATGGACACGGCTTTCCTGATGCAGCAGATGACCTGGCGCGAGATGCTGGACGATGCGCGCGACGACGCCGATGCCCTGGCCGCCTTGCAGACGGAGTTGGAAGCGGCGCGCACTGCGATGCGCGCCACGCTGACGCGTCTGCTGGACAACGAGCGCGACTACGCGACTGCCGGGCTGAAGATCCGGGAATGGATGTTCGTGGAAAAGCTGGCGGAAGAGCTGGCGCACGCGCAGCCCGCCGGATAGTCCAAGCCGCGTTGGGGCGCCTGAAGCAGGCGCCCGGATTTCGCCGCCTACTGAGCAGAAAAATACAATCATGGCTTTATTGCAGATATCCGAGCCCGGCGAGTCGCCCGCGCCGCACCAGCGCAAGCTGGCGGTGGGGATCGATCTGGGCACTACCAATTCTCTGGTCGCGGCCGTGCGCAGCAGCGTCGCCGAAGTGCTGCCTGATGCAGAAGGCCATGCCTTGCTGCCTTCGGCCGTGCGCTATTTCCCGGGTGGCAAAGTCACCACCGGCCGCGAGCCGCTGGCTCAGCAGGCCGAAGACCCGTTGAATACCGTCGTGTCCGTGAAGCGCTTCATGGGCCGTTCGCTGGAAGAGGCGCGCGCCACGCGTGCGCCGTATGAATTCGTGGACGCGCCCGGCATGGTGCGCATCCGCACGGCGCAGGGCGACCTGAGCCCGGTCGAGGTGTCGGCACAGATCCTGGCGGTGTTGCGCCAGCGTGCCGAAGACGTCCTGGGCGACGACCTGGTGGGCGCGGTCATCACCGTGCCGGCGTATTTTGACGACGCCCAGCGCCAGGCCACGCGCGACGCCGCCCGACTGGCCGGCCTGAATGTCTTGCGCCTGCTGAATGAACCCACGGCCGCGGCGATCGCCTATGGCCTGGACCACGCCTCGGAAGGCGTGTATGCCGTGTACGACCTGGGCGGCGGCACCTTCGATATTTCCATTTTGCGCCTGACCCAAGGCGTGTTCGAAGTGATCTCCACCGGCGGCGATACGGCGTTGGGCGGCGACGACTTCGACGCCTTGATTGCCGACCACGCCGTGGCCAAGCTTGCCGCTGGCGAGTTCTCGCCGGCCGACCGACGCGGGCTGTTGATGGCGGCGCGGGCTGCGCGCGAAGCGTTGTCCGATGCCGAATCCGCCGACCTGAAGTTGACGCTGGCGGACGGGCGCGACGTCGACGTCGTGCTGACGCGCGCGGAATTCGAGGCACTGGCGCAACCGCTGGTAGAGCGTACGCTGGATTGCGCGCGCCGCGCGCTGCGCGATGCGTCGTTGAAGGCGGTCGATGTGCGCGGTGTGGTGATGGTGGGTGGCGCAACGCGCATGCCCGTCGTGCGCGCCGCCGTTGGCCGTGTATTCGGCACGGAACCGTTGACCGATCTGGACCCGGATCAGGTGGTGGCGCTGGGCGCCGCCTTGCAGGCCAACCTGCTGGCAGGCAATCGCGCGCCGGGCGAAGACTGGCTGCTGCTGGATGTGATTCCGCTGTCGCTGGGGCTGGAAACCATGGGTGGGCTGGTCGAGCGCGTGATTCCGCGCAACAGCACCATTCCTGTCGCCCGCGCCCAGGAATTCACGACGTTCAAGGATGGCCAGACGGCCATGAGCATCCATGTGGTGCAGGGCGAGCGCGACCTGGTGGCGGATTCGCGTTCGCTGGCCCGGTTCGAGCTGCGTGGCATCCCCCCGATGGTGGCGGGCGCCGCGCGCATTCGTGTGACCTTCCAGGTGGATGCGGATGGCCTGCTGAGCGTGACTGCCCGCGAACAAAGCACGGGCGTCGAGGCCGCCGTGTCGGTCAAGCCGTCGTACGGGCTGACCGACGACGAGATTGCGCAGATGCTGGCCGACAGCGTGGCGCAGGCCGATACGGACGCACGCGCCCGCATGCTGCGCGAGCAGCAAGTGGATGCGCGCCAGTTGGTGGAATCCGTGCAGGCGGCCCTGGCCGTCGACGGTGACCTGCTGGACGCGGAAGAACGCAAGCATGTTGACGAATGCCTGCAGGCCGCCATTGCCGCGCAGTCCGCGCAGGACGTGGACACGGTGAAAGACGCGGTGCAAGCGCTGTCGGCTGCGACCGACGACTTTGCCGCGCGGCGGATGGACCGCAGCATCCGTGCCGCACTGGCGGGCCGCAAACTTGATGAGATCGCCTGATTAGACGTATGCCGAAACTGACTGTATTGCCTCATCCCGATTACTGCCCCGAGGGCGCCGTGATCGAAGACGCGCCCAAGGGCGTGTCGATCTGCCGTGTCCTGCTGGACAACCACATCGACATCGAACACGCATGCGAGCTGTCGTGCGCGTGCACGACCTGTCACGTGGTGATCAAGCAAGGTTATTCCGCGCTGGAAGACGCGACGGACGACGAAGAGGACTTGCTGGACAAGGCCTGGGGCCTGACCCCGACGTCGCGCCTGTCGTGCCAGGCGTTGGTGACCGATACCGACCTGACGGTCGAGATTCCCAAGTACACCATCAACCACGCCAAAGAGGGCCATTGATGAAGTGGACCGACACCTACGACATTGCCGCCGCGCTGGTCGACGCGCATCCGGACGTAGACCCCAAGACGCTGCGTTTTACGCAACTGCGCGAATGGGTCATGGCCTTGCCTGAATTCAGCGACGACCCCGCCCATTGCGGCGAGAAGATCCTGGAGGCCATCCAGATGGCCTGGATCGACGAAGCGGACTGACCGACGCCACCGAAGCGCTCCCTCTG